>NZ_DASVQG010000329.1:0-7716 GCF_036389215.1 Jatrophihabitans sp.
TTCTCCGGCCTGTTCAACGGCTTGCAGCCCAAGGCGCAGGACCACGAGTTCTGGGGCAGCCAGCTTGCCTCGTTCGCCGTGGGGGTGGCACTCGGCGCCGCCCTGCACCGTCGCGGGCCGCGCCGGGCAAGATCCGGACCCCGCTGATCGCCTCAGCTCGCCCGGAACTGCTGCCAGTGCTTGTCCGGCCGCTCGCACGGCCCACCGGCCAGCACGCTCATCCGGCGGCCGGCCGGTTCCAGGGCGACGGTCGCCAGCGTCTGCCAGCCGGTGCCCAGCGGCGCGGCGGCTTCGGCATGGCAGCACACCGCGGCACCGTCGGCCTCGTGCGCGCACAGCAGGTCGGCCAGGTCCTCGGCCGAGGGACCCCGGCCCGCGGCCGGGCTGCCGGAGCCGCCGTCCGGGCTGCCGGAGCCGCTCGCTCGGTCGCCCGCTGAGCGGGCCAGCAGTACCTGCTGCCGTGCCAGGCTGTCGGACCCCGGCTCCATCGGCAGGCCATTCGCCGCCAACCCGGGGTCCTGGAAGTGGTTGGTGTGCACGCTCCAGCGCGCTGGCGGCAGTTCGGCCACGCCGGCCGGGGTGGCTTCCAGGCAGGCGACCCGCCGGCAGTCCAGCAGGGTGAAACAGCTCGATGCCGACAGCGGGGCACTGCGCAGGATCGAGATGCCGGCCTCGACGTCGCCTGCGGAGTCCAGGATCCGGCGGGCCACCGCGTGTACCGGCACGCCGCCGTCGCCGGTGTCGCTGCGGTGCGCCAGGATGTTGAAGAGCACCCCGAGGCCGGCGGAATTGACGCCGATCTTGGCCAGCAGGCCTGCCTCGGTCAGCGTCTGGAACGGATAGCGTGCCTGCCGGTACTCCAGCACCGCCCACCCGCCGGACAACTCCTGGTGCCAGTCCCAGGTCTGCGCGCCGATCATCACCCCGGCCTGGTTCGCCCCGGCCACCACGGAGCACTCACCCCGGCTGGCGCCACCCGCCGCGGCCAGCAACTCGGTACGGGCGTTGAGCGCGTGCAGCCGCCACCGCGGCAGCGAACTGGCCTCGGCATAGCCATCCAGTTCGGCTGCCAGGTCCGGCGCCCAGCCGATCAGGGCGTCCCGGGCCGCCAGGGCCAGCTGCCGGACCCGAGCCGGTTGCAGCCCGGCGGCGGCGAACAACCGGTCATAGACCGCCAGCGCACCGGGCAGCCAGGCCTCGCTGCCGGCCGCGAGTGCGGCGGCTCGCTGGCCGGGCTCGCCGCCGGCGATCCTCAGCATGCGCATCTCCAGCACGCGAATCAGCCGGCCACGAAGCTGAGCCGGACGGTGCGCACCTCGTTGTCGACGTTGGTGTCGATCAGGCAGATCGACTGCCAGGTGCCCAGTTGCAGCCGGCCGGCGATCACCGGCACCGTCGCGTACGGAGCGATCAGGGCCGGCAGCACGTGGTCGCGGCCGTGTCCGCGGGAGCCGTGCCGGTGCTGCCAGCGGTTGTCGGCCGGCAGCAGGTCAGCCAGCGCGGCAAGCAGGTCCTCGTCACTGCCGGCCCCGGTTTCCAGGATCGCCACCCCGGCGGTCGCGTGCGGAACGAAGACGTTCAGCAGCCCCTCGTCGCCGGCCTGCAGGAACCTGCCGCAGGTGTCGGTGATGTCGCACACCTGGGCCTGGTCGCCGGTACGGAACTCGAAGGTCTCGGTGCGCATACCAGCCATGATGCCCGCAGTCCGGTCGCCGTGTCCTCGGTGGCGCTGCCGGTTACCCGGCCACGCCCTCGGTGGCGCTGTCGGAGCGCCTCGATAGGCTGCCTGCATGAGTTCCCGCCCGGACGGCCGAGCCGCCGACCAACTCCGCCAGATCACCATCACCCGCAACTGGCAGGCCTATGCCGAGGGTTCGGCGCTGATCGAGTTCGGCGAGACCAAGGTGCTGTGCGCCGCCTCGGTCACCGAGGGGGTGCCGCGCTGGCGCCGGGGCAGCGGCCTGGGCTGGGTGACGGCCGAGTACGCGATGCTGCCGCGCGCCACCCTGACCCGCAACGACCGCGAGTCGGTGCGCGGCAAGATCGGTGGCCGAACCCACGAGATCTCGCGGCTGATCGGTCGCTCGCTGCGGGCCGCGGTGGACCTGTCCGCCCTCGGTGAGAACTCCATCGCCATCGACTGCGACGTGCTGCAGGCCGACGGCGGCACCCGGACGGCGGCGATCACCGGCGCCTACGTCGCGCTGGCCGACGCGGTCGGCTGGCTGGGCAAGCGAGGCTCACTGGCCCGGACCGATCCCTTGATCAACGCGGTGTCGGCGGTGTCGGTGGGGGTGATCGACGGTGAGCCCCGGCTGGACCTGATGTATGAGGAGGACGTCCGCGCCGGGACCGACATGAACGTGGTGGTCACCGGCACCGGTGACTTCGTCGAGGTGCAGGGCACCGCGGAGGGGGTGCCGTTCCGCCGCGACGAGCTCGACGCGCTGCTGGACCTGGCCGTAGCCGGTTGCGCCGAACTGACCCGCCACCAGCAGGACGCGCTGGGTCGATGAGTGAGCAGCTGATCCTGCCCGCGCGAGCACCGCGAATGAGGAGCGCAGCAGATCCCAGCGATGGGCGCTCGCGCGAAGAGCAGGTGAAACGGTGACCGCACGGCTGCTGCTGGCCACCCGCAACGGCAAGAAGCTCGACGAGCTGCGACGCATCCTGCAGCCCCGAATGCCGGTCGAGGTACTCGGGCTTGCCGACGTGCCGGCCTTCGACGAGGTGCCCGAATCCGGCGCCAGCTTCGCCGAGAACGCCCTGATCAAGGCGGTCGAGGCGGTCAAGCACACCGGCCTGGTCACGGTGGCCGATGACTCCGGCCTGGCGGTGGACGCGCTGAACGGCATGCCGGGTGTGCTGTCGGCGCGCTGGGCCGGCGCCCGGCACGACGACACCGCCAACCTCACCCTGCTGCTCGAGCAACTGGCCGACACGCCGGAGGACCGGCTGGGCGCGGCATTCGTGTGCGCGGCGGCGCTGGTCACCCCGGACGGCAGCCAGGTCGTGCGCGAGGGCCGGATGCCCGGCCGGCTGATCCGCCAGCCCCGGGGCACCCACGGGTTCGGCTACGACCCGATCTTCGTGCCGGAGGGCTACCAGCTGACCAGCGCCGAGCTGCCGGCCGCCGAGAAGGATGCCATCAGCCACCGCGGCAAGGCGTTGCGGGAGCTGTTGCCGTTCGTCCTGCAGGCACTGGGAGGTCCGGAACCGGGCGGTCCGTACACCGAGTGATCGCGCTGCCGGCCATCGTGAAGGCGGCACCGGCTCACGCGCGACGCGTGATGGTCAGGTCACGGCCCAGCCGCGGCCAGCGACTACCGTTGGAGGTAGACAGAACTACCTGCGCGGCGGAGTGGAGCACAGTTTCATGCGACTGACCGGCCTGGGCCATGCCAGCGTGCTGATCGAGACCGACTTCGGCAGCGTGCTCACCGATCCCTGGGTGAACCCCGCCTACTTCGGGTCCTGGTTCCCGTTTCCGGACAACTCCCAGCTCGACTGGGACACCTTCGGCAACGTCGACTACCTGTTCGTCTCGCACCTGCACCGCGACCACTTCGATCCCGAGCACCTCAGGCGCTACGTCAGCAAGAAGGCCACCGTCCTGCTGCCGAACTACCCGACCAGCGAGCTCGAGGACCGGCTGCGGGAGCTGGGGTTCACCTCCTTCGTCCGGACCCGCAACGACGAGGTGATCGACCTCGACGGCCTGCAGGTGATGGTCGACTCGCTGATCTCGCCGACCGACGGCCCGATCGGTGACTCCTCGCTGTGGCTCTCCGACGGCCGGCACATCCTGCTCAACCAGAACGATGCCCGGCCGGCGGACCTGACCTCGTTCACCAAGCTCGGCCACGTCGATGCCCACCTGCTGCAGTTCTCCGGCGCGATCTGGTTTCCGATGGTCTATGACCTGCCCAAGCGGGCCAAGCAGGCGCTGGGAGCGACCAAGCGGGAACGGCAGTTCGACCGCAGCCTGCGCTACATCGATGACCTGCACGCCAGCTATGTGTTTCCGACCGCCGGCCCGCCGTGCTTCCTGGATGAGGAGCTGTGGGGCTTCAACGACATCTTCGGCGACGAGTCCAACATCTTTCCCGACCAGAAGGTGTACCTGGACTGGCTCGGCGAGCACGGACGGGACAACGGCCGGCTGCTGTTGCCCGGCACCGTGGCCCGGCTCGACGAACCGGGCTGCCCGCTGGACCACCCGATCTCCGATGCCGAGGTCGACAAGCTGTTCGCCGACAAGACCGGCTACCTGCGTGACATGCAGGATCGGCGGCAGCCGGCGGTGGAGGAGCAGAAGCGGACCTGGACCCATCCCGAGATCGACGTGCTGGCCGAGATCAAGGCCTGGTTCACGCCGCTGCTGGAGGAGGCCGACCACATGGCGGCCGGCATCAACGGCGGGATCCGGGTCACCGCAACCGACGACGAGCGCGGCGACATCGACTTCCTGCTGGACTTCGTCAGCCGGGAGGTACGCCCCTATCAGGACGAGAAGGTCCGTTACCGGTTCCAGACCAAGCGGGCCTACCTGGAGCAGCTGATCTTCGAGCACGAGATCGACTGGGTGAACTCGCTGTTCCTGTCCTGCCGGTTCACCGCCACCCGGATCGGGCCCTACAACGAGTTCGTCTACACCTTCTTCAAGTGCCTGTCCGAGGAGCGGCTGAACTACGCCGAGGGGTACTTCGCCGAGGCCGCCAACGACGAGGAGTCGATCACCGTGGACGGCTGGACCTTCCAGCGCCGCTGCCCGCACCTCAAGGCCGACCTGACCCGGTTCGGCAGGGTCGCGGACGGGGTGCTGACCTGCCAGATGCACGGCTGGAAATGGCGGCTGACCGACGGCAAGTGCATCACCTCGGTCGGGCGGCCGCTGCGCACCGAGGGACGGACGGTTCGCTGAGGCCCGGTTCGCTATGGCCCGGCACGCAGAGGCCCGGTTCGCCGATCCACGCCGCTCAGCCGAGCCCGAAGCGGAGCCCGGAGCCAGCTGGAGCCCGGGACGGGGCGAACCGCAGCGCGCCGCCCGGCCGCAGCTGGGCCAGCAGGTCCAGTTCGGCAGCCGGCAGCACCGCGATCACCGGGTAGCCGCCGGTGACCGGGGCGTCCGGGCCGAGCACGATCGGCTGGCCGTCCGGCGGTACCTGGACGGCTCCGGGCAGCGTCGGCTCGGACGGCAACTCGGCGGCGGCGCGTTCGGCATCCGGGCGCAGTCGCAGCGCCGTTCCGGCCAGCCGGGTGCCGATCCGGTTGCTGTCCGGGCCGACCAGCCACGGCGAGTCGAACAGCCGGCCGCGCAGGTCAGGGTCGAACCAGCCCGCGCGCGGGCCCGCGGCCAGCCGCAGGGTGGCGGTGCCGCCCGCCGGCTGCCGCGCCGGGTCGCCCGCGAAGTCGCCGGGTTCGCCCGCCGCCGCCGTTCCGACCGGTAGTTGCTGGCCCGCGGCCAGCGCCGCCGGACCCAGGCCGGACAGGGTGTCGGTGGCCCGGGAGCCCAGCACGGGGGCAACCGCCAGGCCGCCCCGGACGGCCAGGTAACTGCGCAGGCCGGTCACCGGGGTGCCGGTGGAGATCACGCTGCCGGCCGGACAGCTCAGCGCGGCGTTCCAGCCACCGCGGTGGCCGGACAGCTCGCAGCGGGCGCCGGTGAACGCGACGGTGGCGGCATCGGCCAGCCGCAAAACCAGCCCGCCGAGGACGAACTCGATGCCCGCCGCGGACTCGTGGTTGCCCACCAGCCGGTTCGCCAGCCGCAGGGCGCCCCGGTCGAACGCCCCGCTGCGGCTGACGCCGAGGTCGGCCAAGCCCGGCCGGCCCAGATCCTGCACGGTGGCCAGCGGGCCGGGGGCCAGCAGCTCGATCATGCGTCCTGCCCGATCATGCGGCCAGCCCGATCATGCGTCCAGCCCGATCATGCGTCCAGCCCGATCATGCCGGCGTCAACCGGACGGGGGTGCCGGGCCGCAGCAGCGCCGGCGGCCGGCGGTCCAGGTCGAACAGCACGGCGTCGGTCCGGCCCAGCAGTAGCCAGCCACCCGGTGAGCTGCGCGGGTATACCCCGGTGAACTCGCCCGCGATGCCGACCGACCCGGCCGGCACGGCCGGTCGCGGGCTGGCCAGCCGCGGCAGCCGCAGCGCCGGGTCGAGCCCGCTGAGGTAGCCGAAGCCGGGCGCGAATCCACAGAACTGCACGGTGTATTCCGGCGCGCAGTGCCGCCGGATCACCTCGGGCACCGTCAGCCCGCACTCCCTCGCGACCGACTCCAGGTCCGCGCCGTCGTAGTGCACCATCAGCTCGACAGCGGGCTCCGGCTGCCGGGTGACCGAGCTGGCCGGGCCGCTGAGGCAGCCTTCGAGCAGGCTTCGCAGCTCGGCCCCTGACACAGCGCCCGGGTCGAACTCGACCAGCACCGTCCGGGCGGCCGGAACCACCGCCAGCACCGCCGGATGTGCCCGGGCCAGCAGGGCATTGCGCAACGGCAGGACGTCGGGAGCACCGGCGAGCTCCACCAGCACCGCGCTCGGGCCGTAGGGCAGCAGCGTCCAGCCGGTCATCCGGTGAAGGCCGCCAGCCGGACGCCGGCGCCGGTCAGCCGATCCCGCACCGCGCGGGCGATCGCGGCGGCGCCGGGGGTGTCGCCGTGCACGCACAGTGACGCCGGCCGCACCGTGACCCGGCTGCCGTCGACCGCCGGTACCTCACCGTCGGTCACCATCGCCAGCGCCCGGTCGGCGATCTCGCCGGCCTCGTGCAGCACCGCACCTGGCTGGCCGCGCGGCACCAGCGAGCCGTCGGCCCGGTAGCCGCGGTCGCAGAAGGCCTCGAACACGACCGGGAGTCCCGCCGCGTCGGCAGCCGAGGCGAGCGCCGAGCCGGGCAGGGTGAGCACCGGCAGCGGCCGGCCCCAGCCGAGCAGCGCACTGATCACGGCACCGGCCTGGCCGGCGTCGGTGGCTGCCGCGTGATACAGCGCGCCGTGCGGCTTGAGGTAGCGGACCTGGTCACCGGCGGCCCGGGCGAAGCCGTCCAGGGCACCGAGCTGGTAGAGCACGTCGGCGCTCAGGTCGTCCGGGGCGATGTCGATCCGGCGCCGCCCGAAGCCCACCAGGTCCCGGTAGCCGACCTGGGCGCCGATCGCGACACCCCGCCGGACGGCCTCGGCGCAGACCCGCCGCATGATCACCGGGTCGCCGGCGTGAAAGCCGCAGGCAACGTTCGCGCTGGTGATGATGCCCAGCAGGTCCTCGTCCGCACCGGCCGTCCAGGCTCCGAAACCCTCGCCGAGGTCGGCGTTCAGGTCGACCTGCGGGCTGTCCGGCATGGACCTCACGGTATCCGGTGCCACCCGGCCACGGCGGCAACACCGGCACCGGCAGCACCGGGCCAGCGGCGGGGTCAGAGCTTGAGGACCTGCACGGTGCTCAGGGTGGGCTGCGCCGAGCCGCCGGCCGGTTCCACCGAGACCCCCATCTGGTCCACCCCGTCCAGGTTCCCGGACGCCGGCACCTCGACGTTACCGGCCGGGTCGGGGCGGAACACCCCGCCCGAGACCGGCGCACCGGTCTCGGTCATCAGCCACAGCTGATAGGTCTGGTTCTCGGGCAGCGCCGGCATGCCCCGCCCGATCAGCACCAGCCGGTGCTCGCTGCGGGAGTAGATCAGGGTGCCCTCACCCCGCTTCATGGCGGTGGTGGTGG
>NZ_DASVQG010000330.1:0-24130 GCF_036389215.1 Jatrophihabitans sp.
TGGACAGCCCGGCGTACTCGCGCAGCTGGCTGGGCACGGTGATCCGGCCCTGACCGTCCGGCACCTCGTGCGAGGCGCTGGCGAAGAACACCCGGCTGTAGTCCCGGACGCTGCGCTGGGTGACCGGTGCCGAGCGCAGCAGCTCGGTGATCCGGCTGAACTCCGACATCGGAAAGACGAACAGGCAGCGTTCCTGGCCCTTGGTGATCACCAGTCCTCCTTCCAGCTCGGAACGGAACTTCGCGGGCAGGGCCAACCGGCCCTTGTCGTCCAGCCGGGGGGTGTGCGTTCCGAGAAACACCGCCCACCTCCGTGTCACCGACTAGACGACGATTTAACATTACCCCCACTATGGCCCACCATACCCCACTGTCCACCACTGACATGCGAAAAGATAGCCGGATCCGGTGCGGGCCAGCGCGGAAAAGCGGACAAACCAGTACAGCTACGCGGTGTGGACCGGTGGGGACTCCCCACCGCTGGCCAGCCGCGCCGAACCACAGCCGCACCCCTGCCCCGGCCTGGACCAGCCGGCCGGATGGGCTGCCCGGCCGGCCCGGCGGGAAGGAGCAGCCGGATGCGTGAGAGACCCTCACCCAGGACGGCCGAACCAACTACCCTGGATCGACAACGGGCCAGCGCTGACGTCGGCCCTGGAACCGACGCGTGCTCCTCGACAATGTGAATCCCTGGGCGGCCAGACGCCCGGTGCCATCGCCAGCAGACAGGACGGATCTCCGCAGTGACACATGCAGCAGCACAGGCCGCTCAGCCGGCGGCCGGTTCGGCGCCGCAGAACGGTCACGGCCCGCAGCCGAGCGCCATTGGCGTGGTAGACCCCGCGTCGGCTCAGTCGGCGGTCCCGATCGCCGAGGTGGGCCCGGTCGCTCAGCGCATCATCGGAAACATCGAGAAGGTGATCGCCGGCAAGTACGACGTCATCCGGCTCGGGGTCACCGTCCTGCTGGCCGAGGGGCACCTGCTGATCGAGGACGTGCCCGGCGTGGGCAAGACCACCTTCGCCAAGGCACTGGCCCGATCCATCGACTGCTCGGTGCGGCGGATCCAGTTCACCCCCGACCTGCTGCCCAGCGACGTCACCGGCGTCAGCATCTTCAACGCCGAGTCCAGCGACTTCGAGTTCAAGCCCGGCCCGGTGTTCGCCAACATCCTGCTCGGCGACGAGATCAACCGCGCCTCGCCCAAGACCCAGGCCGCGCTGCTGGAGTGCATGGCCGAGCGGCAGGTGACCGTGGACGGGGTGCGCTACGAGTTGCAGTCACCATTCCTGGTGCTGGCCACCCAGAACCCGGTGGAGATGGAGGGCACCTACGCCCTGCCCGAAGCGCAGCGGGACCGCTTCACCGCCAAGATCTCGCTGGGCTATCCCGATCGCACCGCAGAGATCGCCATGCTCAGCGACCAGACCACCATTGATCCGCTGGCCACGCTGCAGGCGGTCTCCGACGCCGCCCACATCCGCGCGCTGATCGAGACCGTCCGGACGGTGCACGTCGTGGAGTCGGTCAAGGACTACGTCGTGTCGCTGGCCGAGGCCACCCGCAACCACTCCGAGATCCGGCTCGGCGCCTCGCCGCGCGCCTCGCTGCACCTGCTGCGCACCGCCAAGGCCCTGGCGGCGCTGGCCGGCCGGGACTACGTGCTGCCCGATGACGTGCAGCGACTTGCCGTGCCGGTGCTGGCGCACCGGCTGATCCCGGCGGCGACCGCGACCGTGGCCGGACGAACACCTGAAGACCTGCTGGCAGAGATCGTGGCGAAGGTCCCGATTCCGGTAGCCAGCCCGCGCGGATAGGCACCAGCGTGGCGACCAACCGAACCTCCGGCGGTTCCTCGGCGGCACCGCGGCTGATCGACAACGCCTCGATCGGAACCCAGCGGGTGACACTGTCCAGCCGCGGCCGGACGTTCATCGCGGTGGGAATCATCTCCTTGTTGACCGGGCTGATCCTGGGCGTGCTGGACCTGCAGCGCCTGGGCGTGCTGCTGGTGGTGCTGCCGATCCCGGCATGGCTGGCGGTGCGGCAGGCCCGCTCGGGCCTTCGGGTCGGGCACGCGGTGACGCCGTCGCGGATCGTGGTCGGCGAGCAGGCGCAGGTCCGGCTGGTGCTGGGCAACCCGCACAGCTTCGGCACCGGGCCGTTGCGGATCACCGAGACGGTGCCCGGCGGCCGCCCGCTCCGGTTCAGCGTGGCTGGCGTCCGCGGCCGGCAGCGTCGTACCGTGGCTTATCCGCTGCCGGCACTGCGCCGCGGCCGGTACACCGTGGGACCGACCACCGTGATGGCCAGTGACCCGTTCGGCCTGGTCACCGCCGACACCCGTTCGACTGATGTGGGAGAACTGATAGTGCGACCCTCCACCGTCCGGCTGGCGTCTCTCACGCTGCCGGTTGCCTGGCGCGACGGTGCCGCCACGCTGAGCCACTCGGTGGGCGTCGGCGGTTCGGATGACGCCTCGGTGCGCGAGTACCGGCACGGTGACGACCTGCGCAAGATCCACTGGCGCAGCACCGCCCGCTCCGGCGCGTTCATGGTCCGGCAGGAGGAGCGGCCCTGGCACGGCGAGTCGCTGGTGCTGCTGGACCACCGCGCGCTGGCCTACCCGACGTCACCGGCCCAGCCGGACTCGGCAGCGCTGGAATGGGCGATCTCGGCCGCCGCCAGCATCGGCTGCCACCTGGCCGAGCGGGGCCGCCGGGTCGCGGTGGTGACCGGTGACGGCGAGGTGGCCCACGACAACTCCGGAGCCATCCTGGACATGCTGGCCGGCGTGACCCCCGCCCTGCGCGCCGATGTAGCGCCACTGGCAGCCGCGCTGACCGGCCTCGGCCGTGACGCCGCCGTGTTCGCCGTGCTCGCCGCCACACCCAAGGGTTCCCTCAGCGGGCTGCTGCACCGGCCGCAGACACCCGGCTCGGCGGTGGCCGTGCTGCTGCGGCCCTGGACCTGGGACCTGGGCGGGCGTGATCTGATGGCCGAGGCCGCCTGGCAGTCCAGCGCCGACATGTTGCGGGCCGCTGGATGGCGGGTGGTGCCGGCCGAGGCGTCCGACGACATCGCCGACCTGTGGCCGAGCCTGCTGTCCGCGCGCGTCCCGAGCGCCGCCCGATGAGCGCCCCGGCCAAGTTCGCGGCGGGGCCCGACCCGGTCGTCGCGGCCGCGACCGGCACGGTCGCCGGCGGCGTGCTGCTGACCACCCTGCCCTTGCGTTCGATCTTCACGGACTGGTCCTGGCTGATGGTCAGCGTGGGCTGCGTGCTGCCCTACCTGGCCGTCGTCGCCCTGCTCCGGTTGCGCTCGGCGCCACGCTGGTGGCACGTCCTGGCCGGCCTGGTGGCCTCGGTGCTCATGGTGCTGTGGGTCTTCGTTCCGCAGCACCTGCTGCTCGGCGTGCTGCCCACGCCGTCCTCGCTGACCGACATCGGCGACCTGATCAGCGGCGCCAACAAGGCGATGCAGCAGGAACACGCCCCGCTGGCCTCCACCGGCCCGCTGCGGCTGCTGGTGGCCTCGGCGCTGGTCGCGCTGGTGGCACTGACCGACGTCCTCGCCGTGCTGCTGCGCCGCCCGTTGCTGGCCGCGGCGCCGCTGCTGGAGGTGCTGGCGATCGCCTCGGCAACCTCGTCGCAGGCTGCCCATCCGGTCTGGTTCGCCGCGGCGGCCGGTGGATTCCTGCTGATCCTGCTCTCAGGCACCCGGCTGCAGGACCGGGCCTGGGGCCCGTCGGTGGACGGCTCGGCGGGCCGGCTCGGCGGCGCCCGCCGGATGGCGGTCACCGGAGTGCTGGCCGCCCTGATCGTTCCGCTGATGCTGCCGTCGGTGTCGGTGAACGTGCTCGCGCGGGCCACCCATCACAACGGCAACGGCAGCGGTTCCGGCAACGGCCAGATCGTGCTGAGCAGCCTGGCCTCGCTGCGCGGTTCGCTGCAGCGGCCCACCCCGGCGCTGCTGTTCCGGGTGAAGGCGGACAACGGCGCGCCGTTCTACGTCCGCCAAGAGGTTCTCGACCAGTTCTCCAACGACGGCTGGAAGCCCTCCGAGCAGTCCCGGCTCGAGGACAGCCTGACGCCGCTGGGCCAGGGACCGTTCCCGGTCGGTCCGGCATTGGACCTGGACAACCCCGACCACCCACCGACGTCCCAGTTCAAGGCCGAGTTCACGATCCTGGCGCTCGGCGGCTCGACGATGCCGATCCTGTCCAACCCGAAGAGCTTTCAGACCTCCGGCGGCGGCGTCTGGAGCAGCGCTACCGCCAGCGTGGTGAAGACCCAGCTGCGGCGGGGCATGACCTACTCCGAGCAGGTTCAGCAGCCGGCGCCGTCGGTGGCCACGCTGAAAGCCGCCCCGGAGTACGTCCCGGCGTTCGACGGTGAGGACCGCGAGCGGCTGCTCAGCCTGCCGGAGCTGCCGGGCTCGGTCAGCGACCTGACCAACCAGCTCACCGCCGGCCTGACCCGGCCCTACGACCGGGCCAAGGCGATCTCTGACTACTTCACCAACGGCAAGAACAACTTCGTCTACTCCCTGACCGCTCCGCCGGATGACGGCCGGAACGCGCTGGTGACGTTCCTGGAGAAGAAGCAGGGCTTCTGCCAGCAGTACGCCGCGGCCGCCGCGGTGCTGATGCGCCAGGCCGGCCTGCCGAGCCGGGTCGTGCTCGGCTACACCCACCGCCAGCCGGACTCCAACGGCGTGTTCACGGTGACCACCTCGGACGCGCACGCCTGGGTGGAGGTTTACTTCCAGTCGATCGGCTGGATCCCGTTCGACCCGACCCCGCTGACCGGCGCGGACGCCGGCCGGGCGGTCGATCTGCCGTGGGCCAGCCACCCGGGAGCCGACGCGGCCCAGACCGCCGAGCCGACGGCCAACCGGGGACTGTCCAGCGCCGGCCCCTCGGTGTCCGCCGAGGCGAGCCAGGCGGTGCAGGCCGGCCAGCACGGGGTGTCCACCGTTCTGGTGGAGATCGTGCTGCTGGTCCTGCTCGGTGCCGGGGCCGTCGTGGCGGTGATCTTCGGACCGCAGTGGCTGCGGCAACGGCAACGCCGGCGGCGGCTGGAGCGAGCCCGGACGACCGGCAATCCCGAGCCGCTCTGGCTGGAACTGGCAGCGACGGCGACCGACCGGGACGCGCTGTGGCCCAGCACAATTACGGTGGGCCAGGTCGCGGGCTGGCTGTCCCGGCACGGTGTCGACGAGCGCGGCCGGGCGGCGGTGACCGCGGTGGCCGATCGGGTCGAGCGCGACCGGTTCAGCGCGCAGCTGGTCGATGAGATGCCGGCGGACTCGATCGCCGCCTTGGACCAGGCGCTGACCCGGTGGGCGCGACGCACCGACCGGCGACTGAGCCTGATGCATCGCTGGATCCCGCGGTCGCTGATCAGCAAGCAGCCGCGCTGGCGCCGCTGAGTCGCTGTGTCGCTGAGCCGAGCTGGCGCGCTGAGTCGAGCTGGCGCGCTGGCCCCGGCCCGCTATCTGGCGCTGCTGAATCCCGCTTCGGTTGGGGCTGAGCCACGCTGGCGGTTTCTATCTGGCGCTGCCGCATCGCGCTGAGCTGGGGCGCTCAGCACCCGGCGGCAGTAGCCGGCGGGTGGGCGATATGGGTTCATGCGGTTCACCGGACACTCAACGACCCCGGTCCGCTGGCTGAAGTCTCAGGCAGTCAGCAGGCCGGGGCCGTGAGCGGAGCTATCAGTTTTCCTCGAACCGCTTGCGCATCCGGTCTTCCATCTTGGTGCGCAGGTTGGCCGACTTTGCGTTGCGAGGCTGACCCGCCTGTGACGCCAGTGATGCCGTTCCGTTCTGCCGCGGACCCCGCAGGGCACTTGCGGCAGCCACACATGATCCGACGATCAGAACAAAACCCAGGACGCCGAGGAGGATCAGGTTGGCCGTCAAGCCGACCAGGACCACGGCGAGCCCGAGCAGGACACCGAACACGGACAAGGCGAGCATGGTTCGCGCGCGATTCCGGGGACGGGCCGACCTGACAGAGGACGCGAACTTCGGATCCTCCGCGTACAGGGCTTGTTCAATTTGGTCGAGCAGTCTCTGCTCATGCTCGGAGAGCGGCATGATGCCCTCCTATCCCTGTCGCGTTGTAGTGAACCATTACCAGAGCATGTCCGTCAGCGCCATACGTGCTCGATGGCGGTTGAAGGGACACATCGTCGAGCATACGAGCCGAAATGTGAGTGCGAAAGTTGTCTGCAACTATTGCTGTCCCGGCGGGGATCATTCGTTACCTCCGGGGCCTGTGAACCGCTGCGATCGGTCTAGCGAGCGGTTGAATCCGCCCACCGACCGGCTCTCCGATTCTCGGCGAAGCAGAGACGCCGGCCCCACCACAGGCTTGCCGAATCGAGCGGTCAAGGCATCGATCACCCGGTCGGTGGGGTCGTTGGCCGGCTTGTGGTCACCGAAGAGGTCCAGTGCCAGCTGGGTGGCCTCGGCGGCCGGACGCAGGTTCTCAGCCTTGACCCCGACCAGCCTGATCCGCGGCTGGTCCAGTTTCAGCGATCGGTACAACCGGACCGTCTCGGCGTACACCACCGCGGCCACATCGGTCGGCTCGGGCAGGGTGCGCACCCGGGTGACGGTGGTGAAGTCGGCGAACCGGATCTTGATGCCGATGGTGCGGGCTTGCCAGCGGGCCTGACGCAGCCGCTCGGCGACCTCGCCGGAGCCGCGCAGCAACTCACGGCAGACCTCGGCTTCGGTGAGCAGGTCGGTGTCCAGCGTCCGGTCGGTGGAGATCGACTTCTCCACCTGAGCGGGGTTGACGGCACGCTCGTCATGGCCGTTGGCCAGCGCGTGCAGGTGAGCGGCCGAGGCGTTGCCGACGGCTCGCCGCAAGGTGTCCAGCGGAGTGGCGGCGAGTTCCCCGACGGTGCGGATGCCGAGCCTGCGCAGTGGTTCGGCGGTGCGCTGGCCCACTCCCCACAGTGCGGTCACCGGCAGCGGGTGCAGGAAGTCCAGCACCCCGGCCTTGCTAACCACCCGCAGGCCGTCCGGCTTGCAGCTGCCGGAGGCGAGTTTCGCGACCGACTTGACCGGAGCGATCCCGACCGAGCAGGTGAGCTGGTGTTCCTGGAAGACCCGGCGCCGGATCCGGCGGGCGATCTCGACCGGCCTGCCGAACAGGCCGACCGCCCCGGACACGTCCAGGAAGGCCTCGTCCAGCGACAGTGGCTCCACCAGCGGCGTGACGTCGGCGAAGATCTGCATGACCGCGCTGGATGCCTCGGCGTAGGCCTTGCGATCCGGTGTCACGACCACCAGTTGCGGGCATAGCCGCAATGCTTGTCCCATCGGCATCGCGCTGCGCACTCCGAACGTGCGCGCCGGATAGGAGGCGGCCATCACCACCCCCCGGCCGCCGGTGCCCCCGACCACGACCGGCAGCCCGCGCAGTTCGGGCCGGGCCCTGATCTCGACACTGGCGAAGAAGGCGTCCATGTCGACGTGCAGGACATGGCAGCCGGTGTCGTCGCCGTCGATCTCCCCGGATGAGCGGGGCAGGTCCGCACTTCGCCCCATGTCGGTGCCCGCCCGGTCCTAGCCGGCCACCGGGCGGCGGGCCTGCACGTGCAGCCGGGAGGCGATGTCGCGGTAGGGCGGCTGGCCGGCCACCGCCGATTCCAGCTCCGCCAGTGCGGCGATCGCGCCCGGGCGTTCCAGTTCGATACCGGGCACCAGGTCGGTGAACACGCCCAGGCCCTCGACGGACTGGACCTGCAGCCCGGCGGCCAGGCACTGGTTCACCAGCACCGTGACGTCATAGGCCTGCGGAGCGGGCCGGGAAAACGCCGCCAGGGCTCCGGTGACGTCACCGGTGAGCACCCGGGCGAGCACTCCGGCCACCGGATTGGCCACCACGACGCTGAGGACGCCGCCCGGCCGCAGCACCGTGGCGATCTGGTCGACCACCAGGACGGGGTTCTGCACGTCCTCCAGCACGTCATGGGCGAGCACCAGGTCGAAGTCATCGGCCCTCACCAGCTGCGCCAGCGATTCGGCCTCGCCCTGGACGGCAGCGATCCGATCCGACACGCCGGCCTCGGCCGCCCGGCGCATCAGGGTGGCCAGCGCGTCGATGCTGACGTCGACCACGGTGACCACCGCGCCCTGCGCCGCGAGCGGCACGGCCAGGCTGCCGGAGCCGCCGCCGCAGTCCAGCACGCGCGGTGCGGCGGCACCTTCCCAGTCCTGGAGGATGCGCTGCAGGCCGGCCCACAGCAGCGGTGACCGGCCGCGCGGGGACCAGGCGGCGACCGGGGTGGACAGCTGGGTACCACCGGCTGCCTGGTCCGGCGCATCACTCACCACGAAATAGACACTAGCCCTGTCGCACCGGTCAGCTGGCGACCTTGAGCGGAAGCACACCGACCATGCGCTCGACGATCGCGATGAACTCACCCGCGGCTCGCAGCAGGTCATCGGCGTCCCGCTCGGACACCACGGTGAGCGCGCCCGCCTCGATGGCTGCTCGGCGGTGCGCACTGTCGGCGAAGTAGACCGTCCACTCGGACAGTTCGGGTGCCACCGCCTCGAGCAACACCCACGCGCTGGTCGGACGGCGCCGTCCGCTCGCGACCGGACGTGCTCGCAATGCCAGCACGGCGGCGGCCGCCCGCAGCGCGGCAAGATGAGCGGAGCGGTACTTCTCGGTGGCCCGGGGCTCCAGCACGGCCTCGGCCCAGGTGGTCTTGGCCTGGGACAGCAACGATCCCACACTGGCCGGTAGCGGACTCGTCATGCCATTCTCCTTGCCTGGGCATTAAATCGAAAGAATGTTCGAACGATAGCACGATCGAGACGGGAGTCCAGCAAGGATCGGCGTGGTCGGCGGTGCGGGCTGCAGGGCATGCTCAAAGACTAGGGAGACCCTCTGACAAGACCGCCCCAGCGCTCAGTCGGTGCCCAGCGCTCAGTCGGTGCTCAGCGCTCAGTCGGTGCCCAGCGCTCAGTCGGTGCCCAGAGCTCAGTCGGTGCCCAGCGCCGCGACGGCACCGATCACGACCACCGACGGCGCGCCCACGCCGGCTCGCTTGACCTCCGCCGCCAATCCCGCCAGCGTCGAGCGCACCACCCGCTGGTCGGGCAGGGTGGCCCGGTGGACGGCCGCCGCCGGGGTGTCGGCGGCCCGGCCGTGCTGGATCAGCTCCGCGGCGATGTCGGCCAGGCTCTCCATGCCCATCAACACCACCAGGGTGGCGGGGCCGACGGCCAGTTCCGGCCAGTTCCAGCCGGCCTCCGCCCGTCCCGGATCGCGGTGGCCCGACACCACCGCGAAGTCGGCGGCCAGGCCGCGGTGGGTGACCGGTATGCCGGCCGCGGCCGGACCGGCGATCGCCGAGGTGATGCCGGGCACCACCTGAACCGCGATCCCCGCCGCGACGCAGGCTGCCACCTCCTCACCCCCGCGACCGAACACGAACGGGTCGCCGCCCTTGAGCCGGACCACCCGCTTGCCCCGCCGGGCCCGGTCGACGATGACCGCGTTGATCTCGTCCTGGGTGAGGTTGTGCCGGTGCGCGGACTTGCCGCAGTCGATGATCTCGACATCGGGGTCCAGCGCCTGCAGCAGCGACCGCGGCGCCAGCCGGTCGGTGACCACCACGTCGGCTTCCAGCAGCAGCCGCCGGCCCCGGACGGTGATCAGCTCCGGGTCACCGGGGCCGCCGCCGACCAGGGCGACGCTGCCCGTGCTGGCCGGGCGCACCGGCCGGCTGACCAGCTCACCGGTCTGCAGCGCCGAGGCGATCAGGTTGCGCAGCTCGGCCGCCCGGCGCGGATCGTCGCCCGCATTCACCGACACGGTCAGCTCGCCGCTGTGCAGGATCGCCGGTACCCGGGCGGTTCCGGCGGCCGCGTCATCGGCCCGGACGCAGAAGATCCGGCCGGCGGCGGCCTCCTCGGCGACCGCGGCGTTGACCGCCGGGTCGTCGGTGGCCGTGACCGCGAGCCAGGCCTCGGACAGGTCCCCGGTCCGGTAACCCCGGCGCAGCAGCTCGACCGGCGCGGCGGCCAGTTCCGGCGTGACGGTCGGGGCGATCACCACGACGTCGGCACCGGCCTCGGTGAACGTCCTGGCTCGCCGCGCCGCGACCGTGCCGCCGCCGACGATCACGACCCGGCGGCCGAGCAGGTCCAGCAGGATGGGCAGGCCGGTCACCCGAGCAGTCTCCCCTGCCCGCCGGGCAGGCTGGTAATCGAGGCGCCTCAGCGAACCATGCCGGCAGCCACCGTGGCGCCGCTGGCCTCGTCCACCAGCAGGAACGCCCCGGTCGAGCGGTTCACCGAGTACGGATCGGTGACCACCGGCGCGGCCAGCCGGATCCGCACGGTGCCGATGTCGTTCAGGCCGAGCTCGGTGGCCGGAAGGTCGATGACGCTGGTGATGTCGAGTTTGGAACGCACCTCATCGACCACCGCCCGGACGTCGCGGGTGGTGTGGCGCACCTGGTATCGGGCACCGGCCCGCAGCGGCCGGTCGGTCAGCCAGCACACGGTGGCCAGCAGTTCGCGACTGGTGATCGGCTCCGGATCCCCTTCGACGATGATCAGGTCACCCCGGGAGACGTCCAGGTCATCGCGCAACCGGATGGTCACCGAGCGCCCGAACGCCGCTTCGGCCAGCTCGCCGTCCGGGGTGTCGATGCCCTCGACCGTGGAGGTCAGCCCCGAGGGAAGCACCCGGACCTTGTCGCCACGGCGCAGGACGCCTGCCTCCACCCGCCCGCCGTAGCCGCGGTAGTCCGGATACTGCGAGGACCGGGGCCGGATCACCACCTGCACCGGGAACCGGGCCGGCAGGGTCACCGGAGTCCGCGGCTCGATGCCCTCCAGGAACTCCAGCAACGGCAGGCCGCCGAACCAGGGCATGTTGGCCGAGCGCTCCACCACGTTGTCGCCCTCGAGGGCGGCCACCGGGATGGGGGTGAAGTGCTCCACCCCGAGCTTGCCGGCGGCGCCGGCGAAGTCGGTGACGATGGCGTCGAAGACCGGCTCGGCGTAGCCGACCAGATCCATCTTGTTCACCGCGAGGACGATCTCGGAAACGCGCAGCAACGAGGCGACGGCCAGGTGACGCCTGGTCTGCTCCACCACTCCGGAACGGGCGTCCACCAGGATCACCGCCACGTCGGCGGTCGAGGCGCCGGTCACGGTGTTGCGGGTGTACTGCACATGCCCAGGGGTGTCGGCCAGGATGAAGGTGCGCCGGGCGGTCGCGAAGTACCGGTAGGCGACGTCGATCGTGATGCCCTGCTCGCGCTCGGCACGCAGGCCGTCCACCAGCAGCGCCAGGTCCGCGCCCTCATAGCCACGGCGCTGGGAGGCGAGCTCCACGGCGCTCAGCTGATCGGCCAGCACCGCCTTGGCGTCGTGCAGCAACCTGCCCACCAGGGTGGACTTGCCGTCATCGACGGAGCCCGCCGTGACGACCCGCAGCAGTCCACCCGGCATCAGATCCACCGGTCTTCGCGCAAGCGGCTCATCAGAAGTACCCCTGCCGCTTGCGGTCTTCCATGGCTGCCTCGCTGGCCCGGTCGTCGGCCCTGGTCGCGCCCCGTTCCGAGATCGTGCTTGCCGCGGTCTCGGCGACCACCGCCGCCACGTCGCGCGCCTGGGACCGGACCGCTCCGGTACAGGTCGCGTCACCGACGGTGCGGTAGCGCACCGACTCGGTCCGCACGGTTTCGCCTTCTGCCGGCTGGGTGAACCGGGTCACCGCCAGCAACATGCCGTCCCGGGAGAACACCGGCCGCTCGTGGGCGAAGTAGATGCTGGGCACCTCGATGCCCTCGCGCTGGATGTAGGACCAGATGTCGAGCTCGGTCCAGTTCGACAGCGGGAAGACCCGGACGTGCTCACCACCGCGGTGCCGGCCGTTGTAGAGATCCCACAGTTCCGGGCGCTGATTGCGCGGATCCCACTGGCCGAAGTCGTCGCGGACGGAGAACACCCGCTCCTTGGCGCGCGCCTTCTCCTCGTCCCGGCGGGCTCCGCCGAGCACCGCGTCGAACTTGTTGCCGTTGATGGCATCGAGCAGCGGAACGGTCTGCAGCGGGTTGCGGATGCCACCGGGCGTCTCGGTCACCCGGCCGGAGTCGATGGCCTCCTGGACGCTGGCCACGATCAGCTGCGCGCCGGTCTCGGCGACCCGCCGGTCGCGGTAGGCGATCACTTCGTCGAAGTTGTGGCCGGTGTCGACGTGCATCAGCGGAAAGGGCAGCCGGGACGGCCAGAACGCCTTCATCGCCAGGTGCGTCATGACGATCGAGTCCTTGCCGCCCGAGAACAGCAGCACCGGGCGCTCGAACTGGCCGAACACCTCGCGGATGATGTGGATCGACTCGTCTTCCAGATCGGTCAGCCACGCGCGTTCCAGCGAGCTGACCGGGGGCGCCGCGGTCACAGCAGACCCTCCTTGTCCAGCAGGGTCATCAGCTCGTCGACCGAGTCCTCGACCGAACGGCCGCTGGTGTCGATCCTCAGTGCCGGATCCTCCGGCGGCTCGTACTCGCCGTCGATGCCGGTGAGCCCGTCCAGGGCGCCCGAGCGCTGCTTGGCGTACAGCCCCTTGACGTCACGCTCGGCACAGACCTCGACCGGCGTGGCGACGTGGACCTCCAGGAAGGCGGTGGCGTCGGCCCGGTGCCGGCTGCGGACGCCGTGGCGAGCCTCCGCGAACGGTGACACCACCGATGCCAGCACCAGCACGCCGTGCCGGGCGAGCAGCGCGGCCACCCAGCCGATCCGGGCCACGTTGGCGTCCCGGTCGGCGCGGGAGTAACCGAGTTCTGGTGAGAGCACCGGCCGCACGGCGTCGCCGTCGAGGATCTCGACCGGGTGGCCGGCGGCCCGCAACCGGGCTGCCAAGGCCGTCGCGAGCGTGGTCTTCCCGGCGCTGGGGAGGCCGGTGAACCACACGGTGGCACCGGTAGTGAGCTGGATCTGAGCTGTCATCGAGTGGCCTTCTTGAAGGTCAACGGGGCGGACCGAGCGCCACTCAACGCGTGGTGGGAGCGGCTACTTCGGCAGGGTCACAGAGGGAGATCGGCCACAGCGGCGGACCACTGTGAAACCGTTTCTAGCTCGGACAGGCCGCGCTGATGACGCGCTGCAGGTCGACGTGCAGACGAGCGACCAGCGCGACAGCGGACATGGTGCAAGTGTTGCACAGACCGGCATCCGACCCCAACGAGCAGGACCCGCCGGAAGAGATGGGGCCGCTGAACTCCCGCTGCTCCGGCTGGGTGTCAGGCGGTGAAGCCGGGTGTGTCAGGCGGCGAGCCGGGTGTGTCAGGCGGCGAAGCCGGGTGTGTCAGGCGGCGAACTCGCAAGCCAGGATGGTGAGCGCCCGGGTACAGCTGAGCACGCTGTCGAGGTCGACCCATTCGATATCGGCGTGGGCGCCGTCGCCGCTGGGCCCGAACAGGACCGTCGGGATCCCGGCCGCCGCGATAAGGGCGGAGTCGGCCCAGTAGCTCAGACCGGCGGGCACCCGCGGCCGGCCGTCGGACCGGGTGGCGGCGTCCAGCATCATCGCGACGACCGGTTCGTCGGCATTGGTTTCCAGGGGCTGCCTGGCTAGCAGGGTGCGGGTCCGGGTGCTGAGGCCGGGCTGGTCCCGGCCGCACCGGTCCAGCAGTCCGGCGATGTCGGCTTCGGCCTCCTCGACGGACTGCCCCGGCAGCGTCCGCCGCTCCAGGGTGAGCGTGCACAGCTCGGGAATGGTCGACTCCCCGCTGCCGCCGCTGATCAGGGACGCGTGCACGGTGCTGTGGCCCAGCAGCGGGTGCGGTGGCCGGGACGCCAGCTCGCGGTCGAGCTCGCTGACCGCGGCGAGCACCCCGCCGGTGTGGGTGATCGCGTTGATGCCGAGGTGCGGCCGGGAACCGTGCGCGGCCCGGCCGATCACCTCGATCCCGGTCCACACGAATCCCTTGTGCGCCACCGCGACCTCGAGCTCGGTGGGCTCGGTCACCACGGCCGCGTCGGCCCAGACATGGTTCAGCACGGTCTGGATCCCGGTGCTGGAGTGCTCCTCGTCGGCGACCGCCGCGACGACGACCTGACCGCTGATACCGGCTGCCGCGGCGTCCCGGCAGGCCACCAGTGCCGCCGCGAGGCCCGCCTTCATGTCGTAGCTGCCGCGACCGTAGAGCCGGCGGCCCTCCACGACGGCGGCCGGCGACGCCTGCCTGGAGCCGTGGCCCACCGTGTCCAGGTGCCCGCACAGCAGCAGGGTGCGCCCGCCCCAGCCGGCGCTGCCCGAACCGCCGCGACCACCGCGCACGATCACGCTGGGCCGGCCGTCCGGGCCGTGCACCGTCTGGGCGCTCAGGCCGCAGCCGGTGGCCCAGTCCCGCACGAACGCGGCGATGGCGTGCTCACCCGGTGCGTCCGGGACCAAGCTGGGGTTGACCGAGTCGAGGCCGACGAGCTCGGCGGTCAGGGCGAGGACGTCCTGGCTGGCGGGGCTACTCACCGGCGTCACTCACCGGCGAGCCGGACCAGGGTGGTGGCCAGCACGTCGATGCCCCGGGCACACGCCTGGGGCGTGGAGTACTCGCGCGGATTGTGGCTGATGCCGTCGTACTCGCCACGGACGAAGATCATCGCGGTGGGGCAGATCGCGGCCATCTCCTGGGCGTCGTGGCCGGCTCCGGACAGCAACGACAGGTGCGCCAGCCCGTGGTCGTCGGCAGCCGTGGCGATCGCCTTCTGGATGCCGTGGTCGAAGGGCACGTGGCTGGTCCTGGCCATCCGCCGGGTGCTCAGGCCGAGCCCGGGCTGGGAGCCCTCGAGCCCGGCAAGGTAGCCGGCCAGGTCGGCCTCGGCGCGGGCCATCTGCTCGTCGTCGGGATTGCGCAGGTCGACCGTCAGCTGCGCGCGGGCCGGCACGATGTTGGTCAGGTCGGGGTGCACGGCGAGGTGCCCGACGGTGGCCCGCAGCTGGCCGTAGCTCCCGGAATCGACCATCTTCCGCAGCGCCACGATGATCTGCGCGGCCGCGAGGCCGGCGTCGGCGCGCAGCTCGGTCGGGGTGGTGCCGGCGTGCGCGGCCCGGCCGGAGATCGTGATCTCCTGCCAGGAGATGGCCTGCACCCCGGTGACGACGCCGACGGTCAGGCCCGCCTCGGCAAGCACCGGGCCCTGCTCGATATGGCATTCGACGTAGGCGTGCGGCGGGTCGAACCGGGCGGGGCCGTCGCCGGCGAAGCCGGTACGCCGCAGCTCGGCGCCGACGCTCAACCCATCGCGGTCGATCAAGTCGTGCGCGTCCTTGATGGCGATCCGGCCGGCGGCAACGGCACTGCCGAGCATGTCGGTGCCGAACCGGACGCCTTCCTCCTCGGTGAACACCACGACCTCGATCGGCCGCCTGGTGCTGATGCCACGCTCGGTGAGAGTCCGGACGACCTCCAGGCCGCCGAGCACGCCCAGGCAGCCGTCGAAGGCGCCGGCGGTGGCAACACTGTCCAGGTGGGAGCCGGTCATCACCGGGGCCGCGCCGGGATCGGTGCCGTCGCGGCGCGCGATCAGGTTGCCCATCGGGTCGATCCGCACGCTCATCCCGGCCTGGCGGAACCAGCCCAGCACCAGCCGGCGGCCCTCGGCGTCGGCGTCGGTGAGGGCGAGCCGGTTGACGCCGCGCAGGCCCGTCCGGGCGTCGTCATAGGCGCCGATCTCGGCCAGCTCCATCAGCGAGCGCCACAGCCGGTCGCCGTCGATCGTGATCAGGGAGTCAGTCATGAGGTTCCCCCGTGCGGGTTGGCGGTGCGGCTCTCGGTGGAAAGCAGCACCACCGTGGACGTCGCGGTGATGCCGAGGTGCTCGCGGAGTTCGGCGTCACGGTGCTCAGGATTGCCCAGGGCCCGCCGGGCTGCCGCCAGGGTGGCCGCACCGCACGGGCCGCTGGGCACTCCGGCGGCGGCCAGGTCGGCGGCGGCGGCGAGGGCCTCGGAGTCCTGAACCGCGACGGCAGCGTCCAGTCCCTGGCGCAGGTAGGGCCAGGCGGCCACCGAAGGGGTTTCGCAACACAGGCCAGTCATGATCGTCGGCGAGGTGGCGACGGTGACCGGCTCGTCCCGCTGCAGGCTGCGCAGCAGGCAGGCGGCCCGCTCCGGCTCGACGGACAGCAACGCCGGTGGATGTCTGATGCCTGGTCGCCGGTAGTGCCCGACCGCGGCCTGGGCCAGCGAGCCGACGCCGACCGGGACGACCAGCAGGTCCAGAGCTGTGTCGCCCAGCTGCTCGTCGATCTCGACGAACATGGTGGTGTAGCCCTCGACGATCCAGGCCGGCAGCTGCTCGTATCCGGGCCAGGCGGTGTCCTGCACCAGCAGCCCGCCGTTGCCCTCGACGTCGGCGACAGCCGCCGCGACGGCGCTGTCGTAGGCATCACCGACCGTTGTCACCGTCGCGCCTTCAGCTTCTATTGCGGCGACCGCCGCCGGGTGGACCCCGGTGGGAACGAAGATCCGCGCGGCCAGACCGCGCTGGGCGGCGAGCCGGGCCACCGCCCGGCCGTGGTTGCCGTCGGTGGCAGCCACCAGTGCGGTCACACCGCCGTCACCGTCGGACAGCGCGCGCTCGACGGCCCAGGACGCACCCAGGATCTTGAACGCGGGCAGCCCGAACCGGTTCGACTCGTCCTTCACCAGTACCCGCTCGACTGCCAGTTCTGCGGCCAGGTCCCAGACCTCGACGAGCGGCGTGGGCTGGTAGCCGGGCAGTGCTCGGTGAAATTCCACCGGGCTGTCACCGGGTGCCGGGGCGTGCCAGTTCCGCGGTGAAGCGGCGGCGGTCCAGATCGAGGAGTGCAGCGCGGTCACGCCGATAACGTAGGTGGCGGCGACTCCTCCGGTCCAGCGACGGGCCGACTTGCGGCTGGCGGCCCGCGCAAAGGCAGCGAAATTTGGCTATCAACCGCTTCTCGCATTAGTGAGTTATCCGTAAATTGTTTTCTTAGCTATTGCTTATATAGATGTGTCCGTTGTTAGATCGGTTCCACCCCGATTTTCAGCATCTCTTAGCCGCAACTCGCACGACGCCGCTCCCAATCAAACCCGGAGCTTGCGCGTCTATCTTGACGCGCCTCCGGGGACAGGTCTGGCTGCCGTCGCGGTGCACTGGAGGGCGTCATGGCCGTTTCGAGTTTCCTGCTGGTCCGTCGCTCGCGGTGGCTTCGCCTCTTCACGGTTCTGGCACTGCTCACCTCGATGGTGACCGGCGTGCCGCCCGTGCTGTCGGGCCGGGTTCCGGCAGCCGTGGCGGTGGATCCAGCCTGCACCGACAGTTCATTGCCGCCGCCGACGTCGACCACGGCGGATCCGGGCGTGACGACGGTGATCCGGCAGGATGGCGGGACGGTGGAGGTGCCACCGGCGGCGGTGGCCTCTCCTACCACGATCGATGCGCAGTCGTTGTGCGCGTCATCGCTGCCGCCGCTGGATTCAGGAATGACCATCGTGACGGACGGGCCGCGCGATGGTTACCGGTTCACCCCGCATATGACCTTCGGCGACGATCTGCACATCACCGTGCCCTACGACGCTTCGTTGATTCCGGCCGGTCTGACTGAGCAGGACGTGCAGATCTACTACTACGACACGATCCAACTGCAGTGGGTGCCGTTGCAGCGCGACAGCCTCAACCAGACCACCGATCAGGTGGAGAGTGTGTCCAATCACTTCACCGACATGGTCGCGGCCACCGTGACGGTGCCCGACCACCCGGAGAACGTGTCGTTCAACCCGACGAGCCTCAAGGACCTCAAGGCCGCCGACCCGTCGGCCGGGGTGGGCCTGATCGGGCCACCGTCGGGTAACAGCGAGGGAGATGCGCGGATCTCCTACCCGATCGACCTGCCCGATGGCCGGCAGGGCATGGCGCCCTCGCTGGGCCTGGGTTACTCCTCGGCCGCCGGTGATGGCTGGCTGGGGGTGGGCTGGGACCTGTCGGTGCCCAGCATCGGGATCGACACTCGGTGGGGGGTGCCGCGCTACGACGCGGCGACCGAGACCGAGACCTACACCGTGGGCGGGGGGCAACTGACCCCGGTGGCGAACCGGGGCACGCCGCAGCCGCGCAGTGCGGAAAAGACCTTCCATTCCCGGGTCGAGGGCGGGTTCGACACGATCGTGCGGCACGGTTCCGCGCCGGGCAATTACTGGTGGGAAGTCACCGGCAAGGACGGCACCCGGTCCTTCTACGGCGGTGACCCGGAGTCCGGGCCGGTGGCCGCGGCGCGGCTGGCCGACGATGCCGGAAACGTGTTCCGGTGGGCCTTGCGGGAAATCCGGGATCTGCACGGCAACGCCGTCCATTACGACTATCAGACGGTGACCGACGTCGGGGTGGCCGGGGGGACCGTACCCGGCCGGCAGCTCTACCTGCGGACCATCGACTACACCCGGACGGGCGCCGGGTCGACAACGGCCGGGCCGTACACGGTGAAGTTCATTCGCGACAGCGAACTCGCGAACTACACCCGCCGCTCTGATGTGGTGATCGACGCGCGGGGTGGATTCAAGATGGTGACCGCGGAGTTGCTGTCCCGGATCGAGGTGGCGTTCCAGGGCCAACCGGTGCGCAGCTACGACCTCACCTATAAGGACGGCGCGTTCGGCAAGAAGCTGCTGGCTTCGGTCACCCAGCGCGGCGCGAACAATACCGCGCTCGCACTGCACACGTTCAGCTACTTCGACGACATCCGCAACGCCACCGGCGGGTATGACGCCTTCGCGCCCGCGGTGGACTGGGCGGTCGGCGCCGACGGCGTAGACGCCGGGCTGCTCGGGCACGGCAAGGCCAGCGCGCTGTCCGGCTCGCTGTCCACTAGCGTCGGCGGGCACCTGTACGCCGGCTACAACTTCGCCGGACTGCTTAAGTACGGCAGCGCCGGGGCCAAGGTGGGCTTCACCCATTCGAGCACCGACGGCAAGCTGGCGCTGGTCGACCTCAACGGCGATGATCTGCCCGACAAGGTCTTCAAGACCGGCAGCGGGATCTCGGTCCGGTTCAACACCTCCGGCCCGGACGGAACCACCGACTTCGGCTCCCCCGTCGCCACCCCGACCCTGCCGGGCATCGCCACCGAGAAGGCCGACATGACCTCCTTCGGCCCGGAGGTGTACACCACGGTCAACGCCTTCACCAACCACTCAGAGACCTTCACCAAGGACACCACGTACTTCAGCGACGTCAACGGCGACGGGCTCACCGACCTGGTCAACGACGGCACCGTGCTGTTCAACCACCTCGACGCCACCGGGGTTCCCACCTTCACCGCCAGCAGCAGCGACACCCCGGTGCCGATCGGCGCCGGAGCCCTGGACTCCACCGGCCTGGTGGCCGACTACACCGCCAGCAAGAACCAGCAGGACACCAACAACCCGCCGGCCGACGTGCTTCGCCGCTGGGTGGTGCCCTACACCGGGTACGTCAAGGTCACCGGCGCCGCCGCTCTGATCCAGGACACCAGCGCCGAACGCGCCTCATACACCGGCGCGGACGGCGTCCGGGTAGCCATCCAGAAGAACGGCACCGAACTGTGGTCCACCACCATCGGTGCGACCGACTACACCGCCAAGACACCGACCGGTGTCAGCCTGGTGTCTGTCACCCAGGGAGACCGGCTCTACTTCCGCGTCGGATCACAACAGAACGGCGCCTACGACCAGGTGTCCTGGAACCCGGTTATCCAATACACCTCGTCGACCGGCACCGCCAAGTCGGCCAACCCCGACATCAACGGCCTGGATGCCTATCGCTATCAGGCCTCCCAGGACTTCACCCTGGCCGGCCGCAGCGGCACGCGGGTACGGGCGCCGCTGAACGGCACCGTGCGGCTCACCGGTGACCTCCACAAACTCGGCGCCACCAGCGACGACATCACCGTGGAGGTAACCAAGAACGGCCAAGTGGTCACCAGCCAGCCGATGGCTGGAACAGCGACTGGTGACATCCCGGTCCAGACCGACATCACCGTCGCCAAGGGCGACACCATCGCCTTACACGTGAAGGTGGACTCGCCGATCGACGTGAGCAAGCTTGCCTGGACGCCGACGCTCTACTACCTCAGCTCGCCCGACGTCAGCACGGTCACCGACAACGCCGGGAACCCGTCGATCCAGCTGCACCCGCTCTACGACATCGACAGCTACCCGTCCACCGCGCAAACACAGGGCCACGTGGCAGATTGGACGGCATCCGCGACCGAGACCGTCTCCCTGAAGCCGGTCATCACCGCGCCGTCCGGCACCAATGCCTCGGGAACCTTTACCGCCAAGCGTCGCGGCGTGCTCGTGGCGAAGAGCGCCATCACCATCGCCAACGGCGTCGTCAGCGGTACAAGCGCATTCTCCGTCGCCGTCGTCAGCGGCGACCAGTTCGACTTCAACGTCTCAGGTGCCGACCCCAACCTCAGGTCGAAGATCTCCACGGAGTACGTGCAGGTCACCCGACCGGGAGCCACGACTGTCAACGGGTCCATCTCGTGGCACATGGGCGCGGGTTCCGGCCTGCTGGCTGCGCCCTACCGCGGCTGGACCTACGTCGGCTACAACGGCGCCGGAAGTCGCGGCACCGGTCCGATCGTCGAGGCGGACCTGAACCAGGCGTTCGACCAGAACTCGACGTATGACCCCCGCACCGCCAAGGCGCATCCGTTCTACCCGTCCCCGGAGGACGGTTCCTGGCGGGGCGCCGACGGCTCGGCCTGGGTCAAGGCGAGCACGATGAGCGCCTCCCGGGAAGGCTTGGACCAGCCCAGTGTGGCGACGGCGAGCGATGTCGGCGGCGCGCGGGCGGTGGCCCGGCTGAGCCACACCGCCCAGGACGCAATCGGTGCTGAGGTGTCGTTCCTGTCCGGCTCCACGTCGACCGGCGGTACCGCCAGTGACGTGGACTTCCTGGACCTCAACGGCGACCGGTTCCCCGACATCGTCAGCAACGGCAAGGTGCAGTACAGCACCTCGAACGGCGGGCTGGACGCGAGCAGCCGGGCGGTGCCGGGGCTGGGCGCCCCGCGCGACAGCGACGCCTCGGCGACCAACGTCGGAGTGGGCGGGAGCCCGGCGCACTTCGCCGCGAATGGCCGCGGCGAGGTGGACACTGCTGACCAGGCGCCGGTGCGCGGCAACAAGACCAGCAGCCAGATGGTGCAGCTTGGCCTGTCGGCCGGGCTGGGCAAGGGCACGTCCAAGCCCAAGCACGACCTGATGGATGTCAACGGTGACGGGCTGCCCGATGTGGTCAGCCGTAATGGCTCGACGCTGATGGTTGGGCTCAACCTGGGCTACGGCTTCGCCGCCGCGGAGCCGTGGGGCACCGCGACCATCAACGACGGGGCCAGCGAGGACGGCACCATCGGGGCAACCCTCGGCTTCAACGACGGTATATATGGATTCGGCGGCGGGGTGTCGCTGACCAAGAACAAGTCCCAGACCCGCGAGACCCTCGACGACGTCAACGGCGACGGGCTGCTGGACCGGGTGCTGCCCGGCGGCAGCAGTGGGATGCAGGTCGGCCTGAACACCGGCAACGGCTTCGCCGCCCCGGTGGCCTGGGCCGGCGCCATCGACGGCGCCTGCGCCGATGACACCAGCGTCGGGCTGGCCGGCCTGGACTGGGGCCACGCCCGGCTGTGCTCGGGCAGCACCGGCTACGGCGCCGGTGCCTACTTCACCATCGGCATCCCGCTGTGCGGTGCGAGCTGCTTCGTGATCCTCAACCCCGGTGCCGACAGCGAGCAGTCGATGGCCCGGGACGAGGCCAGTTTGCGCGATGTCGACGGCGACGGCTACGCCGACCACCTGGCCAGCTCCGACGACGGGTCACTCAAGGTGGCCCGCAACCGGACCGGGCGCACCAACCTGCTCAAGTCCGTGTCGCGGCCGCTGGGTGCCTCGTTCTCGATGGACTACACCCGCGACGGCAACACGACTTCCAACCCCAATTCGCGCTGGGTGCTCACCTCGGTGACCGTCAATGACGGGCATGTCGGCGACGGCGCAGACACACAGCTGACCACCTACGCCTACTCCGGTGGTGTGTACAGCCGTCTCGAGCGGGAGTTCTACGGCTACGCCCAAGTCACCGAAAAGCAGCTCGATACCGCCGTCACCGGCAACCCCAGCATTCGCACCATCGTGCGCGATTACCTCACCGACAGCTTCTACACCCAGGGGCTGCTGGCGCGGGAACGGCTCTATACCAGTGCCATGACCCTGCGCACCGACACCGTCAACACCTATGTGCTGCGTGACGTCACGACCGGGGTCGAGCCGGCCGACGGTGCGAGTACGACGGCGACCATCTTTCCGATGCTGACCCGCACCGACGAACATCACCACGAGAGCGGAGATACGTCGGTCAAGAGCACCATAATCACCAACCACTACGACACGTACGGTGATATCGACACCAACACCGACTACGGCGACACCAGTACCTCCGCTGACAATGTGATCGCGCAGATCGGCTACAGCTCATGCCCGGCCACCGGTGTCCGGACGGCGAACTCCATCACCGTCACCGGCGGCGGCACGCTGATGCGCCGGCGGGAGTCCACCGTGGACTGCACCACCGGTGACGTGACCCAGGTGCGCCAATATCTGGCCGACGGCACCGCCGCGGTGACCGACATCTCCTACACCACCGAGGGAAACCTGCTCAAGGTCACCGACCCGCCGAACGCGACCGGTCAGCGCGGCACGTTGACCTACGACTACGACCCGGCCACCCGGACTCAGGTAGAGAGGATCACCGACAACTTCGGGTTGGTCTCGACCGCGACGCATGACCTGCGGTTCGGCAGCGTCCTGACCCAGATCGACGTCAACAACAACTCCACCACGTATGCGTACGACGAGTTCGGACGACCTATCACCTTCACCGGACCGTACGAGCAAGGCACAAGTACGCCCACGATCCGCTTCGAGTACCACCCCGAAGCGGCGGCCCCGTGGGCGATCACCCGGCACCTGGACAAGTACCGCAGTCCAACCGACACTATCGACACGGTGGTGTTCATCGACGGGCTGGGCCGCACCATCCAGACGAAGAAGGACGCCACCATCTACACCGGCGCGACGACCGCGGCAAAGGACGTCATGGTGGTCAGCGGGCAGGTCACCCTGGACGCCCTCGGTCGCCAGAATCACGTGCGGTACCCGGTGACCGAGCCACTGGGCACGCCCGGTGTCTTCAACAGCAACTACGACACCGTGCAATACACGAACTTCGACTACGACGCCCTGGACCGGCTGACGCACGTGTACTCCCCGGACGGCACCAAGACCACCTACGACTACACCTTCGGTAGCGATCGTTCCGGCACCAGCCAGTTCCGCCAGAACGTCATCGACGGGATGGGCCATACAAAGAGCTACTACCGCAACGTCCGCGAGCAGCTGGTGAGCTTGAAGGAGTACCACACCCCCACCGGCGGCACGCAGCAGACCATCTGGACCAGCTACGCCTATGACCCGCTCGGGCAGCTGATCATGGTCACCGACAACAACAACAATGTGACCCGGCAGAGCTTCGACAATCTCGGTCGACGCACTTCGGTCGACAACCCCGATACCGGCAAGACCACCACGTCCTATGACCTGGCGTCGAACATGGTCGGCAAGGTTACGGCGAACCTGGCCGCGACCAGCCAGCAGGTCAGCTATGGCTATGACGTCGACCGGTTGGTGTCGATCAGCTACCCGAGGTTCCCGGCCAACAACGTCAGCTACACCTATGGCGCGGTGGGGGCCAGTGACAACCGGGCGGGACGGATCACGCATGTCACCGACCAGGCCGGCAGCGAGGACCGCTACTACGGGAAGCTCGGCGAGACCACCAAGGAGGTCCGCACGGTCGTCGGGTTCACCGGCAGCGCGCCGAAGACCTACACCACCTCCTACGGCTTCGACACCTTCGGCCGGCAGCAGTCGATGGTCTACCCCGACGGGGAAACCCTGACCTATCGCTATGACTCCGGCGGCATGGTCCGCGCCGCGAGCGGGGTCAAGGGCACTGACAACTACTCCTACGTCAACCGGCTGGAGTACGACAAGTTCGGCCAGAAGGCATTCGTT
>NZ_DASVQG010000331.1:0-5226 GCF_036389215.1 Jatrophihabitans sp.
GAGTGGCGATCACGGTCTTGCCGTCGCTGGCGTAGATGGTGGTGCGCTGCTGCACCGGCTCTTCGGTGAGGTTGCACTGGGTGCCGAGGAACTTGTCGGCGCCAGACTTGGCGGCCAGACCCAGCCCACCGATGTAGGGCAGCAGGAACCCCGCCGCCAGGATGCCGACGATGACCAGCAGGCTGGCCAACCTGCCCAGTTTGGAGAGGACGGTCAGCCCAGATGCTCGTGCCATGAGGGCTAAGACTACGCGAGCCCGGGATGAGGCCCGGATTTTCAGTCCTTAGCAGTGTTTAGGTTGACTAGCCCACTGCCGATTGTCCTATCGAGGCGGCAGTCGATCACTGGCCGTGGCCCATCCATTACATCGTGACATTGCGCTTTTACCAGCACTCACTGGTAAAAGCTTCAATCTCATATCAGACTCTTGCCCAACGGTTGGTGATCACCTACCGTCCGGGGTTGTAGCCGACATTTTGTTCGTGTGAAGTTTTAGAGCGGGGGATGCATGAACGCATCGCGTCTGACCGAGCGGCCGATGGTCACTGGCGACCCGGATTGGGCATCGCGCGGGGCCTGCCGGGATGTCGACCCCGAAACCCTCTTCGTCGTCGGCGCCGCGCAGCACAAGGCCAAGACGATCTGCATGGGCTGCCCGGTGCGGGTGGACTGCCTCGCCGACGCCCTGGACAGCAGGGCCGAGTTCGGCGTCTGGGGCGGAATGACCGAGCGGGAGCGCCGCACGCTGCTGCGCCGCCGCCCCGATGTCGGCTCCTGGCGGGCACTCTTCCAGTCGGTACAGCGATCCGGGGACCACAGCACGATCCCGCCGGTCGCCATGCGATCCCGCCAGCGGCCCACCGCCTCGCACTAGTCCCGCTGCGCACTAGGTCCGCTGCATACCAGTCCCGCTTTGTACTAGTCCCGCTTTGTACTAGTCCCGCTTTGTACTAGTCGGCGGTTCCCGCCAGCGCGTTGCCGACCGCCCGAAGGCCTTCCAGGTCGTGCACGTCGGTGGGCAGTGCAGGCACCTGCTGCTGAGCCACCTCCGGGTGCGCCGCGCCGAACCTCGCCACCATCGACCGGTCGTGCCTGGCCGCGTCAGCGCTTTCGGCATGAACCAGCAACGCGGTCGCCGTCAAGCGCACCGCCTCACCCTGGTCCGGCAACTCGGCCAACCGCTCGGCGGCCTCGGCGGCCCGTGACCCGCTCAGGCCGACCCGAGTGGTCCGCATCCGGTTGAGTACCAGGCCGGCCAGCGGCATCTGCTCCTGCTGCAGCCGTTCGACGAAGAACGACGCCTCCCGCAGCGCGTCCGGTTCCGGCGAGGACACCACGATGAAAGCGGTGCCAGGAGCCTTGAGCAATTGGTAGGTCTGCTCGGCCCGTTCCCGGAAGCCGCCGAACATCGTCTCCAGCGAGGACACGAACGCCGAGACGTTGAGCAGCAGGTCATTGCCCAGGATCTTGTTGAGCACCTTGGTGAACACCGAGAACGACGCCGACACCATCTTCAGGTAGGCCTTGCCGCCGGCCCGGGCGGGTGCCGTGAGCAGCCTGATCATCCGGCCGTCCAGGAAGCGGCCCAACCGTTGCGGGGCATCCAGGAAATCCAGCGCGGAGCGGGACGGCGGTGTGTCGACCACGATCAGATCCCAGTCGCCCCGTTCGACCAGCTGGGCGCGCAGCTGGGACAGCTTCTCCATCGCCATGTACTCCTGGGTGCCGGCGAAGGAGGCCGACAGCGACTGGTAGAAGGGATTGGCGAAGATCTGTTCCGCCTTGGCGGCCGTGGTGTTGGCACTGACGACCTCGTCGAAGGTGCGCTTCATGTCCAGCATCATGGCCAGCAGCGCGCCGCCGGAGCCGCTGGAGCCGCTGGGGTCGATTCCGTCAACCAGCCGCGGAGTGTTGTCGAGTTCGGTCAGCCCCAGCGCCTGAGCCAGCCGGCGGGCCGGGTCGATGGTCAGCACGACCACCCGCCGGCCCTGCTCGGCCGCGCGCAGCGCCAGCGCGGCGGCCGTGGTGGTCTTGCCCACCCCGCCGCTGCCGCAGGTCACCAGCACCTTCAGGTCGGGGTCCTTGAGCAGCGTGTCGATGTCGAGCACCGGTGCGCCGGCACGCGGGCTCATGCCGACCACGCCCGGACGTCCAGGGCGTCGGCGAGTTCGAACAGGCTCCCCAGATCCAGCGGTGGCGGCAGCTCCGGCAGCCGGGTGATCGGCACGCCGGCCTCCTCCAGGTCCGCCGCGGCCCGGGCCTGGACGTCCTGGCGCTGGCCGTAGGCGCTGACCTCGTCGGCCAGGCCCGGAGCCAGCGCCGGGTCAAGGCCGGCCGCCGCCAGGCCCTTGGCCAGCGCTGCCGGGTCCGGCCGCCCGGCCGACACCAGCGCCGGACGGGCCCTGTTCACCAGCAGCCTGCCGAGCCGGTAGCCGGCGGCGCTCAGCTCGGCGGCGGCGTCCAGGGTCTCCTGCACCGGCATCTCCTCCAGCAGCGTGACGATGTGCACCCGGGTCAGGTCCGAGTGCAGCAGCTCGATGACACCCTGGCTCTGCCGGTGGATGGGGCCCACCTTGGCAAGCCCGGCCACCTCGTGGGTGATCTGCAGGAACTGGGTGATCCGGCCGGTCGGCGGCGCGTCGAGCACCACCGCGTCGAAGCTCGGCCGGCCGGTGCGGTCGGTGCGGGTCACCGCCTCCTTCACCTTGCCGGTGAGCAGCACGTCGCGCAGACCCGGGGCGATCGTGGTCACGAAGTCGATGGCACCCATCTTGCGCAGTATCGAACCGGCCCGCTTGATCGAGTAGAACATCTCCAGGTACTCCAGCATCGCGGCCTCGGCGTCGACCGCGAGGCCGGCCACCTCGCCGCCGCCGGCCGCGGCCAGCCGGGTCTCGGCGTAGGGCAGCGGCGGTGTGTCGAACAGCTGCGCCAGGCCCTGCCGGCCCTCGACCTCGACCAGCAGCACGCGCTTGGCCTGGCCCGCCAGCGCCAGGGCCAGGGCGCCGGCGACCGTGGTCTTGCCGGTGCCGCCCTTGCCGGTCACGATGTGCAGGCGGGGCGTTCGCTCATCGGTAGCCACGAATCCAGCCTACAAACCCCGAGAGGGTAGGTTGCCCGCTATGAACTCCGTCTCGCAGCGGCTGGCCGAGTTGGGCATCGAGCTCCCCCCGGTGGCGGCTCCGCTGGCCAGTTACGTCCCGGCAGTCCGCTCCGGCCAGTTCGTCTACACCTCCGGCCAGCTGCCGATGGTCGACGGCGCGCTGCCGGCCACCGGCAAGGTCGGCGCCGAGGTGTTGCCCGAGGACGCCGCGCACTACGCCCGGGTCTGCGCCCTGAACGCCCTGGCCGCCGTGCACGCCCTGGTCGGCATCGACTCGGTCGTCCGGGTGGTCAAGGTGGTCGGCTTCGTCGCCTCCAGCCCCGACTTCACCGGCCAGCCGGCCGTCGTCAACGGCGCCTCGAAGCTGCTCGCGGAGGTGTTCGGCGAGGCCGGCGCGCACGCCCGGTCCGCGGTCGGGGTGGCCGTGCTGCCGGCGGACGCGCCGGTCGAGGTCGAGCTGATAGTCGAGGTCGGCTCGTCGTGACCGAACCGGGCAGCAGCCGGCCCGTGCGCGAGGCGGCCACCGTGATGCTGCTGCGCGACGGCCCGGACGGGCTGCAGACCTGGCTGCTGCGCCGGGTGCCGAAGATGGCGTTCGCGCCGGGCATGTCGGTGTTTCCCGGCGGCGGCGTCGATCCGGTCGACGGCAGCGGGCCGGTCCCGGCCACCGCCGGCGCGGTCGCCGAGCAGTTCGGCACCACCGTCGAGCACGCCTCGGTGCTGCTGCGGGCGGCCGCCCGGGAGCTGATGGAGGAGACCGGCGTCCCGATGCCGCTGGAGGCGCTGCTGCCCTGGGCGCGCTGGATCACCCCTGAGGCCGAACCGCGCCGCTACGACACCTACTTCTTCGTGGCCGCCGTGCCGAACGAGGCGACCGCCGCGGCCGTCACCGGCGAGGCCTCGCATGCCGACTGGATCTCCGTCGCCGAGGCGCTGGCCGAGTACGAGCGCGACGAGCGGCCGATGCTGCCGCCCACCGTGGTGAACCTGACCGAGCTGGCCGCCATGCCGAGCGTCGCGGCGGTGCTGGACTCGGCCGCTGCCAGGGTGGTGCGGCCGGTCCAGCCGACCTTCCGCAAGGACTCCTCGGGCATCTGGTCGGCCGACCTCGGTGACGGCCGGCTGCTGCCCTTGCCGGCATCGTTCCGGCGATCGACGGGAGAGGCCCTGGCATGAGCCTGGCGTACGAGCAGCTGCGCCAGGTGACCCCGCTGGCCGGGGTGGTGCTCGCCGACAACCCCTCGGCCATGACCCTGGACGGCACCAACACCTGGCTGCTGCGCGACGAGCCCACCCGGCGGCAGGCGGTGGTGGTGGACCCGGGACCCGGCGATGAGGCCCATCTGGCCAGCGTGCTGGAGGCGGCGGGGTCGGTGCCGCTGATCCTGCTCACCCACGGCCATGCCGACCATGCCGAAGGCGCCCGGCGGCTGCACGAGCTCACCGGCGCGCCGGTGCTCGCGCTGGACCCTGCGCACCGCTACGGCTCCGAGGGGATCGCCGAGGGGGCGGTCCTGGACGCGGCCGGAGTGCGGATCGAGGTGTGGGCCACGCCGGGTCATACCGCCGACTCGCTCTGCTTCGTGCTTCCCGGCGAGGACGGGTTGGCAGGCGGCGGCCCGGCAGGTGGCGGGCCGGCAGTGGCGGTGCTGACCGGCGACACCATCCTCGGCCGGGGCAGCACGGTGGTGGCCCATCCGGACGGGGTGCTCGCCGACTACCTGGCCTCGCTGCGCCGGCTGGCGAGCCTGGAGGCGGTGGCGGTGCTGCCCGGCCACGGCCCCGAGCTGGCCGACGCCGGAGCGGCCGCCCGTGGCTACCTGGCGCACCGGGAACAGCGGCTGGCCCAGGTTCGCCAGGTCCTGGCCGACGGCGGCCCCGACCTGAGCGCCATGGACGTGGTGCGGCGGGTGTACGCCGACGTGGACCCCGTGCTGTGGCCGGCCGCGGAGTGGTCCGTGCAGGCTCAGCTGGCCTACCTGCGTTCGCAGCGGGACGGCTAGCGCATCTCCGGCGCTGCGACCTGACTGGCAGGCGTCCGGGCGGTCGCTGAGCAGGCCAGTCCGCGGGGATCTCAGCGGGCGCGGCGGGCCAACCGCTCGCGGTCCAGGATGACCACGCTC
>NZ_DASVQG010000332.1:0-31718 GCF_036389215.1 Jatrophihabitans sp.
CCGAGAGCGTGCGCCGGCTGGTGCTTGCCGGCACCTTCACCACCCAGGGCCTGGAGGTGAGCAGCAGCGACGGCCGGCTGTCCGTGCGGCAGGAAGGCCGGGTCGCCAAGTTCGTTCCGGAGGTCGAGCTGATCACCTACCGTGCCGGCGCCGGGGTGCGGCGCGGCCAGCAGGCCAGGATCATCACCGAGCGGGCTGTCTTCGACATCACCGCTGAGGGCCTCGTCCTGATAGAGATCGCGCCGGGCATCGACCTGCACCGCGACCTGCTGGACCTGATCGGCTTTCCGGTCACCCTGGCCGACACGCTGCGCACCATGGATTCGACGCTGTTCCGTCCGTAGGTGATCAGTGACCTCGACGGCTCACCGGCGCGGTAGGCGTCCTCGATCGGCGCACCGCCGAAGAGGCAGGGCGGCCGCGGTGCGGGCACCATCGTCGTCAGACCAGCCTGCGTGGCACGGCGTCGAAGGCCGCGGTGGCCGCCCCGAAGGGAAGCTGACCTTGGCGATCGAGGAGCGCTCAGGTGCCGAGCTGTGGGCGATGGCGCAGTTGAGCACCCCGATGGCCGTTCGCGTTGCCGCGACCCTGCGGGTGGCTGACCACATCGCGGCGGGGCTGCGCACTGCCGAGGAGTTGGCACCGGTGGTGCGGGCCGATCCGGACGCGCTGGAGCGGTTGCTGAGCTACCTGGCGGTCCGGGGCGTCCTCATCCGCGACGATGCAGGCCGGTTCAGCCTCACCGGATTGGGTGAAGCGTTACGTGATGACCACCCGGCGGGCAAGCGGGCCCTGCTGGACATCGGCGGTCTCGGCCGGGCCGAACTGTCCTTCGTCCGGCTGCTGCACAGTGTCCGGACTGGCCAGGCTGCCTTTCCCGAGCAATTCGGCCGCACCTTCTGGCAGGACCTGGAAGCCGACCCCTCCCGGGCCAGTGCCTTCGATCGCTGGATGGCCGTCAATGTCGAGCGGCGCTTGCCCGACCTGGTCGACGGCTATGACTGGGCCTCGCTGGAGCACATCGTCGACGTCGGCGGCGGCGACGGCTCGTTGCTGATCGCGTTGCTGGCCCGCTACCGCCAGTTGCGCGGCACGGTGCTGGAGGTGCAGGCCACCGCCGACGCCGCCCGCCAGGCGTTGCATGCGGCAGGACTCGCCGATCGCGGAGGGGCCGTTGCCGGAAGCTTCTTCGAAGAGTTGCCCACCGGCGCCGACGGATACCTGCTGTCCTGGATCCTGCACGACTGGGCTGACGATCCGGCCCGGCAGATCCTGCGCCGATGCGCGCGCGCAGCCGGCCAGCGTGGTCGGGTGATCGTGGTCGAGTCGATCCGTCCCGACGGCCGGTCTCCGCACACCGGCATGGACTTGCGCATGCTGGCCTTCTACGGCGGCAAGGAACGCAGCGTCGCCGAACTCGGCGCGCTGGCTGCCGACGCCGCCCTGGTGGTACGTCAGGTGCGCCGGGCCGGCAGCCTGGTCATCCTCGAACTGTCGGCAGCAGGGCGGTAGGGATGACGCACCCCGAGGTGGCGCAGCCGCTGGAGATCATCCGGGATCTCGTGGGAACGCCGGGACGCACGAATCCCTACCCCCGCTACGAGCAGCTGCGAGAGCACGGCGCCGTGGTGGGAGTACGTCCCGGCCTGATGGTGGTGGTGGGTTACGCCGAGTGCGACGCGGCTCTGCGCGACGGCCGGCTGCGGGTGCAGGACGGCGCCAGCTATGACGCGATCTACCCCGACTGGCGTGAGCATCCCGCGCTGCGCGGGTACATCGACTCGATGCTGTACCGCAACCCGCCCGACCACGCCCGGATGCGCAGGCTGGTGAGCGGGGCCTTCACCCCGCACCGGATCAACGCGCTGCAGCCCGCCATCGAGCAGATGACCGACCGGTTGCTGGATCAGTTGGCAGCAGCAGGAGGTGACGGTGTGGCGGTGGACTTCATCACCGAGTTCGCCTCCCGGTTGCCGATCGCGGTGATCAGCGCACTGCTCGGCGTGCCCGAACACGACCAGGCGTGGTTTCGCCGGATCGCCGCCGACGTGACGATCGCTCTGGAGGGGATCACCAACCAGGATGCGCTGACGGTGGCCGATGAGGCCATGCTGGATCTCAGCGAGTACTTCGTAGCCCTGATCGAACGCCGCCGCCCCGACCCGGCAGGCGATGTGATCAGTGCTCTGGTGCATTCTCCCGCCGAGCGGCTCAACCAGCAGGAGCTGGTGGCGAACATGATGCTGCTGCTGACCGCCGGCTTCGAGACCACCAGCTTCCTGCTCGGGCACTGCCTGTTGCTGGCACTGCAGCACCCGCACTACGCCGCCCGGCTGCGCGCTGAGCCCGGCTTCGCGATCGGCTACGTCGAGGAGACGTTGCGGTTCGAGACGCCGGTCCAAGCCACCAGCCGGTGGGCCGCCACCGAGATGACGCTGCTCGGCAACCCGGTGCCTGCCGGCACCAAGGTGGTTCTCGTCCTGGGAGCGGCGAATCGGGATCCGCGCCGGTTCGCAGATGCTGGCCGGTTCGACCCCGACCGCGCCGGCATCCAGCCGCTGAGCTTCGGCGCCGGCAGCCACTTCTGCCTGGGCGCGCCGCTGTCGAGGATGGAGGCGCAGATCGCGCTGCCCAGGCTGATGCGCCGGTTTCCCGAGCTTGCCCTCGCCGGCGCGCCACGTCGTCGCGACACCTGGGTGGGCCGCGGTATGGACGAGCTGCCGATCAGCCTGGGCTGGTAACCGCCTGCCGCGCGCGCCCGGGCGGGGCTACTGTCGCCGCGGCGGGGTAGACGCGGCTCAGGAAGCGCGGCTGGCAGCCTTGCGGGCCAGCCACTCGTCGTGGGCGACACGAACCTTGCGCCACAACACCTCAGGCGCGTCGGGTTGGAAGTCGGTGAGCCGGATCGTGAAGATGTCGGCCAGCGCCTGGACCCACTCGTCGCGGCTGCCGAGTTCGCGGACCGTCCGCCCGGTGCTGTCGACGCGACGTAGCAGGCAGCCGGTCAAGGCATCGATGCTGTCGGCGTTGCGGTGCATGACGGTGAAGGCCCGCACCAACCGCGATTCGGCGGAGCTCACAAGGTAGTGGTGCCACCGAAGGAACTGCTGCTGGCGTGCCGGTGTCATCCGGACATCGATACCGGCCAGCGAACCGCGAACGTCGTGGTCCAGCCGGAGGCCGCCGGGCTCGGTCTTGGACCGGCTCAGCCGGTAGCTGAACGGTCCTTGCTGATATGGCCCCAGCCGAACCGGCAACGGCTCGTACAGGCCGTCACCGAGCCCGACATCCACCAGCCAGCGGTCACCGTCGAGCTGGACCGACAAGGCCATGTGCGGCGCGATGTCGGCATTGGCAGCCGGCAAGCCGGCGCTGGCCTGAACACCGGCGGCATGTCGGGTGACCTGGTAGCCGAGGGCGCTGAGCAGCACCGAGAACGCGGTGTTGAGCTGCACGCAATAGCCGCCGCGCCCTCCCACGATCCGGCGGACCGCGTGGTGGGCCTGCACCGAGGTCCAACGCCCGAGCTGGATGTCGACTACCTCGTAGGCAATTCGCTCGACGTGGGCCCGGTGTAACGCGAACAGCGCCTCGACCGATGGCTCGCCGGGATCGGGAACACCCAGCCGGTGGAGGTAGCTCGCGACGCCCTCAGCAGAGATGGCTGGCATCGATTCTCCTCGCCGGGCCGAGCGCTGCCCGCTGTGGGCGCGCCCTCTCATGATTGGCTGGAGATCGTCCCGGGACACCTCTGAACGTGCTTGCACGCAAGGTAATTCGTGAGTGACGGCGCTGCTCCGCAAGCCGAAAGGTGTCCGGGGTGTGGGCAGGAGTGAGGATTGATCACGTTCGGCCGTGATTGCAGCCGCGCACCGCCCGTTTCCTCAGCCAGCGCAGGAAAGTACTGAAAGGCGAAGGAGATCCGCGACATGTCTCGGGCTGCCAACACACCGCGTGGTCAGCTCCCGGCTGTGGTCGAGGCCGACTCGACCTGGTCGGACCCCGTTCCGGACCGGCAGGACGGCTGGATCACCGCCCGCTGGGAGGACCAGCTGCCGGCCCTCATGGATCGGCTCGCGCTGTCCCCCGAAGGTGTCGTACAGGTCGGGGCGCACATCGGCCAGGAAGTGCCGGCGCTGACCCGGTGCGGATTCCGCCGGCTGGTCATGATGGAACCCAATGCCGACCATGCCGCCGCGCTGCGGCAACAACTGCAGTCCCACCACCTGAACGCAGGTCTGGCCGAACCGGCAGGTGGCTTGCCGGCCTGCGAACTGGTGCTTGCCGCGGCCGGCCGCAAGCGCGGCGAGCTCGTGCTGCACGTCACCGAGTACGACCAGCAGGCCAGCCTGCTGGTGCCACTGCTTCCGATGGCGGTCGTCCGCCACGACACCATCCCGGTCGTTCCGGTACGCGAGGTCCAGGCCGGATGCAACGTGCTGGTCATCGACGCCCAGGGCGCGGAGCTCGATGTGCTGGCCGGCGCTGACCTGAGCCGGTTCCAGCTGGCTGTCATCGAGGCCAGCACCTGGGCTCGGTACCAGGGCGGCGCCACCCTGGAGTCGATCGGCGCCTACATGCGCTCGCAGCGCTGGCGGCAGATCGCGATCTGGGCCCATGTTCGCCCGCATGTCGTGGACGTCGCGTGGCTGGCGCCGCCGAGGCACCTGGCCGCCGCGGTTCCGGCCTGATCCTGCGCAGGACCGAGGTTTCTCCGGATCAAACCCGAAAGGTGCTGGCGAACTCGTCGAGCAGTTCGGGATTACCGGTCACCCGGACGCTGCCACTCTCGATGGCTTGCGAGGGGCTGACCTGACCCAGGAGCAGGGCAGGCAGGCCGTTGCCGGTCTCGATCACCAGATCGGGATCAAGCTGCGGGCCCTCGGTGACGCCGAGCTGGCCGTCCTGCACGGTGACGCTGATGACGATCCCGGTCACCCGCAACTCGTAGCTGCGTGGGTCGCGCGGAGCCTGCGCGCCGTCGTTGCCCTGGTAGCTGCCCCGCATGGCCATCATGAGTGACTCGCGGGTGTAGACCTCATCGACTTCGGGGTCGCCCATCGACTGGGCGCCCCAGCGTCCCAGCGCCAGCAGGACGTCGTCGAGCTCGCGGCCGTAGTCGGTGAGCTCGTAGACGACGGCGGTCGCCGGGCGGGGGAGGATCCGCCGTTGCAGCACGGCCGTCTCTTCCAGTTCCTTCAACCGCGCCGAGAGCACGTTGGTGGGTATTCGCGGTAATCCCTGCCGCAGATCGGTGAAGCGCTTGGGCCCGGAGAGGAGGTCGCGGATGATGAGCAGTGCCCAGCGCTCACCGACGATCTCGAGGGCGCGGCTCAGCCCGCAGATCTGTCCATAGCCTCGTCGCGACATGGCCGCACTCTACCGCGTAGTTGTTTCAAAAAAGTACGGATCTTATGCAATTTGTGGAGAAATTCCCTTAAGAAACTACAGGTTTTGGGGGATATTCGGACATTTGTTAACACACCTGCCGAGCAGCTGGATACAGCCGGTTCGCGTCGAGCAACGAGAAGGCCATCCCGATCACGAGGATCGGGATGGCCTTCCCGGTTGGACTCAGAACTGCGTGCTCAGCCCACTCTGCCGGTGCTAGTCGTCGTGCACCGCGCCGGCGAGGTTGCGTGAGTGGATCGGAGCGGAGGAGACGATCGAGAAATTCGCCAACGCCGCGCGCAACGGCTCCGGTACCCGGGTCGGTTTGGTGTCGGTGTTCGGACCGCGCATGCACGCGATCCGTTGCCTTCCGCGTGCGACGAGCTCCTCGAAGCCGTCACGGAGCCGGACGTAGTCGAAGGCGAAGCCGATCTGGGTCTGAGTCAGATCCTCCAGCCGCATCCGGATCGAGAGCTCGTCGAAGGCGCCGATCTCCACCATGAACTCGCAGTCGACCTTGAGCGTGAACAGCTTCAGATCGTCGCGCAGGTCGGCCAGTACCGCTGGCGCCCGATCCCGCAGGAACATCTCGCGGCAACGGCCCTGCCATCGCAAGTAGTTCACGTAGTAGACGTTGCCGACCAGGTTGGTTTCCTCGAAACCGACCAGGTGCCGGAACTCGTAGTAGTTCTCCATCTTCAGCTCTCGCCTTCGGTCAGCATCGTGAACACGACCGGATCCTTGACATCGAGCACCGTGGTGCAGAACGTCGCGATCCGTGCGTTGCCCGAGCGCAGGTTCACCCAGCGGTCGGCACCCGGCTCGCCCACGGTGAGGGATTCGATCCGAGCTCTGCCCACCTTGCGCAGGGACTCCACCGCACCCCACACCCGGGTGGCCGCCAGCGACAGATCCTCACCACGTTCGGCGGCGAGCAACTGCGCCAGGGCGTACTGTTCCGGACCGAGCAGGTCGGCCCAGTCCTGTTCCGACCTGTTCGTGACGACCTCCACGTCACAGCCGACCGGCTGGGTACCGCCGGCGACCGAGAAGGTCAATCCGGCCGCGTGCGAGGACGACACCCCGATCCCACCGTCCACCTCGGGCTTGCCGTCCGGCCGGTAGCGCACCGGCGCCGGCTCACCCAGCGCCCAGCTGAGCGCCTTGGCCGTCTGCGCCCGCCGGGCAGCCTGTCCGTAGGCGGGTTCAGCACCGTCGGGGATCACGGCGCAGCGCAGGTTGGTGCCGCCCAGGTTCGGCTCGGTGCGCCGCTCCAGGTACGGCCCGAGCAGGCTGGCGAGCCATGGACCACTGCCATCCTGCTTGCGGACCGCCTGCAGCCGCAGGCCCTCCCAACGCTCGACCAGCTTGCCCGCCGTGTCGCGGATGTCGAGGTCGTAGAGATAGGTGTCGCCGTCGCGGTGACGTTCCACCGCGTGCAGCACGAGCTTCTCCTCGGCCTGCACGCTGCGGCGATCGGCCAGGTACAGCCGCTCGATACCTGCCGGCAGCAGCGTCGCGTCCGGCACGCAGCACTGGATGCTGTGCATCATGGCGTCCCTGGTGCCGGGGTCGGCCAGTGCCAGGTCCTGGGTGAGGAAGCCGGCGAACCAGTCAGCCGAGGCCTGGTTGCCGATCTCGGCCGTGCAGCCCTTGGCCACCAGCTGCCGGTAGCCCAGCAACCGCTGGAACCGGCCGCCCTGGAACAGGACCGGGCCGTACAGGTCTCGGCCCGGATCCAGTGGCAGCAACTCCGATGGACCATTGGAGCTGACCGTCTCGGGCAGGCTCTGGGAGTACCGCAGCGTCGCCCGGAAGTGGTCGGCCTGGAACCCGGTGTCGCTGCTGCGGATGACGGCCTCGACATCCCCGTTGTCGGTGACCAGCGCCGCGATCCGCACGGTGGTCTGACCGTTGACCGGCATCGCGATGGGGCGCAGGAACTCCACATCGGTGAGCACCGGTGGGCGCTCGTTGCCGGTCAGGGCCTTCGCGGCCTGTGCCATCGCCTCCATGCCGAACACCGCTGGGAACAGCAGGTCGCCGTCAAGCAGGTGATCGGCAAGGTAGAGGTCGCCATTGGCCGACAGGTCGGCGTCCGCCACCAGCTCGATGCCGGGGTAGAACACCTGCGCCCGGTCCAGGAACCGCATCAGCGGAAGCTCTTGCTGCTGCAGGGTGATCGTCGGCAGCCCTTCGGCGCGGCCCATCACCACCATGGCGGTGGGCGCCTGCGGATCGGCGATGACCCTCTTCAGGATCTCGATGCCCTCCTCGGTCCGGATCGGTGAGATGCCTTCCCGCATCAGCGATTCCAGCACGCCCAGCCGCTCACCCATCCCCGAGCCCGACCACACCGACCATTCCAGTGCCAGGCACCGGCAGTCGGGGTAGTCCTCGGCGACGCGGTAGGTCAGGTCGGTCAGCCAGTCGTTGGCGGTGGCGTAATCGGCCTCACCCCGCAGGCCGGCCCGGCCGATGATGCTGCCGAACGTGACGAGCAGCTTCAGTGAGCCGGGATCGGTTGCCGCAAGGACCGCCTCGAGCCCGTCAATCTTGGGCGCCAGGGTCCGCTCGAAGGCGGATTGATCCAAGCTGAGCAGGGAGTTGGGTTCGTTGCGCCCCGCGCCGTGCAGGACAGCGGTGACGGGCCCGAGACTGCCCCGGAAGTCCTCGACCGCCGCCTTGACCTCATCGGCTGAGGTGACGTCGGCCCGGAGGTAGCGGTAACGCACGCCGGCCGCTGCCATCCGTTCGAGGTTGTTGGCGAGCTCAGCATCGCTGTCCGGGCTGGAGCGGCCTAACAGGCCGATCGCGGCACCGGTGTCCTGGGCGATCGCCAGCGCGCACTCGGCCGTGATTCCCTTGCCACCGCCGGTGACCAGCAGGACGTCCTGCGGCCCCAACGGCGAGCCGGCGGAGGAGGCGTTGAGCTGCAGCGGGCGCAGCACCGGTACCCGGCGAGCTCCCTCGGCGTCGTAGCTGACCTCGCTGAAGGCGTCGGTGCCGGCGACATCGGCGACGATGCCGCGTACCGCGGTCCTCACCCGGTCGGCGGCCAGATCCAGCGGTAACGGCAGGGTGACCACCGTGGTGGCGATCGCCGGTGCTTCCAGGTGCAGCGTCTTGGCCAGCCCGGCGGCGCCCCGCCGGTCACCGACGACCACGAACCGGGCCGGCGTCGGCAGTGCCAGTACCTCCTTGGCCGCCGCCAGCATCAGTGGGACGTGGCTCTCGTCGCAGTCGTGCGGCAGGCACAGCGCGACCCCGGAACCGAGGTTCGCGGCCTGCAAGGACTGCTGCAGCTCGGCAGCCAGCGGGTGCCGGTCGCTGGCGAACACCTGCCACTTACCGAGGCCGGTAGGCCCGGCCGCCGGCCCGGCGGTTGCCGGCAGCTGGTCGATCCCGAAGGCCCGCACCCAGGGTGCGACGCCGAGGGCGGCCGTGGCCGGCTCGTCCGTCGCCAGCGCGCTGTCACCGAGGTCGTCGAGCATCTGCGCGAGCTGGGCCAGGGTGGAGGTGGCGAACGTCGAGGTCGCCATCGGGGCGGTGAGCCCCAGTTCGCGCGAGGCCTGGTTGACGATCTGGCCGACGGTGATCGAGCTGAGGTGCAGCTCGTCCAGCGGGTGACTGGTGGCACTGACGGCTTCCAGCGGCAACTCCGCCCGCTCGGCCGCCAGCCGGCGCAGCACGTCCACCGCACTCTGTGGTGGCCCGGCCGGCGCCGGTTCGGCACCGCCGTCCGCCGCCTGGCCACCGGCCTGTGGCGGCTGAGCGCTGGGCTGTGCCGGTGCCGGGACCGCAGCCGGCCGCGGCGAGGGTGCCGGCAGAGCCCTGGCGGGCAGCACCTGAGTGCCCGACAGGCCGGACCCGAGCTCCTCGACCGGCGCCGACTCGCAAGGGCTGGCGAAGAACTGGAACTGCTTGCCGACCTCCAGGGCACGGGTGAACCGGTTGCGGTGCAGCTCCTCGTGCTTGACCGGGGAACCGAGGACGTAGCAGGCAGCTACCGCCCGCAGCAGCCCGGACAGTGAGTTGCTGTCGGTCTCCAGCGAGATCGACGCGACGTAGGGGACGATGTCTGTTGCCATCCGGCTCAGGATCCGGCCGGGACCGACCTCCAACAACAGGTCGGTGCCGTTGGCCAGCTCGTTCACCGCCTCGGCGAAGCGGACCGGTTCCCGGACCTGGCGAGCGAGCAGGTCGGGCACGTCCGTGTCGGCGGCCAGGGCCTGGCCGGTGACGGTGGACACCACTCGGCGCTGCACCGGAGAGAACTGCTTCTGCTCCAGGTAGCTGTGCAACTGCTCGGCGGCCGGAGCCACCAGGTCGGAGTGGAACGCGTGTGACACCGGCAGCCGCATGGCGGTCAGCCCTTGTGCCGTGGCCTTGGCGCAGATCCGGTCGACGGCGTCGGTGGGACCCGAGATCACGGTCTGGTTAGGGCCGTTGTAGCCGGCGATGACCACCGGCTCACCCGCCATCATCGAGGTGATGAGTTCGGCTGAGCCCATGATGCCTGCCATGGCCCCGTTGGTGGTGCTGGTGTCGGACATGATGCGGCCGCGCTCGGTGGCCATCGCGAGCAGGGTTGCCTCGTCGTAGGCGCCTGCCCAGTGCAGTGCGGTCAGTTCGCCGAGGCTGTGCCCGGCGGCGGCCACGCCCTCGATCCCGAGCAGTCGCAGCAACCGCAGCCCGGCCACCGACGAGGTGGCGATCCTGGGCTGGGCCACCGCGGTGTCGACCAGGTCGGCGTCGCTGGGCAGCGGGTGATCGCGGTAGAGCTCGTCGACCACCTCGAAGCGCCGGCGGACTGCTCCGCCGTCACCGCGCCGTCCGGCGCCCTGACCCGGGAACAAGAATCCGATCCGGGGTGTGGCACCGGCGTTGCCGAGGAAGACCCCGGCCTCTGGATCCAGCGCCGATCGGGCGCCGTTGTCCAGCAGCATCAACAGCTTGCCGAGCTGGCGCTCGGCCTGCTCCGGGCTGTTGGCGACCACCGCCGCCCTGATGGGGCGATCGGCAAGACCGGCCTGCAGGGTGGCCGCCAGGTCGCCGAGCTCGGCGAAGGACATCCGTGATGCCATCGCCGCCAGCTGGCTGATCCGGCCGCGCAGGTCGGCGATGCTGCTGGCGTCGATGAGCAGCAGCTCGAAGTCCTGGCGGGAGCGGACCAGTTGCTGGACCTCCTCGGGGATCTCGGTCCGGCGCTCGGCGTCGGCCTGCTCGAGGACGACGTGGGTGTTGATGCCGCCGAAGCCCATCGACGACACCCCGGCCCGGATCGGGCCGCTGGCCGGCCACAGCTCGGCTGAGCTGGGCACCCGCAGAGCCGGCCGGTCACCCAGCAGCTCCGGGTGCGGGTCGACGTGGCCGGTCGCCGGCGGGATGACCTGGTGGTGGATGGCGAGGATGGCCTTGAGCAGGCCGCCGACACCGGCCGCCGCCTTGGTGTGGCCGATGTTGCCCTTCAGGGTGCTGATCGCGGCCGGCGCGGCGTTGGGGTCGGCCTGCCGCCGCGAGGCCGAGAACGCCCGCAGCTCGGTGGCGTCGCCGACCGCGGTGCCGGTGCCGTGGCCCTCCAGGTAGTTGACGGTCTCGAAGCCGAATCCGGCAGCCCGGTAGGCCCGGTCGATCGCGAGCTGGTGTCCGGCGGCCTCCGGACGGGTGATCCCGCCCTTGCCGTCGGAGGAGTAGCCCCAGCCCACGATGGTGGCGTAGCGCTTGAGCCCCTGCTCGATCGCGTCCTGCTCGCGCATCAGCACGAGCATTCCGCAACCCTCACCAGGCCAGAAGCCGTTGGAGTGCTGGTCATAGACCCGCATCTCGCTGGTGGCCAGCGCACCGGTCTTGGCGAAGCCGATCACCTCGAACGGGTCGATGCTCAGGTCCACCCCACCGGCGATCACGGTGTCGAGTTGGCCCTCGGACAGCGCGTTGCACGCGGTGGTGACCGACAGCAGCGACGACGAGCAGGCGCCGTCGACGGTGTAGCCGCCGCCGTTGAAGTCGAAGTGGTTGCAGATCCGGCCGGCGATCGTGTTGGCCAGCCCGCCGGCCAGCATGTCCTCGTCCGCCGGGGCGAACGGGCTCTTGTAGCGGGCCTCCAGCTGGTCGAGGAAGCCACCCAGCGCCGCGTCGTCCCAGCCCTGCTCGCGCAGCGCCGCGCCGACGGTGCGCCGCACGTACGGCCAACGCAGCCGCATGATGCTGGCCCGGCTGAACTCGCCGGTCAGGCTGTTGCCGATCACCACACCGGTGTTCTGGCGCTTCAGTCCGGCGCCCTCGGCGAAGCCGGCGTCAGCCAGCGCCCGTGCCGCGGTGTCCAGCGCCAACCAGTGCGTCATGTCGGTGGACCGGAAGGTGCTGCCGGCGATCCGGTACTTCACCCGGTCGAACTCGAAGCCCTCGATGACAGCGGCCTTCTGCGTGTAGAACTTGTCCGGCGCTGCCGGGTCGGGGTCGTAGTAGTCCTCCATCCGCATCCGCTCGTCGGGCAGCCGGCGGAAGGCTCGGCGTCCGGCGAGGACGTTCTTCCATAGGTCTTCGGGAGAATCCGCGTCGGGGTAGCGGCAGGAGATGCCGACGACTGCGATGCGATCAGCGCTCATACGGTCACCGCCTCAGGGGTCTGGTCCATCGGACGCTCGGTGCTGGTGGCCGCTGCGGTCCTGCGCTGCTTGGACTTGGAGATGAAGTGGGCACCCCACCAGCCCAGGCCACGCAGCGCGCATACCACGGTGGTGGCGAAGAACAGCGTGTAGACGATGTTCATCTGCATCATCACCGCGTAGACGAACGCGACCGAGGAGCCGAACATGAACTGGTTGCGAGCCTTGAACGGCGTGGTGCCAGGGTCGGTGATCATGTAGTTGGTGAACAGTACGAAGGCGATTCCGGTCATGGCGCCGAGCGCTGAGAAGAGCGCAACGTCCCAGATCCAGTGCCGGACGAAGGCCTGGATGGCGAAGCCGCCCATCCAGCCGACGATTAGTGGGACCTTGCGGGTGAGCATCGCGTTGATGATCGTTCCGGACACCGCGATGATCAGTGGGATCATCACCCGGAAGTAGGTGTTCGCGTTCTCACTGAACTCGTAGGGCGGAGCGATGCTGCACCAGTGGCTGAAGCAGAGCAGCACCGCGGTCAGGCCGAAGTTGGACGGGTTCATGAAGTGACGCATCCGGCCGTTGATGGGCGCCTGCAGAACATGCTTGGCGCCGACTCCCACCACCACGCCGAAGGCCACCGGCCAGAACTGGTTGTTGCAGTAGAGCAGCATGTTCACGGCCAGGGCGGTGATGTGGGCCGGTAGCAGGGCCTCATAGACGCCGCGGGCGCCGTTGCCCATGAACTTGGGCTGCCGGCGGTAGACCCATGAGCTGATCGTCTCGAAGATGATCTCGGTGCTGTAACCGACCAGGACCGCCATGATCGGCCACAGCCAAGGCTGTTCGAAACCGAGCCAGGCATATCCGAAAACATTCAGCACGCTGATCGAGATGGCGAAGTTGCGCAGTGCGATGTAGCGAACGTCCACTGGCGGCTTTCCGGCCCGCGCCGGGGGCGCTGTCGTTACCAGGGGGCTAGGTGGTGTCGCTGCTGGTTGATGCTGGACCGTGGCGGTCATCGGCTTGAAACCTCCTGGACAGTGTCCGTCAGGACGAGAGTGTGGACGCCTGGCGTCAGTTGTTGCTTCTGCTGGTGTAGCTGGCCGTTGATGTCCCGCCACTGCAGGTCCACGGTGGCTGCTCCGGTGAAGGAGCCCAGGCCGAGGTGAACGTCGAAGCTGCGGAAGCCGCCGTGGCCGCTGCCGCCGTCAAGCTGGGAGATCTGGGTTCCGTTCGGGGTGGTCACGCTGACCGTCGCGTTGTAGGCAGGCGATCCGGCGTTGCTCAGTCCCTTGCCGGCGACCGCGCTGGTGTCGGTCGCGGGCCGGTAGAGGTGCAGGTCGAGGGAACTGCCCTTGTTCGGTGACTGGTTGGCGTAGAAGGCCGGCGGTCCCCACTGCCTGGCGATGGCCCAGTCCAGGGTGCCGGTGCCGGTGGTGTCGGCAGTGGCAATGCCCCGGCTCGGGATGGGCACGTCAGTGCCGATCTGGCCGCTGATATTGACGTACTTGCCGTCGGAGTTCTTGGCGTAGAAGGCCATGTGCTGGTTGCCGCCGATGTCGTCACCGGGGCCCACGTTGGGCCACATGGCCGGGTTGCTGAGCAGGTCGTCGTTGGTCATGGCCATCTCCTGCAGCCACGGCCACCGGTCGATGTCGCCCTTGACGAACCCGTCAGCCTGCAGCACGGACATGTTTCCGTTGTTGAGGAAGTCGGCCATCTTGACGTCCCAGCACCAGCCGGTCCAGGCCATCCCGTACTTGGAGGCCTGCTGCTTGAACGGTGCGATGCCCCGGCTGAGCTGGTCCTTCATGTCGGCCTTGTCCTTGGCCTGGTTGATGAAGATGAAGTTGCTCTCCTGCAGGCCCCACTTGGTCGTGATGTTGCTGACCGCGATGTCGAACCTGCCGCTGTGGTTCAGGTCTCCGAAGTCGACCCCCATGCCCTTGAACGAGCCCTTGCCGAGCACGAAGGACTTGGCGGTGGTCGGAGTGCGCTGCCCGCTGGCCTCTTCGAACTTGATCTCACCCGGCGTCGAGATGTTGTGCAGCAGGTGGTCGTGGCCGAAGTCGTTGGCGATGTAGATGTCGGGCAGCCCGCTGCCGGTCAGGTCGGCGCCGGCGATGGCAAGGGTCCAGCCGGTGGACAGCTGGTAGGCAATGGCACCCTGCTGCTCGATGTAGTGGACCGTCGGCTTCTCACCGGAGGTGGCGTCGTGCCAGCGCAGCACTCGGTCGCCGCCGCCGTTCTTGGCGGTGGACAACGAGTTGTTCATCTGGACGTTGTTCTGCCCGTTGGGGTTCAGGACGTCGGATTCGGGGAAGTAGTTGCCGATGATGATGTCCGGGTGCCCGTCACCGTCGATGTCACCCACGTAATCGGCGTCGGTGTTCCACCGCGGCCCGTGGTACCTGCCGTCCACCGACTCGTAGGGAAGGAGTTCCTGCGCGGAGTAGGCGGCCGGCGAGGGCGTGGTGGCGCTGGCCTTGGCCAGGAAGACGATCGGGGTGCGGCCCCAGTAGGTGACCAGGAGGTCCATCCGTCCGTCACCGTTGAAGTCGCCGGGGTTGCAGCCGGTCGGGGCCATCATCTGGTCCATCGGCAGCGGCTTGCCGTCCAGCACGAAGGGCGCGAACTGGTCGGCGGCCGGTGCGGTCGGGGTGTAGGTGATGATCACCGAGTTGGTGCGGGTGTCGACGATGCACATGCCGTCCGAGCGGCCGTGCCCGACCAGGTCGTTCATCGCGATACTGGCGCCGACCGAGGAGATCCAGGCCTCGATCTTCTTGTAAGCACGGTTGACCGGACGGATGGTGTTCATCTTCTGGTCGTTGTATCCGGCTGGCATGGCGATGGGCAGTTCTTTGAACTTGTACTGGCTGGCAACCGAGTCCGCGCCGTAGGTCGCCACCCGGCTCTGCGCGATCACGTACAGAGATACCAGGACCAAGGCGGCCACCAGGCCAGGAACCAGCTTGCGGAGACGTTCTCGGGATACTGCCATGATTCACCCTTCGCGAGTAAACTAAATTGACTACTTGGAAGCCGTTGTCGGAATGGATCGAGTGGGGACAACGCGACACGACGCCTGGGGTCTTGTCCCTAACGCAAAGGACAAGACCTCAGGCGCCGTCTCGCCTACCTGCCATCGCATGCCGGGCTCAAAGTGACCCAAATGGCGATGATCCAAGAATGCGGCCCGACCCCCTGACCGGCTTCTCCCACCGTGCCCGGCTGATCCACTGCATCCGTTGTGAGTTTGGCCTTATCGATAGCGAGCTTTGAGCATCGCAGCGCCGATGCGGCGAGTCGTGAGCAGGCAGGTCCGGCACCCGGTTGCTGCTTCGTCCAGCGCGGTGCATGGTGACCTGCGCCCACTGGCGGACACCCCGACTCACCGACCTGGATCAAGCTGACGAGGTCCGGCTACTCCTGTCGTGCTCACTGTTTTTGTCGACTCGTACGCGTGTCGCCATAGCCGCCCGGTCCTCGGCTGGGAGGGCAAGGGCAGAGATGCCCGCCCAGTGGCCATCCGTGAAGCTGAGCCCCACCTCGGCCACAAGGAGAGACATGTCCTAGGCGTTCGTCCCATCGCTCGGAGCGCTGCGTGACCACGTGGCGAACGCCGGCCTCCTCACCCACCGGGACACTCCGCTCGCACCACCGGCAGCGCCGGCACGGGCGTGAATCCCTTTACCCACCGACCTCTGCTTCTCGCACCCGCGGGTGTGCGCGTCACGGCAAGGTGCGAATGTGTGACGTCCGGTCAGCCGTCGCTGATGTCTGAAGGCGGCCAGCCAGGAGGCGACGTCCTGACCTCAACGCCGAGCTTTGCCGCCGAGTTGTCCGCGGGACGGATCCGCACCTATTACTTGGGGACGGCTCCGCACCTATTACTTGGGGATGGCTCCGCACCTATACATAGGTGGGAGGCGATGGGCGGCATCGGCTCGGCCCGAGCTTCCTACCGGTCGATCAACTCGGCTCGCCCCAGCCTCGCGCGGCGGCCACGAGCTCGACGCCGCCGGCGGCAGGCGGCACGCTCGCACGGTCGTGTCCCACGCATCGACCGTGGGCGCCCAGAGCTGTGCAGGCAGCGTTCGCCGGCCACCAGGCCGGTGAACTCCGCCGCCTGCGGCCGCACTGACGCGACCGGGCCCGAGCTTCCGGAACGCCTCGAACCGCGGCGAGCTCCGGCCGCCACGCGCCATCAGCGACCACGGACTCGCTGTCCACCACCTTCGGGAACTCCTAGAGGCGTTGGGCGCGATCCGCATGCCGAGCCGTCGAATCGGCCGGGGCCGGAGAGCAGCAACCGGGAGCGCCCTGCCCGGAATTGGGGACGGCCTTTGAGACCGGCAAAAGTAAATTTGCTAACACTTTTATCATGCAAGCGGAGTCGTTACACTAAGAGGCATGCTCGGTAAAAATTATGATTCCCAGGTGTGCTCGGCCGCGCGGGCGCTCGAACTGGTGGGCGAGCGGTGGAGCCTGCTGATCATCAGGGACGCGCTGTTCGCCGATGCGACTCGTTTCAACGATTTCTTGGCGCTCGGCATCGCGACGAACATCCTCAAGAACCGCCTCGATGGTTTCGTGGCCGCCGGGATCATGCAGCGCCGCAACTATTCCCGCAACCCCGAGCACCACGAGTACCTGCTGACGGACAAGGGGAGGGATCTGGCCCCCATCATCATCGCGCTGAGCGCATGGGGCGACCGGTGGGCGGCCCCGGATGGCCCTCCCGCGCTCTACCGTCATTCCGCCTGCGGTGCGCCGGTGATCCAGCAGCTCGCCTGCACGCACTGTGGCCAGGTGCACGACCCCGCAGAGGTACGCGTACAACCCGGACCGGGCATGCCCGCGGACCTCGCGGCCCTCATGTCGGCGATATCCCCCAGGTAAGCGCTCTGGGTCTCAGCCACCTGTGCCTGGCGCCGTGACTGCGCCTGATTGACCACGGCATGGCCCGGCAGCCCGATGCGCTGCCGCACTCTCGCCGATGCGCGTCCGGTGCCGAGGCAACCGGCTACCCGCAACTCGGCCACCCAACAGTGCTGGGTCCCAGCCAGCCGCGCATGAGCAAGTAGGCACTCAGCGTAACGAGTCGTGCTTGCATCATGAAAGTGCCTTTTGTTAAGGTCGCACTTGCGTCATGCAACCAGTGATGCTTGCGCCGTGCACTCTAATGAAGGGGACCCCCCAATGTCTGGCAGTATGACCCCGCCCGTCGCGCATCGAGGCTGGACAGTGCTCCTCGCCTCCTTCGGTGTCTTCATGACCTCCCTGGACACCCTCGTGGTCGCCAACTCTCTCCCGGCGCTTCGCGAGGATCTGAGCGCCAGCCTCGGCGACCTGGAATGGACGGTGAACGCCTACAACCTGTCGTTCGCGGTCCTGCTGCTGACCGGGGCCGCCCTCGGCGACCGGTACGGGCGTAAGCGGATGTACTGGATCGGCCTGCTTGCCTTCACCATCGCCTCCGCCGGAGCGGCATTGGCGCCGAGCGTGGGCGCGCTGATCGCGGCTCGCGCGGTGCAGGGCGCGGCGGCCGCCATCGTCATGCCGATGACGCTGACCTTGATCAGCGAGGCGTTCCCGGCCGAGAAGCGCGGCGCTGCCATCGGGTTGTGGGGTGGCATCACCGGACTGGCGGTCGCGGCCGGGCCGGTCGTGGGTGGTGCCATCGTCGAGGGGATCAGCTGGCATTGGATCTTCTGGCTCAATGTCCCGGTCGGTGCGGTGCTGATTCCGCTCTCCATCTGGCGCCTGACCGAAAGCCACGGCCCCCGCTCGCAACTCGACATCGTCGGCCTCGCGCTCGCCGGCCTCGGATTCTTCGGCATCACCTGGGGACTGATCCGGGCCAACAGCATCGGCTGGGGCAGCGCCGAGACCATTGCCTCCCTCGTCCTGGGTGGCCTGCTGGTCGTGGGGTACCTCATCTGGGAACGGCGCACCCCGACGCCAATGCTGGCCGCGGAACTGTTCCGTTCACGAGGCTTCATCGCCGCCAACTTCGTCAGCTTCTTCATGTACGCATCGCTGTTCGGCGTGTTGTTCTTGATGATGCAGTTCCTCCAGAACGCGCTGGGGTACTCCCCGCTTGAGGCAGGTCTGCGCACCCTGCCGTGGACGGGCGCGCCGATGCTGATCGCGCCGCTCGGGGGCCTGCTGGCCGACCGGTACGGCAACAGGCCATTGCTGCTGACCGGAATGGTCCTGCAAGCCATCGGGCTGGGCTGGGTCGCCCTCATCGCCGAACCCGGCATGAGTTACACCTGGCTCGCGGTGGCGCTGGCCGTTGCAGGTGTCGGGATCTCGCTGGTCTTCCCGACCGTCGCCAATGCCGTCGTCGGATCCGTGGCGCCCTCGGAGGTGGGCATCGCCTCCGGCACGAACAGCTCGCTGCGCGAGATCGGTGGCGTGTTCGGCATCGCCGTGCTCGCCGCCGTGTTCGCCAGCCCCAACGTCTACACATCCGCGCAGACGTTCGCCGACCATTTCACCAACGCCGTGTGGCTCGGCGCCGCCTTCTCGGTGATCGGGATCTTCGGCGCGGCTGCTCTCCCCAAGGGCACACAGGTCCAATCCCGGCCTGCCGCTACCGGCTCCGACGCAGATTACGCGGTCACCGGCCAGCCGGTCGGGTAACTGACCCCGCTGTTCCAGTTCCGGTGCAGGTCCGCCGGCTCCCCTGAGGTAAAGGCTCAGACGAAGGCGCGTTGTACACGCCCTTCGTCTGAGCCTTTGGCGCACCTTGGGCAATTCGGAGCAAGTGCAGCGGACCCGGCGCATGCAAGCCTGTTGTTCGACCGGTGGGCACTGGGCCCGCTGGTGCGAGCACGACTAGCGCTGTTTAGGAGCACCTACATGGAGTTTGAAACCCTCCTACTCGAAGTCGAGGGGCCTCGGGCGACCTTACGATTCAATCGCCCGGAGAAGAAGAACGCTATGAACCCCCGCATGCACCTGGACATGAATCTGGCCCTCGACCAGATCGAGGCGGAGCCGGATGTCAAGGTCCTGGTGATCACCGGAACGGGCAACAGCTTCAGCGCGGGTATGGACCTGGAGGAGTGCTTCCTCCAGCCCTACGAGGACCCTCAGCTCTTCTACCGCACCAATCTCGTTGCCCTGAAGTGGTTCCAGCGGCTCAAGGCGTTCCCGATCGTCACCATCGCACAGGTGAACGGCTACGCCTTCGGCGGCGGCTTCGAGGTGACCGGCCTCTGCGATCTGGCAATCGCCGCGGAGAACGTCAAGTTCGGCCTCTCCGAGATCAACTTCGGCATCTTCCCGGCCGGCGGTGCCACCTGGGCGGTGACCCACAACATGCCGCGCAAGCAGGCGCTGCACTACATCCTCACGGGTGACACCCTCACGGGGCGGGAGGCCGAGCAGTACGGGCTCGTCAACCGGGCAGTGCCAGCCGAGGATCTCGAGGCAGAGGTCGACAAGCTCGTCGGCAAGATCATCAACAAAAACCCCGTCACGCTTCGGCTGGCCAAGGAGGTCTACGAGGGCACCACGATGATGGACCTCCCCCGAGCGATCGATTACGACCAGGCCAAGCTGTGGGAACTGGCCAGGCTCACCAGTGACGAGTGGATCAACGTCGCGCTCAAGCAGTTCGAGAAGCGGAGCTACCAGCCCGGCCTCGCGACGTACAAGCGGCCAGAGGCAGCTGACGATGCACAGCGATCTGCCTGACGTCGCCGTCCCGGATTCCACACTGCCCGGCTACGTTCTCGCACGTTCAGCGGAGTTCGCCGATCGGGTGGCGGTCACCGATGCCGAGGGACGCCGTTCCTACACCTACGCAGAGCTCGCCACGGCGGTCCGGCAGGCGGCCGGTGGCCTGCGGTCGAGAGGGTTCGGCAAGGGCGACGTAGTGGCGATCCTCTCCCCGAACGTCCCCGACTACGTGGTGGCCTACTACGCGGCCGTGACGGCCGGCGGCTCCGTCCTGCACCTCAACCCGCTGGACACCATTGCCGACCACGTCAGGACCATCGGGCGCACCAAGACCAGTTTCCTGATGGCGGGACCCGGGACTCCGGGGAAAGAGCTTGCCGAAGCGGCCGGCATCCAGCAGCTGGTCTTGCTGGACGCCGGCGAAGGCGAGGATGCCTTCGCCTCACTGCTGGCCGATTCAGCGGAGTTCGAGGAGGTGGCTGTCTCGCCGGCGCACGACATCGCCTCCGTCATGAACTCCAGCGGCAGCACCGGCCTGCCCAAGAGCGTGGCGCTCACGCATCGCAACCTCGTTGCCGCGACGCTGCAAACGGTGACCGGCATCCCGCTCCAGCCAGGGGACACCACTCTTGCCGTGCCGCCGTTCCACCATGCCTTCGGCCTGATCATGGTCATGCATGCCACTCTCGCGCAGGGTGCGACGCTGGTGACGATGCCGCGCTTCGAGCCGACTGCCTACCTGCAGGCGATCCAGGACCACAGGATCACCAGGCTCTACGTCGTCCCGACGCTGGTGGCGCTGCTGACCAAGAGCCCGCTGGTCGACAAGTACGACCTCACCAGCGTTCGTGACATGGTCTCCGGCGGCGCTGCGCTCGACCCGGAGATGGCGCAGCAGTGCCGAGACCGTCTCAACTGCGGCCTTGCCCAGGGTTATGGCATGACCGAGGCGATGATGTCGCTGATGCAGAGGGACTTCAGCGCGAAAACCGCTTCGGTCGGACGTCCCTCGGTCAATGTCACGATCAAGGTGGTCGACCCGGACACCAAGCAGGAGCGGCGCCAGGGCGAGATCGGCGAGGTGCTGATCCGGGGACCGCACGTCATGCAGGGCTACCTCGACGACGAGGAGGCCACCCGCGACGCCCTCGATGCCGACGGCTACCTGCGCACCGGCGATCTGGGATGGATCGGCAGCGACGGTGAACTGACCTTGGGGGACCGCCTCAAGGAGATCATCAAGTACAAGGGCCACCAGGTCTCTCCCACCGAGCTCGAGCACATCCTGCTGTCCCATCCCAAGGTTTCCGACGCGGCAGTGATCGGCATCCCCGACGAGGAGGCCAGTGAGATCCCGAAGGCGTTCGTCGTGCTGTCAGAGCCGGTGGACCTGGAGGAGATCATGTCTTTCGTGAATGACCAGGTTGCGCCCTACAAGAAGATTCGGCGTTGTGAGATCGTAGACACGATTCCCAAGACGGCAGTCGGAAAGATCGCACGTCAGGAACTGAAGCGAGCCAGCTAACGAGAAGAGTTTGGAGTTCTACATGACTTCCCTCGCCGAACAGGTGACGATCGTGGTCGGCGCGAGCCGCGGCATCGGCCGTGGCGTCGCGGAGGCGCTCACCCAAGCCGGAGCCCCTGTCGTGACGGTCTCGCGGACCGACGGGCAGGCGGCTGGAGACCCTTCCAAGGTGATCCACGCCGAGGTTGCCGACGCCCGGGACGACGGGCTGCCGGCCCGGCTCATCGAGCAGTACAACCCGACGAACATCGTCATCGTCGCCGGTGTCGTCCCGCACATGAGCTCGCTCCAGCAGCAGTCCTGGGAGACCTTCTCCCTGGCCTGGGAGACCGACGTCCGCATCACCTTCTCCTGGGTGCGTGAGGCGCTGCTCCGGCCGTTGCAATCGGGCGGCAAAGTGATCGTGTTCAGCAGCGGCGCCGCCCTGGGCGGTTCCCCGCTCAGCGGCGGGTACGCGGGGGCGAAGGCAACGCAGCGCTTCGTCACCGATTACGCGCGCTGGGAATCGGACAAGGCGAACCTGGGCATAGCGTTCTCCTCCATCATGTCGAAGTTCTCCCCTGAGACCGGTGTCGGCAAGTCAGCCGTCGCCGCTTACTCGGCAGAGGCCGGGATGTCTGTTGAGGAGTTCCTCAGCAAGCAGGGTCCGCTGCTCAGTCCCGAGGGGGCAGGGGCGGCCGTGGTGGATCTGCTGGAGCGCAAGGCAGCCGACATCGCCCCGTCCTACCTCCTCAACGGAGCGGGGTTGCGTGCGCTGTAGTCACTGACCAGAGACGTCGCCAGACGCCGGTCGGCATGGCGTCCTGGCGTGAGGAAGACCTCCGGGTGAGGCGTGGAGCTGTCCGGGCACCGCGCCCCAACCGGAGGTCTTTCGCGTCGTAGGGCCGTCGTAGGGGCTGAATACTTCAGCGGTCTACGGCATTCAACCTCGGGCGTTGGCAGCTCATCGCCGTTGCGCGCAACTGCGCAATCTGGAGCAAGCGATGCGTGATCAGGCCGGGCAGTCTGGCAAGCGGCACAAGCAAACCCTAGTGAAACAAAGGGATGGGCATATGAACCGGGTGGTGAGCAGGGAAGAGTGGGTTCAAGCGCGGCAGGATCTGCTCGAGTTCGAGAAGGAGTCCACGCGAATGCGTGACGAGGTGAACCGGCGGCGGCAGGCGCTGCCCTTCGTGCGCGTAGAGAAGGACTATCAGTTCATCGGGCCTCAGGGTCAGCTGTCCTTCGCCGAGATCTTCGAGGGTCGGCGCCAGTTGATCGTCCGGCACTTCATGTTCGAGCCCGAGCGGGAGGAGGGATGCATCGGCTGCTCGATGCAGGCCGACTCCGTCGGACACCTGGCTCACATCAATGCTCGTGACACGACATTCGTCATGACCTCGCGCGCGTCCCAGGACAAGCTCGAGGCGTGGAAGACGCGCATGGGATGGGACATTCCCTGGTACACAACGGTAGGCGAGCAATTCAATCGGGACTACCGCGTCACCACCGATGAGGGTGACATCCCTGGCGTCAGCGTGTTCTTCCGCGAGGGAGATGAGGTGTTCTACACCTACTCGATCTTCGACCGGGGCGGCGACATCTTCAAGAACTTCTACAACTACCTCGACCTGACCCCACTGGGGCGCCAGGAGGACCAGCTCGAGCACCCGTGGGACTGGTGGCGGCACCACGACCGGTACGACGACGAGTCCGCTCCGGTCGCCGGGACGAACTTCTGGAACAGGACCGACAAGTTCAGCGAGAGTGCCTGACCTTGGCAGCCGATAAGACACCGCCTCTGGAATGGACCCCGGCATCGAGAGCGGCTTTGATCACCGGGTGCGGTTCGACCACGGGTCTGTCTTCGGGAACGGGGCGGCAGATCGCCCTGCTGCTGAAGGAGCAGGGGTGGGACGTGTATGGCACGGGTCGCGACCCCGCCGTCATGACGGAGTTGGCCGAGCGTGGCATACACACCCGCAGGCTGGACCTGACCGACCACGAGTCGATGAAGGCGGTCGTCACGGAGATCGAGGAGGCCCACGGCTCAGTGGGCCTCCTGATCAACAACGCGGCTTACAGTCTCAACGGGACCATGCTGGAGACCCCGCTGCAATCGGTGCGCGACCAGTTCGAGACGAACTTCTTCGGCGTCGTGGACCTGACGCGATTGGTCCTGCCAGGCATGGTCGCCGCACGCTCGGGGCGCATCGTGATGATGTCATCCATCTTCGGCCTCTTCGGAACCGCGGGGCGCGGTTTCTACGAAGCCTCGAAACACGCGCTGGAGGGGCTCAGCGACGCGCTGCGCCTGGAGGTGCTAAACCTCGGAATCCAGGTAGTGGTCATCGAGCCGTCGCCCATCCGAGGCGGATTCGTTCCCAACGACGTCAAGGACTTGCAGCTCGGTGAGCGGGAGCAGGTCTACGACGGGTTCTGGGAGCACTTCGTCAAGTGGCACGAGACCTACCGTGAGGTCGAGCATCCGAAGGGACGCGGGAAGACAGCGGTTACCGCCGAAGCCGTCTCGCATCGGGTAGCCCTCGCGGCGGGCGCAAGCCGGCCGAAGATCCGTTACAAGATCGGCGGCCCGGTACGACTTCTGAGCACGATGCGGGCAACGATCGGGGAGCGCAACTGGGACCGCTTCGTTCGGTTCTTCTTCCCTTATCCCGGCGGGAAGGGCGCCCCGGTCCCGGCTCAGCAGGCCCTGCCGTAACGGCTGCGGTGTCCCCGGCCGCGGGCTTCTCACCCGTGGCCGGGGAACCGGCGGCCGGAAGCGGGCGGCGTGGCCGGGCGACAGCCCTGGCTTAGGCGCGTAGGCGGTCACACTAGATCGCGTTCGGACCTCATGTAAACCTAACATCAGTTACGCTCCGCATATGCTATGGAGCGCTGCGTGATGGGTCGGCGGCTGACCACGCGCCGACTGACCGCGCTGGCGACTGCCTGCGTCCTGGTGAGCGCAAGCCTCAGCCTGCTCCGGGCAACGCCGGCTTCGGCCGCCGCGCCCGCGATCACGGTGACCGGGCAGGCGCCGGCCACCGTGCTGGCGGGCAAGCCGGTGCGCTTGACGCTGACCGCGGCAAACCCGTCGGCCAATGCCGGCGCGCAACCGGAATACAACACCTCGTTCCGCGACGTGCTGCCGGTGGGCCTGGCCTACCAGCCCGGCTCGACCACGCCGGCCGACCTGGGTGAGCCAACCGTCCTGACCGATCCGGGCACCGGCCAGCAGACCCTTCTCTGGAGCGACCTGTTCGACCTGGCACCGGGTTCCTCGGCCGTCCTGAGCTTCTCGGCGACCACCAGCCTCCCGGTCGGCAGCACCCTGTACAACGTCGCCAATGCCTATGCCAGCACCGCCCCGCGCTACGTTGCGCACTTCACCGCCACCGGGCTGCCGGTCGCCGACTCCCGGGTCCAGCCGGCCACCAGCACCCAGAGCGCCACCGTGATCACCGCACTGCAGCTGACCAAAACCCAGTCCGGCTCTAGTGCGAAGGTGCTGCGTGGCGCGCACCGGCATCCGACGATCTACACCCTGCAGCTGAGCAACAGCAGCCAGGCCGCCACCACCGGCGTCACCGTGCTGGACTATCTGCCGGCCGCGCAGGAGTTCCTCGGCTGCGGCCAGCTGGACAACACCTCGGGCTCCGCGGTGGAGTACCCGGGCGCGGCCCGGCTGAGCGGAACCCCGGACGTGGGCGCGAACTGCCTGCTGCCCACCTCGGTCGACACCGTGCTCAACCCACCCGCGAACGGCACGGTCAGCTATCCGCCCGGTGTCTACACCAAGCTGAGCTGGGCGCTCGGCACGCTGGCCGCCGGGCAGACCAGCACGATCCGTTACGCCGCCGCGGTCGCGCTGAAGCAGAACGTGCTGTTCCCCGCCGGCCCGAGCCCGGCCTCGCTCGGCCAGGCCGCCAACCTCGACAACAACACCGGCGCCAGCACCCGCCAGCTCGGTGACCCGGCGCTCCTGGTCAGCTACGCCCACGCCGGCGGCAGCTACACCGGTGCCGCGATCGGCGGGGCGGCCAGCGTGTCAGACACCAGCCAGCAGGTCAGCGTGCACGACCTGCGGATCCAGGAGTCGGCGTCGCCCGCGGAGTTCGCCGCCGGCGGCATCTCCAGCTTCACCCTGCACCTCGATTCCGGGGAGTACGCCGACAACTCCGCGATCACGCTCACCCACCTGCTGCCCAACGGGATGTGCCCGCTGGACGGGGCCACCAACCATGTCAGCGGGGCACCGGCGGACTGCGCGCCGGTGCCCGGCCTCGCGCCGTCGCTGCCCTACCAGTCGATCACCCAGAATGCCGACGGCAGCTTCACCGTCGTGTTCTCACCCGTCGCGGTACCGCACGACGGCTCCCTCGACATCACCTACCCCGCCCGCGACCGGGCCGGCTACACCGGCGGCGCACTGGCCGGACTGCCACCGGCGGCCGGCGACAGCTTCACCAGCACCGTGGCGGCGATGGGGACTTCGACGCCGGTGCCGGCCACCGGCGTGGTCGGGAACCAGCCGGTCCGCGATGCCAGTTCGGCGACCAGGACCACCTCCGCCGGCTCGCTGGCCGGTTCGGTCGCCGCGCGCGCCACGCCGATGGAATGCTCGGACCCGGGCACCAGCTACGGGGCCGGCAATCCGGTGTTCGGCAAGGGTGACCGGATCTGCTTCCAGATCAGCGTCGGGTTCTCCGGCACCAACCAGACCCGCAACGCGGTGCTGACCGACTTCTTGCCGACCGGTACCGCCTACGAGGACGGCAGCGTCAGCTATCCGGCCGGCAACACCGTCGACCCGGCGGCAATCAGCTTCGACGCCGCCGGCGCGGCCGGTGGGGCGCTGAGCTGGAACCTCGGGACGAGCCAGTCCGACGGTTCCACCACGGTGCCGGCCGGGCAGGTGTTCGTGGTGCGCTTCAGCGTCCTGGTCACCGACCCGGCGGCCGGCCCGGCGCCGGACAAGCCCGGCAACATCGTGAAGCTGCACACCACCGACAGCGCCGGTAAGGCCAGCTCGTTGCGGGCCGCCGCCGGCTTCCGGGTGGCGGCCGCACCACCGGTCACCGTCGCCAAGGGGGTGGCCGGCGTGAACGGCGCCATCCCGGCACCGGGCCCGAACTCCGATCATGTGCTGGTCCGGGAAGGCGATTCGGTGGTGTTCGACATCGACGCCGGCAACGCCGGCAGCGCCGCTACCAGTAACGCCGTCGATGTCGGGGACCTGCAACTGTGGGACGTGCTGCCCGCGGGCCTGCGGTGCGCGCAGCTCAGCGCCATCACCGACGGCGGCACCTGCACCGATCCGGCAGCACCGGGCCATCCCAGTTTTGCCGGCAATGCCAGCCTGAGCGCGGTGCTGTGGAACGGCGCCGGGACGCCAGCGCTGCCCGCCGGGGCCACCAAGAGCTACCAGTACACCGTGAGCATCCCGGCCGGGGTGAGCGTCTCGACGGTGTTCGACAACACCGCGGCGGTGCGCTCCTACACCGTCGCCACCGACCTGCCGGGCCCCGCTACCGGCAGCGCTACCTTCTATCCGAACGCCAATATCGACAGCACCGTCCCGGCCGGCCAGTACGACGCCCCGGCGGCCGGCGATGCCAGCGACGTCTACCTGCGCAACGTCAGCGTCACCTCGGGCGTCAGCTCGGCCGTTGCCGAGAGCGGCAATCTCGGTGCCGAGGCCACTCCTGCCGCCAGCACCCAGGCCACCATCGGCGAGCAGCTCAGCTGGACCGTCACCGCCCGGGTGCCGGCCGGGTCCTCGGTCTACAACGCGATCTTCAGCAGCCCGCTACCGGCGGGGCTGTCCCTGATCGGCGCCGCCGCGGCGTACACCGCCGATGCCGGGTCGCCGGCCGACCAGCCGCTGCCGGCCGGCTTCAGCTTCGACCCCGCCGTGCCGAGCATCCGGTGGCCGGCCAGCTATGACAACACCACCGGCACCGACCAGCTGTTCGTGCTGACGTTCACCGCCCAACTGGCCCTGCTGGCGGCCAACCAGCACGCGGTGGTGCGCACCAGCACCGCCACCTTCAGCAGCGCCACCGCCGCCACCGGCGGCAGCCTGCTGCCGGCCCGGACGGCCGCTGCCAGCGTCAGCGATGTCGAACCGGCGGCAGGGCTGACCAAGACCAATGACGCCGGCACCGGCGTGGCAGCGGGCCAGAACGTCACCTACACCGTGAGGGCTACCAACGCCGTCGGCCGGCCGCCGGTGCACGACGGCTGGGTGGCCGACTGCCTGCCGGCAGGCATGACGTTCACCGGTTACCTGGCAACGCCGGCCGGGGTGAGCCCGGTCGCCGCCATCGCCGGGAACGCCAGCAACGGCTGCCCGGCCGGAACGACACTGCTGAGCTGGAACCTCGGCGACCTGGCCGGCGGGTCGTCGCTGAGCATGAAGTACAGCGCCACCGTGGACCCGTCGGCGTCGGGCAAGGCCACCTACCCCAACCTCGCCGCGCTGACCGGCAACAGCCTGGCCGGCACCCGGAGCTCACCTGTGCAGGACGGCAACCCGAGCGGCCGGACGTACAGCGCCGGGGCCACCAGCACGGTCACGGTGGCCGGGGCCACCGCGCTGACCTCGGTGACGCCACCCTCGGCCGCGGTCGGCGACACCGTCAACTTCAGCTCCTCGGCGGCGCTGCCTGCCGGTGTGAACTTCTACAACCTGTCGCTGATCGACCAGTTGCCCGCCGGCATCGACCCGAACTCGGTCGTGCCCGGCACCGTCAGCTGTGCCAACGCCGACAGCTCAGCCTGCACGCCCGACGACGCGGTCCGGTTGACCTCGGCCGCGGGGGCCGGCTCGGCCACGCTGATCGGCTGGCTGCTCGGCGACGTGCCCTACGCCGGTCAGGCCCGCACGGTCACCGTGCACTACTCGGCCCGGGTCGCCGACGTCGCTGCCGCCAGTACCGGTGCGGTGCTGACCGAGTCGGTGCACGCCGGCTGGGACAACGCCGCCCGGACGCCGCCGGCGAGTTCCGGTGCCGGCTACCAGCAGGTGAGCCCCAACGCCACCACCGGAGTCACGGTGCTGGAACCAGGGCTTTCGGTGGCCAAGGCCGTCAGCCGGCTGCACCCGGAACCGGGCCAGAGTTTCAGCTACACCGTGACCATCAGCAACCGCAACACCGCCGGCACGAGCGCCGCCTACAACACCACGGTCACCGACACGGTGCCGGCCGGTGTGGTCGTCGACCCGGCCAGCGTCTCCGGCGGCGGCACCCTCACCGGTGCGAACCCGTCCACCGGTGGCGGGGTGCTGACCTGGACGCTGCCGGGCCCGATCGCCAAGGGCGCCTCGATGCCGGGACTCAGCTACGCCGCCACGCTGGCTCCGTCCGGATCGGTGACGGCCGCGGCGCTGGTGAACACCGCGCGGATCACCGGCTATGACTCCTTGCCCGCCGGGGGCCGGCACTACACCGGCACGACGGCCACCGCGACGATCACCCCGTTCTTTCCCCGGGTGACGACCACCAAGTCCACCCCGGCCGGCAGCACCGGCTACATCGGCGAGTCGTTCGGGTGGCTGATCACGGTTCGCAACACCGGCTCGGGAGTGGCCTACCAGGTCGGCAGCAGCGACACCCTGCCGCCCAACTGGAGCTATGACCCCGGCACGGCACGGGTATCGGTCGCCGGCGGCCCCGCGGTCGCGGTCGAGCCGACGGTGGCCACTGCCGGCGGTATCCAGACGCTGAGCTGGACCGGTCTTGGCACCCTCAACCCGGCAGCGGTGCTGACCATCGCGCTGAGCGCCACCCCGCAGCCGGGGGTGAGCGGATCGCCCGGGGTCGGCCTCGTCGTCAACCACACCAACTCGGCCACCTCGACAGCCCGGGATGCCACCGGCGCCAGCGGCAACGGCGCGGGCAGTTACACCGCGGGTCCCGGCACCGCTGTCGCTCACATCGCCTCCGCCGACGTGAGCCTGACCAAGGCCGTCGGTAGCGCACCGGTGGCCGGTGGCACCGGCAGCTGGACGCTGACGGTGCGCAATCTCGGCCCGAACCCGGCGATCGGGCCGTTCACCGTCACAGACCAGCTCACCAACCCGCTGCCGGCCGGGATCGGCTCGGTCAGTGCCTCGGGCACCGGCTGGTCCTGCGGCACCGCCGCCCCGGTCAGCTGCCAGCGCACCGCGGCCGGGGACACCCTGGCCAGCGGCGCCTCGTTCCCGGTGATCACGCTGGCCTACTCCGTCGATCCGTCGGTGCCGGACGGCAGCACCCTGTCGGCCACCGCGGCCGTCAGCGCGCGAACCCAGGACCCGAACCCGGCCAACAACAGCGCCACGACGGCGGCGACGGTGCGGGCCACCGCGGACCTGACGATCAGCACCAGCCTCAGCTCGCCGCAGCTGGTCGCCGGGGCGCCGGCCAGCTACGAATTGGCGGTCACCAACCTGGGCCCGTCCAGGGCGGTCGGTCCGATCAGCATCGATGACCAGCTGCCGGCCGGCAGCACGTTCGTGTCGGCGGCCGGGTCGGGCTGGAGCTGTGACCCGATCGCCGCCGGCACCGTTGCCGCCAGCCTGCACTGCACCCTGCCGGGCCCACTGGCCGTCGGCGGGGTGCCTGCCGCCGTATCGGTGACGGTGGTCATCGCCTCCGCCCAGACCGGTCCGGTCACCAACACCGCCAATGCCGGATCACCGACCGCCGACCCGGTCCCCGCCAACAACTTCGACGTCCAGACCGACCTGCCGGCCGTCCGTGCGGACCTGGTGATCCAGAAGCTGCACCTGACCAACCCGTTCGTGGCCGGCAGTCAGGCTCGTTACCAGATCCAGGTCCGCAATGCCGGTGAGTCCGACGCCGTCGGCGTCGAGGTCAGCGACGTCCTGCCGGCCGGCCTCAGCTACGACTCGTTCAGTTCCACCGACCCGAACTGGGCGTGCGCCGCGACCGGCCAGCAGGTCGGCTGCGGCTACACCGGGTCGCTGGTTGCCGGGGCCAGCTCGTCGTTCACCCTGGCGGTGAACCTGGCGACGGGCTTTCTCGGCCCGGCGTCGAACACCGCCACGGTGACCTCCAGCACGCCCGATCCGGTGCCGGGCAACAACAGCGATGTCGACGACTCGTCGGTGTCCCAGGTCGCCGGCCTCTCGATCGCCCTCTCGCACACCGGCACCGCGGTCGCGGGCAACCCGCTGACCTTCAGGCTGGCGGTTCACAACGCCGGGCCGTCCGACATCGGTGGCCCGGTCACGGTGCTGGACGCGCTGCCGGCCGGCCTCAGCTTCAGCTCGGCCACCGGTACCGGCTGGAGTTGCGGCTATGCCGCCGGCAGCAGGCTGGTCAGCTGCGTGCTGGCCGCGGGCCTGGCCACCGGCGCCAGTGCCACCCAGCTGAACCTCCTCGTCCAGCTCGACCCGGAGATCGGACCCGCCACGCTCGAGGACACCGCCACGGTCGGCAGCGGTACCGCGGACCCCGACCTCGCCGACAACTCCAGCACCGATCAGGTCCAGGTCCTGACCAGCGCGGCGCTCAGCCTGACCAAGACACTCAGCACGCCGGCTCCGGTGCTGGCCGGAACCACCGCGAGCTTCGTGCTGTCGGCCCGTAACGCCGGTCCCAGCGACGCCGGCACCGTCAGCGTCACCGACACCCTGCCGGCGTATCTGAGCCTGCAGTCCTACACCGGCAGTGGCTGGACCTGCTCCGCTGCCGGGCAGTCGGTGGTGTGCGGGCGCACCGGGCTGGCCGCCGGTACGACCGCGCCGGATCTGGTGCTGACCACGCTGGTGTCGGCTTCGACACCGGTGAACCTGCCGGCCGGCACGGCCACCCTGGTCAACAACGCCGGCATCGCATCCGGCACCGCCGGCACCCGGACGGACCCGCCACCGGTGCCGGTGCCGGTGCGCGCCCAGGCCGATCTGGTGGTGGTGACGGCCCCGACCGATCCGCAGGTACAGGCCGGCGCGACGGCAGGATGGCAGCTGGCGGTGCGCAACGCCGGCCCCAGTGACTCTGCCGTGCCGGTCACGGTGACCGACACGCTGCCGGGCTACCAGAGCTACCTGTTTGCCGCCGGCGGCGGCTGGGACTGCTCCGCCGGGCCGGCCCCGGCGCCTCCGTCGCCGACGGCGCACCAGACGGTGACCTGCATCCTGGATCACGCGCTGGTAGCTGGTGAATCCGCTCCGGTGCTCCAGTTGCAGGTCCAGGTGGATCCGCAGGCCCCGGCCGGCTCCGCGACCAACCAGGCGGTGGTGTCCTCGCCGACCCCGGGCACGCCGGGCGGCGACTCGGCCTCGATAGTGGTGGGCAAGCTGGCCGACCTCGGCCTGGTCATGCTGCACACCGGCAACGGCCAGGTCGGCCAGGCCACGGACTTCACCCTGCGGGTGCACAACGCCGGGCCGTCCACCGCCGATCAACTTGTTCTCAGCGACCCGTTGCCCGCCGGGCTCAGCTTCCTCGCCGGCACCGGTACCGGGTGGGCCTGCACGGTCGATGAGGACCGGCTGGTCA
>NZ_DASVQG010000333.1:0-9949 GCF_036389215.1 Jatrophihabitans sp.
GTCGAGGACTGCGCGGTCACGTCGTCGGCCACCTTCTCGGGAGTTCGCGTAAGCCTGCTGCGGGAGGCACCCACCGGGGCGACACCAACCACCTACTGGCCAGGGCCGTGACCCGATGAACCAGCGTACGCGTGGACCTCATCGGGCCGCACCGCCGCGGCCCGATCGGATCGGGAGTAAATCGGTGCGGTTGCTCACAACCGTAGCGATTACCCCCGCTCAGCTGATGTCGCGGCTCAGCTGATGTCGCGGCTCAGGCTGAGGCGGCCACCGGCAACCAGCAGCGCCAGCGACCAGACCAGGAACAGCACGCCGCCGGCTGCCGGGGCGAGCAGGTGCACGTCGCCCGGCATGCCCTCGATGTGACCGTTGGAGTTGAAGGCCTTGACGGCGCCGCCCGGGGTGTAGGCGTATCCCTTGCGTACCCACGGCACGTAGTTGAGAACGTTGTCCAGGATGAAGAAGTAGACGATTCCGAGGACCATCGCTGCCGCCTGGTTGCGCAGCATCGCGCCCAGCCCCAGCCCGAACATGCCGGTCAGCACCAGTGTCAGGAAGGCCTTTGCGACGCCGCCGGGCACGCCATGGCTGTACTCGAGCGGAACGCCTACCGCCGACAGCCAGATGATCACGATCGCGAAGTTCAGCGCCACGCACACCAGCGCGTAGCCGATCGCGAAGAGGGCGTACGAGGCTGCCTTGCCGGCCAGCAGCCGCCACCGGTTGGGGGTTGCCAGCAGGGTCGGGGTGATGGTCTTGTGCCGGAACTCGGTGGTGAGGCCGAGCAGTCCGAGCACCAGCAGCGCGATGCCGGCGCCCTGGGACTGGGTGAAGAGGCCGTAGTAGTCGACCGGGGCGCCGTCGTCATGGTCGTTGATCGCCGTCACCACCATCCCGATGCTGCCCAGGGTGGTGAAGGTGGCAGCGAGCAGCAGCATCCAGAACCAGACCTGGGTGCTGCGGATCTTGAGGACCTCGGAGCGGACCAGATTGATCACCGGAGGCCGCCGTCCTGCTGGTATGCCCGGTTCGGGACCTGGGAGTGCCCCGGCGGCTCCAGGTCCGCGCCGCGGTGCTCGCCCTCGGTCAGGCTGAAGAACAGCCGTTCCAGGTCGAACTCCTCCAGCCGCAGCTCGTGCAGCTCGACGTTGTGGACGAACGCCAGGTGACCGACCTGCGCCAGCTGATCGGTACGCACCCGCAGGCTGCCGTCGGGCTCGGTGCTGCCGCCGTAGCCGGCGCCGGCCAGCGCCTGCTGCAACGGTGCCAGCGCCGGCCCGCGGACCACGGTCACCGCGGTGCCGGCCGACAGCTCGCCGAGGGTGCCGGCCCTGACCAGCTTGCCCCGGTTGAGGATGACCGCCCGGTCCGCTACCTCCTGCACCTCGGCCAGCTGATGGCTCGACACCAGGATGGTGCGGCCCTCGCCGGCCAGGTGCCGGAAGAACCCGCGCAGCCAGCGGATGCCTTCGGGGTCCAGGCCGTTGGCCGGCTCGTCCAGGATCAGCACCCTGGGGTCGCCGAGCAGCGTGCCGGCCAGGCCCAGCCGCTGCCGCATGCCCATCGAGTAACCCTTGGTCTTCTTCTTGGCCACCTGGCCCAGGCCCACCAGATCCAGCACCTCGTTGGCGCGGCGGGCGGGCAGGCCGGCGGCGGCGCAATAGATCCGCAGGTGCTGCAGGCCGGTGTGGGCGGGGTGGAAGCTGGCCGCCTCCAGCGCCGCGCCGACGGTCTGCAACGGCCGGGTCAGTGACTCATACGTCACGCCGTTGATGGTCGCGGTACCCGAACTCGGCTGCACCAGGCCCAGCAGCATCCGCAACGTGGTGGTCTTGCCGGCACCGTTCGGGCCGAGGAAACCGGTCACCGAACCCGGCTCCACGGTGAAGCTCAGCGAGTCCACGGCCCGCTGGTTGCCGAAGACCTTGGTCAGGTTGTCCACCACGATCCGCCCGTCGGGGATCTCGCGGTCGCGGCCGGCTGGTTGCTGGGACACGGTCATGGGCACATCAGACCATCAACCGGCGCTCCGGCGTGGCAGCTCGGCCGGGGTGAGTCTCAGCCGGCTGCCAGAGGCGTGGCAGCTCGGCCCGGATGAGTCTCAGCCGGCTGCCGGCAACTTCGCCAGCAGCTCGGCCAGCTCAGCGGGTGAGCCCACCGCGCCCTCGGCCGCCTGGCGCAGCTCCGGCAGTTCGCCGACCGCGATGGTCAGGCCCGGCCGGCCGGTGGCCCGGGCCCAGGCCGTCACCGCCGCCACTGCCGGCAGGTCACCGAGGTCGTCGCCTGCGAACAGCGCCGCCGAGGTGTCCGGGGTGAGCAGGTGCTCCAGCGCGGTGGCCTTGGACAGGTCGGGAATCCGGATCTCGAGCACCAGCTTGCCCGGGTGCAGTTCCAGGCCCTGCTCGGTGACCAGCGGCGGCAGCCGGTCCCCGAGTTCGGCGAGCACCCGGTCCGGGTCGGCGGCCTGGCGGGCATGTACCACCAGCGACAGCCGCTTGTCCTCCAACCACACCCCGTCGGCCGTCTGGCGCAGCAGCGGCGGCAGGCTCTGGCGCAGCACCGCCAGGCCCGGCGGCTCGTCCCGGGTCCGCAGCCGGCCGTGCTGCCAGGTCTCGGCGCCGTGCAGGCCGCTGACGATCACGTCCGGAATGGCCTGCAGGCCGCCGAGCTCGAGCACCGTCGTGGCGGCGCGGCCGGTGACGATGGCGATCCGCGCCCCGGCCCCTGCCAGCCGGGCCAGGGTGTCGATCACCCCGGGCACCGGGCGGGCGGCGTCGGGATCTCTGACGAGCGGTGCCAGGGTGCCGTCGAAGTCCAGCGCGATCAGTGCGCCGGGCAACCGCGCGGCGATCGCGGCCAGCCGGTTCGGGTCGGGGTGCATGCCTCAAGACGGTAATCGGCGGCGGGACGAAGCCGGACGGCCCGTCAGCCCGCGATCAGCGCCGGTTGCCGAGCAGCAGGCAGGAGTCGCCGAACTCGTGCCAGAGATAGCGAGCCTCCACCGCCGCGTCGTAGGCCTGCTGTGCCAGCCGGGCCCCGGCCACCGACTCCACCAGCAGCAGGTGCGAGGCGTCCGGATTGTGCAGGCCGGTGATCAGCCCGGTCACCGCGCGGGCCGGGTGTTCGGGGGAGATGACCAGTTCGGTCCAGCCGCGGGCCGGGCTGAGCCAGCCGTCCGGTCCGGCTGCGGATTCCAGGGCCCGGGTCACCGTGGTCCCCACCGCGACCACCCGGCCGCCGTTGACCCGGCTGGCGTTCACCACACGGGCGGTGGCGGCCGGAACCTCGAATCGTTCCGGCTGCGGTGGCTCGCCGGCGTCCTGGGAGGAAACGCCGGTGTGCAGGGTGATCGGCGCGAAGGCGATTCCCCGGCTGACCAGGTCGGTGACCAGTTCGGTGGTGAACGGCCGGCCGGCGCTGGGCATCTCGGCGCTGCCCGGATGCTGGGCGAACACCGTCTGGTAGTCCGCCAGCGGCCACTGCCCGTGCAGGTAGCCATAGCTGATCGGCCGCCCGTGGCGCAGCAGGTAGTCCGAGAACGGCTGGTCACTGGTCACCTCGGCCCGCCACAGCCGGTTGCCCCGACCGGTCGGTGACGCGGCGCGCCCGGGATAGGGCTCCAGCAGCCGTGCCCGGGTGCCTGCGGCCAGGGCGATCACCTCGCCCGGCCGGGCGGTCAGCACCGGCAGCGCGCCGTCCGGGGCGGTGCGCAGCTCGATCACCCAGCTGCCGTCCTCCAGCGGGCTGGCCACGTGCAGGACCACCGGCCAGCCGCCGTCGGCGGTCCCGTCGACCTCGCCCGCGATGGTCTTCGAGGTGTTGACGACGATCAGGTCGCCGGGCGCCAGATGCCGGCCGAGCTCGTGGAACCGGCTGTGGGTGAGCCGGACGCCGCCGCGTTCGGCCGGCGCGGATTCGGCGACCAGCAGCCGGACGCCGTCGCGGCTGAGCCCCCGGTGCTCGGGCGGCTCGGTCGCGGTGAGGTTCTCCGGAAACGCGAACCGGGTGGTGGGTGCGTAGGCCTGCATGGTCATCGCGACACCTCCTGCACGGCGTTCTGCACGGCGTTCTGCGCGGCGTTCTGCACGGCGTTCTGCACGGCGGAGGCCAGGTCCGGGCTCGCGGAGCCGTCCGGGACCACCGCGCCGAGTTCGGGCGCGACGCTGGTGTAGCGGCCGCTCGGCGGCCGGCTGTCGATCAAGCGCAGCAGCGCCGGAAGCACCGACTCCGGCACCGGCCGGTCGCTGATGTCCTCGCCGGGGAAGGCTGCCTGGTGCATCTCGGTACGCATGTCGCCGGGATCGAAGCTGTACCACCGCAACCCCGGGTTCTCCGCGGCCAGGGTGGCGCTCAGGTGATCCAGCGCCGCCTTGGAGCCGCCGTAGCCGCCCCAGCCGGGGTAGTGGGCCACCGCGGCGTCGGAGGAGAGGTTGACGACCAGGCCGCCAGCCGCGGCAAGCGCCGGCAGGGTCAGCTGGATCAATGCCAGCGGTGCCACCAGGTTCACCCGCAGGATGTCGCTGAGCTGGTCCGCGGTCAGTTCGGCCAGCGGCGGCAGCGGGGTCGGGCCCAGGGTGCTGGCGTTGTTCACCAGCAGGTCCAGCGAGCCGAATTCGGTGACGGCCTCGGACAGCCGGCGGCGATGCTCGCCGTCGCCGACGTCCCCGGCGATGGCGCGCACCTGGCACGAGGGGCTCAGCTCGTCGGCAAGCCGGGACAGCCGGTCGGGGCGCCGGGCATCGATGACCAGGTTCCAGCCTCGCTCGGCCAGGCCCCTGGCCAGGGCTCGTCCGAGACCGGCAGAGGCGCCGGTGATCACAGCGGTGGGCATATCTTCCTCCAGGAATAGGGGTGTTCCCACATCTTTAAAGTTGAAGTCCGCTTTAAGTCAAGTAGGATGCGGGAGTGGAATCGAAACAACTGCTGACGGTGTCGGAAGTGGCCAGGCGCAGCGGGTTCGCAGCGTCGGCGCTGCGGTACTACGAGCGCGAGGGCCTGATCCGGGCCACCCGGACCGGTGGCGGCCAGCGCCGCTTCGAGCGGAACGTGCTACGCAGGCTGGCTTTCATCCGAGCGGCCCGCAACGTCGGCCTGAGCCTGGACGAGATCCGGGTGGAGCTCGCCGACCTTCCGGACCTGCGAACGCCGACCAGGGCTGACTGGGGACGGATATCGCGCTCCTGGCGGCAGCGGCTGGACGAGCAGATCAATGCTCTGCAAGCGCTGCGTGACGGGCTGCAGTCCTGCATCGGCTGTGGCTGCCTGTCGTTACGATCGTGCGCGATGTCCAACCCCGGCGATGTGGCGGCCACCCGCACCGACGGCACGGGCGCGGTGTACCTGCCGTCGCTGCTGCGCCAAGCACCTGAAGGAGACCAGAGGTGACGGCAGACCTGACCGGCCGCGGTGCGGAATTCCTGGAGTTCTGGCGCGAACGCCGGCTTGCCACGCTCAGCACGGTGCGCCGGGACGGCACGCCGCACACCGTTCCGGTCGGGGTGACGCTGGACGCCGAGGCCGGGCTGGCCCGGGTGATCACCTCCGGGGATTCGCACAAGGCACGGCAGGTGCTGGCCGCCGGACCCGCCGGTGCCGCCGTGGCGATCTGCCAGGTCGACGGGCGGCGCTGGTCGACGTTGGAGGGACGGGCGATTCTCAGGGCCGACCCGGAGTCGGTGGCCGACGCCGAACGGCGTTATGCCGAGCGCTACCGGCAGCCGCGGGTCAATCCACGACGGGTCGTTCTGGAGATCGCCATCGGCCGGGTGCTGGGAACCCTCTGAACGGCTCGCCCTCAGCCGCTGCGGGTCAGTTCGCTCAGCGCGGTGACCGTCCGCCAGTTCCGGGTGGTTGCCACGGTGGCCAGCCGCGACTCCAGACAGCTGTTGTTGAGTTTGGTCCGGCTGTAGCCGGCCGGGCAGTGCAGGTGGATCTGCCTGCCCTGCCAGGAGAAAGTGCCGATCTCACCGGCCGGTACCTGCAGCCCTTCGATCCGGTCCGGTGCCGTGGATCGGCGAGAAAGGTGACGTGCAGCTGGCCGGGTCCGATTCGCGAGCCAGGTGAGGGTTACCGGCCAGCACGCCGGCCAGCTCCTCGCCGGTCCGCAACAGCACCCGCGTGCTCACCCCCAGGCCGGCCAGTCCCTACTCGATCTCCTGCGCCAACCGTGCCAGGTCAGTCGCGCAATGGTCGAAGACGGCGTTGCCGCTCTGCAAGGTAGGTACGCACCTGCTCGCCGCCGAGGTCGGACAGCAAGGCCCGCAGGTCGGTCATCGCGAGCTTGTTCTTGCCGACGTCGACGCTGCGCAGCAAGGCGGCATAGGTCGTCATCGGCGGCGGCCCGCCATGCTCAGCCTCGGGCGCACAGGCAGAGCGGATGGCCGGCCGGGTCCAGCAGCACCACGACCTGGTGCGGGGGGTTGGGCTGGAAGTCGGGCCTGCTGGCTCCGAACTCCAGGGCCGCCGCCTCGGCGTCCCGCAGGTTGTCGACGTAGAAGTCCAGGTGCGACTGCTGTGGGCGCTCGGGATCGGGCCAGGTCGGTGGCCGGTGGTCGGCGACCTTCTGGAAGTAGAGGGTGGGACCGCCGGCAATCTCGATCGCGGCGTACTCGTCGGTGCTGTAGGTCACCTCGCCGCCGGTGAGCTTGCCGTAGAACTCGGCCAGTTCCGGCGGGTTTGCGCAGTCCAGGTTGACCGCGAGGAATTCGGCGATCGGCATGCTGCACTCCTCGACTCAAAAGTTGCTGGAGCTGGCAGTCTAGGACGCCGGGCTGCCGGCCGGCGCCCGGCTCAGATCACCTCACCGGGTGCGCCGGCGTCGTCGACCACCGGCAGCCCGGCGGCCTCCCACGCGACCATCCCGCCGCTGAGGTTGAGGGCGTTGAAGCCGGCCCGGTTCAAGGCGTCCGAGACGGCCCCCGATCGCCCACCGCCGTGGCAGACGCAGATCACCGTGACGTCCGGCGGGATCTCGGAGACCCGTCCGGAGAGCTCCGACATGGCCAGGTGCCGCGCCTGGGGGGCATGCCCGGCGTCCCACTCGTGCTGCTCGCGGACGTCGAGCAGGACGGCATCGCCGGTCAGCAGTTCAGCGGCGTCGGCCGCCGAGATCTGGGAGGTGGCATCAGAGAACATGCCAGCAGGTTAATCGGTCCGCGGCTCCGCCGCCCGGGCCCTCCTGAACGGGTCTTGCCGGGGTTCGCGGATGGCCGCTCTCGTCCCGGCGTTAGGGTGGAAGCCGCTGGGCAGAAGCGACGTGCGCGGTCGCGGGAGTGACCGATGCCGAGCCACCCCGACGACGACGCGCTGGCGCACCGGACCGAGCAGGAGCGGGTCGTGGTGGGCATCGACGACTACGACCCCGACACGCTCCCCGCCGCGGAGGACTGAGCGCCGGGCTGGGAGCCCGATCCGCTGGCAATCAGGTGGGGCCGGCGCTCAGGCCCGAGCCGGGAGCCCGCGCGCCGGCAATGAGGCCCGGCTGGCGATGAGGCCCGGCTGGCGATCAGGCCCGGCCTGCTCGGCCGACCACGGCTCCGGCACGGTCGATCACCACGATGTCGACGGCGACCGGGGCGTCACCGAGTGCCTGTTCGGCGGTCTGCCGAGCACGGTCGGCGATCGCGTCGCCGATCGGCACCCCGGCCCGCTGGCAGATCTGCAGCGCGTCCAGCGCGGAGTTGGCTGCCAGCACCTCCTCGGCCACCGAGGCCCGACCGCCGGCCGAGCGAGCCAGCTCGGCAAGGAACCGCAAGTCGACCTGGGACCGGCCGGAGTGCAGGTCCAGGTGTCCGTCGGCGAGCTTGGAGAGCTTGCCGATCCCGCCGGCGATGGTCAGCCGCGGGATCGGGTTGCGCTTGAGGTACTTCAGCACCGCGCCGGCGAAATCCCCCATGTCCAGCAGGGCGTCCTCGGGCAGCCCGTACAGCTGGGCCGCGACCTTCTCCGAGGTGCTCCCGGTGCAGCCGGCGACGTGCTGGTGGCCGGCGGCCCGGGCGACGTCGATGCCGCGCCTGATGCTGTCGATCCAGGCCGCGCAGGAGTAGGGCACCACGATGCCGGTGGTTCCCAGGATCGAGATGCCGCCCAGGATGCCCAGCCGGGGGTTCCAGGTGTGCTTGGCGATCTCCTCGCCGCCGGCGACCGAGATCTCGATGACCAGGTCGGGAACGGTGCCGCCGGCGAGCTCCGTGACGGCCGCCGTCATCAGCCGCCGCGGCACCGGGTTGATGGCGGGCTCGCCGACGGCCAGCGGCAGGCCGGGCTTGGTCACCGTCCCGACGCCTGGTCCGGCCACGAAGCCGACTCCCGAGCCGGGCGGTCCGGGCCGGACGGTGGCGGTGATCAGCGCGCCGTGCGTGACGTCGGGGTCATCGCCGGCGTCCTTGACGATCGAGGCGCTGGCCCAGCCGTCGCCGAGCTGTTCGCGTGCCAGCGCGAACGCCGGCTGCTGGCCCTTGGGCAGCGTGATCCGCACCGGGTCTGGAAAGCTGCCGGTGAGCAGCGCGGTGTAGGCGGCGGCGGTTGCCGCGGTGGCGCAGGCGCCGGTGGTCCAGCCGTAGCGAAGGCCGCTGGGTGTGGTCATCGGGTCCTAGCATGCCCGAGGCAGCGCTCGATACGAAGCTCGATACGAAGCTGGACACGAGGTGGCAACGAGCTGGCAACGAGAAGCCGGCGACGGAGGGGGTGACCGGTGGCGCGGGTGTTGATCCTGGGCGGGACCGCCGAAGCCCGGGCGCTTGCCACCGCACTTGCCGGCCTGCCCGGGGTGCGGCCGATCTCCTCGCTGGCCGGCCGGGTGGCCGCTCCGGCGCTGCCCGTCGGGGAGGTCCGGATCGGTGGGTTCGGCGGAGCCGCCGGGCTGACCCGCTGGCTGGCCACCGAGCGGATCGCGGCGGTGGTCGATGCCACCCATCCGTTCGCGGCGACCATCAGCTGGTCCGCGGCCGAAGCGGCGCTCGCCACCGCAATCCCGATCCTGGCGTTGCGCCGGCCGGGCTGGAGCCAGCGCCCGGACGACGACTGGCGCCGGCAACCGTCGGTGGCCGCTGCCGCCGCGGCCCTCAACAGCTTGCCCGAATGGGTCTTCCTGACCATCGGGCGCACCGAACTGGCGCCGTTCGCCGGGCTTGATCGGCACTGGTTCCTGATCCGCAGCATCGAGGCTCCGCAGCCGCCACTGCCAGCACGGCATGAGGTGCTGCTGGCGCGCGGGCCGTTCTCGGTGCGGAGCGAGATCGAGCTGATGCGGGCGCACCGGATCGAGGTGCTGGTCACCAAGGACAGCGGCGGCCCGCTCACCGAGGCCAAGCTGGTCGCGGCGCGCGAGCTCCGGATGCCGGTACTGCTGGTCGAGCGCCCGCCGGTGCCGGACGTGCCCGCGGTGGCGACGGTCGAGCAAGCCCGGGACTGGGTGGCCGCGCTGGTGGGGCCGCCGGCCTAGCCCGAGCCGGCCAACCGAGGTAGCTCCGCCGGGGTAGTGCCGCGCGCGCGACGACGGGCTCAGCCGGGAGGCGGTCCGCTGGAGTCCGTCGCTGAGTAGCTCAGCCGGGATAGTGCCGCGGCGTGTACACGGTCGGTCGGCCGTCCGGCCGGTAGCGCACCCGGGTCTGGGACGAACCGATGATCAGCAGGCATCGCATGTCGACCTGCTCAGGGTCCAGGTCCGCCAGCCGCAGCACCCGGACGGTCTCGGCCGGACCGCCGACATCGCGCCCGATCACCACCGGGGTGTCGGGAGAGCGGTGCTCCAACAGCAGGCTGCGGGCCTTCTCGACCTGCCAGGTCCGCGACTTCGACGCCGGGTTGTAGATCGCCAGCACCAGGTCGGCGCGCGCGACCGCGGTCAGCCGCTCGGCGATCACCTCCCAGGGCTTGAGCCGGTCCGACAGCGACAGCACGCAGAAGTCGTGCCCGAGCGGCGCGCCGGCCCGGCTCGCGACGGCCTGGG
>NZ_DASVQG010000334.1:0-13393 GCF_036389215.1 Jatrophihabitans sp.
GCTCAGCTGTTTCAGCCTGGTCTACGCCGGCACCCGGCTGTTCATCGGGCGGCTGCCCGACAAGTACGGTCCGCGGCCGGTGGCCACCGCGTGCGCGATCTGCGAGGCGGTCGGGCTGCTGATCATCGCCGTCGCCCCGAACCTGCCGGTCGCCCTTCTCGGCAGCCTGGTGATGGGCGTGGGGTTCTCCCTGCTGCACCCGTCGCTGGCGTTGATGGTGATGAACCGTACGGACAAGAGCCAGCAGGGTGCGGCGCTCGGGGCATACACCTCCTTCTGGGACCTGGGCGTGGCAGTCTGGGGCCCCCTGGGCGGCGTGATCGCCGGCGCCTTGGGATACGAGGCCGTCTTCGTGGTCGGCGCCTGCTGCGCCGGGGTGGCCGCGGTGATGGCCATGCTGATCGCCGAGCCGAGCGATCAGCCCGTGACGGTGGCCTAGCGAGGACAGGATGGGGCAGCCAGTGGAGGACTCGGACATCACCGTCCTGTGCATCACCGGATGGTGCCGCAACGGCAGCACCATCCTGGGCAACATCCTGAACGAGGTTCCCGGCTTCTTCCATGTCGGCGAGCTGCACTTCCTGTGGAAGAACTCGGCCGGACGCGGCGCCAACAGCCTGTGCGGCTGCGGCGCGGTGCTGGCCGAGTGCCCGATCTGGTCGCAGATCCTGCCGGTGGGCCGCCCGGAGGGGATGTCACTGGCCGAGTACGCCGACATCGTGATCGCCCGGCAGCAGGGCTATGCCCGGACCCGCCACACCTGGCGGATCATGAAGCGCGGCATCGACACCGAGGGCCTGCGCCAGCATGCGCAGCTGATGACCGACACCTACCGGGCGATCGCCGAGCGCACCGGCGCCCGGGTCCTGGTCGACACCACCAAGATCCCCGGCGAGGCGGCGCTGCTGCCGCGACTGGAAGGGATCCGGCCGGTGTTCGTGCACCTGGTCCGCGATCCGGTCGCCGTCGCGAACTCCTGGCGCTCACCCAAGGACTACGTCTACACGATGTCGGCGAGCAAGAGCACCGCGTACTGGCGCGGTTTCAACATTGCCTCGCGGGCGCTCCTGCGCCGCTATCCGGGGCAGTCGATGTTCCTGCGCTACGAGGACTTCATCGCGAACCCGGCCGCGACGGTGGCTGACCTGTTGCGACGCTGCGGCGCCGACCCGCAAGACAATCCGGTGAACGGCCAGACGGTGGAGCTGCACACCAACCACACCGTGACCGGCAACCCGGACCGGTTCCGCACCGGCGCCACCGTCATCCGGCCCACCGACGACTCGTGGAAGCGCGGGCTGCCCCGCAGGGCACGGCTGGCCGCCATGCTGGTGTCCTGGCCGATGTCCTGGCGCTACGGCTACCGGCACCCTGCCGGCCTGCTGGCCCGCCCTCAGCCGGCGGTCACGGCGGCGGCGGTGGCAAGCCCGGCGAAGTCAGGATTGGAGGACGGCAGCGTTGGATCTGGGTCTTGAGAACAAGGTTGCGCTGATTGCCGGCGGCTCGAGCGGGATCGGTTTGGCGGTGGCCACCGAACTCGCCCGGGAGGGCGCGCACGTGGCGATCGCGGCCCGGGACGCCGACCGGCTGCAGGCGGCCGTCCGCGGGCTGCGCGACGTCGCCCCCGGTGGCCGGATCACCGGCGCCACGGTGGAACTGACCGACTCCGAGGCCGCCCGCCGCTGGGTGGACGAGGTGGCCGCCGAGTTCGGCGCGCTGCACATCCTGCTGGTCAGCGGCAGCAGCCCGCCGATCGGTCCGGCCACCCGGTTCCAGCCGAGTGACTATCAGGCCGCCGTGGAGAAGGTGCTCTACCCGGCGGTCACCCTGGCGCTGGCGGCGGTGCCGCACCTGCGGGCCGCGGGCTGGGGCCGGCTGCTGTTCGTGGCGTCGGAAACCGCCGTCGCCCCGATCGCGCCGCTGACCCTGTCCGGGGTCACCCGGGCCGCGGTGCTGCGGCTGGCCCAGGGCCTGGCCGCCGACCTCGGCCCGGACGGCATCACCGTCAACGTGCTGGCGCCGGGGTCGGTGCGCACCCCGCCGATGGAGCGGGCCGCGGCCCGGATGACTCCCGACGGCGCCGACATCAAGGCCACCCTGGCAGCGATCGGAGCGCATTCGGCGCTGGGCCGGCTGGCCGAACCCGAGGAGGTCGGGGCGGTTGCCGCGTTCCTCGCCAGCGAACGCGCGTCGTTCGTCACCGGCGCGGTCCACCTCATCGACGGCGGGGCCAGCGCGGTGGGACCCGACCTGCCGCACCTGACCGGCACCGCGCCCGGCACCTTCACCTTCACCTGAGCTTTGAAGCCAACAGCCCGCCCTGAAAGGGAGATCATGACCACCCGCCAGTCCTTCACCGAGCAGGACGTCGAGAGCTTCTTCGACCAGACCACCCAGACCTATCTGAACTTCTGGGACAGCGAGGGCGTGCTGCACACCGGCTACTTCAACGGCGAGTACGACCACGACTACCGAGCGGCGGCCGAGCGGACCTCGGACGTCGTGGCCACCGAGGCCGCCATCAACGCCGCGTCCTACGTGCTCGACGTCGGGTGCGGATGCGGCCCGTTCCTGTTCTACCTGGCGCAGCGCTTCGGCTGCCGCGGCGAGGGCCTGGACCTGAGCATCGAGCGGATCAACTTCGCCCAGCAACAGCTGACCGGTGACCGGGCCGGGCTCGATCTCAACTTCACCCATGGCTCGGCCACCGCGATGCCGTACGCCGACAACACCTTCACCCACGTGGTCAGCCAGGACGCGATGTTCCTGATCCCGGACAAGCCGCGCACCCACGCCGAGGTGTTCCGGGTGCTGCAGCCCGGCGGCGTCTTCGCGTTCTCCGACTTCCTGCAGCCCAGACCCGACATCAGCGAGCGCGGCCGCAAGCACGTCTATGACCGGGTGCGCTGGAACAGCGGCTACTCCTTCCTCGGCTACCAGCAGGCCCTGGAGGAAGCAGGCTTCGTGGTCACCCACGCTCGCAACCTGGAACCGCAGATCCGCCAGACCTACCGGGTGATCGGCAAGGCGGCAACCGAGCGGGCCGCCGAGACCGACGATCCGGCCGCCCGCGACTGGATGCTGGCCTTCGCCGAGTCCTGTGGTGAGATCGAACTCGCGATCGACCGCGGTGAGTTCGGCTGGGGGATCTTCGTCGCCCGCAAGCTGGCCAACGCCGGCTGACGCCCGTCCAAGGAACTTCTCGCTACCGAAAGGCAGACATGGCAATCCCTGGCCCCAGTGAGGTCAAGCGGACCCTCGCCGACGTGGTCGCCGACCGCAAGACGCAGATGTCGCCGGGCGGACGGTTCGTCGAGGCCTACCAGAAGGACGGCCTGGACGCCGCGGTGGAATTCGACGTCACGATCACCGACTCGGTGTCCAGCCATCGGCGCAAGCCCCGCTACCCGACCCGCAACATGTTCAAGATCGTCAACCTGTCGGCCGAGGACCGCCGGTTCTACTACCACGAGACCACCGCCCGGCCCGATGACCCCGAGGTCCCGCACGGCAGGGAACGGCGTGAGCTGGCCAACCATTTCCACATGTCGCCGGTGCCGGAGCTGCTGACCACCACGGCGTGGGTGCAGCTGCCCGACGGCCTGTGGGAGGACCCGGTGGCCTTCGAGGCATTCATCAACTCCCGGCTGGTGCTGCGGCTCTCCACCGCCGAGAACTACACCATCCTGTGTGGCGAGACCGGCCTGCTCGGCATGCCGGGCGTCACCCGCCTGACGTCCAAGGCGCCGTTCAGCTCGACCATCCTGGCTGCCTGCGACGAGGTCGAGCAGATGGGGTGCACGGCTGACGGCCTGGTCCTCAACCCGGTGGACTACTACCGCTACCTCGAGACCAGCCAGCTGATCGACACCCTGGAGCGCAACGGCGTCTTCATCGTCCGCACCCGGCTGGTGGAGCCCGGGACGGCGCTGGTCGGCGACTTCGGCCATGGAGCCGAACTCTTCGACGCCGGCCGCTCGACGATCCGCTTCGCCGAGGCCCCAGCGGGAACGTTCAGCGAACCCGGCATCGCGGTGAAGGCCGAGATCTACGAGCGGGTCGTGCTGAACCTGCCGTTCACCTTCTTCCTGGTGACCTTGTAGGCCGGGCCGTGCCAGACGGGGCGCTGTCCAGCCCGTCCAGCCCGTCCGGTTCGTGCTACGAGCCGGACGTGCTGGTGATCGGCGGCGGTGTCGCGGGGCTGTGGTGCGCGTACTTCCTGCGGCTCGCCGGCCACACCGTCACCGTGCTGGACCGCAACGCCGTGGGCGACCCGGTTGCCTGCTCATCCGGCAACACGGGGTTCGTGGCCAACGGGGGCGTTCCGCTGGCGGGCCCGGGCGTGCTGCGGCACGGGCTGTTCTCGGTGCTGCGCCCGGACGACCGGCTGGCCCTGCCGCCGACCCTGGACCGCCGGCGGCTGCACTGGTTGTGGCAGCTGCACCGGGCGGGCAGCCCCGAGCAGGTCCAGCGCAGCGCTGCCCTGATGATGGAGTTCAAGCGGCGCAGCCTGGAGATCCTGCACGAGTTGCGGGTCAGCGACCTGCCGCATCCCGACTTCGTCCCGACCGGCGTCGTGCAGGCCTACAAGACAGCCGACGCCTTCGCCCGGGCACGCCGGGCGCTGCCGCGGGCGGTTGCCAGCGGGATCCGGCTGCGCGTCCTGGAACCCGAGGAGCTGCGGGAGCTGGAACCGGATACCGAGTTCGACATCGCGGGCGCGCTGTACAACGAGGGCGGCGGCTTTCTCCGAGTGCCCAACTTCGTCGTCTCGTTGGCTCGGACGCTGACCGAGATGGGCGTCGACCTGGTCGAGGACTGCACGGTGGAGGGCTTCGAACTGTCCGGCCGCACGGCGGTGGGCGTGCGCACCAACCTCGGCGACTTCCGCCCGCGCGAGGTCGTGGTCGCGGCGGGCAGCTGGTCGGCGACGCTGGCTCGGATGCTGGACCTGGAGTTGGAGCTGCAACCGGTCCGGGGATACACCGTCACGGTGCGCAGGCCTGACAACGCACCGCGCGGCCTGGTACTGCTGGTGGAGGGGACGGTGGCGGTGCGGCCGTTCGGTGACCAGCTGCGATACGGAGGCGACATGGTGCTGGCCGGCATGGACAGCTCGATCGCGGCTCGGCGGGTCGCGCGGGTGCTGCGTACCGTGCAGGCGCACCTGCCCGCGCTGGAGGGCACCGAGGTGCTGCAGGTGTGGGCCGGGCTGCGGCCGTGCACCCCGGACAGCCTGCCGTTCATCGGGCGCGCGCCGGCCTATGACAACGTCACCGTGGCGGCCGGCCACGGGCACAACGGCATGGGCCTGACCCCGGTGGGCGGCCAGCTGGTCGCCCAGCTGCTCGGCGGCAGCACGCCGGCGATGGACCTGGCGCCGTTCCGGCTCGATCGCTACAGCGCCGCGCCGTCCTGGCTGCGGCCCCGGAACGCCAGGCTGCGGGTCGCCGGAGCACGGCGGCATCCTGCCCCGCAGGCCGGCAGCCCGGCCGCCGGAGGCCCCCGGTGACCGCCGGAGCGGGGACCCGGCTGGCCGAGGCGCCGATCGGGGTGATCGGCCTGGAGACCATCTTCACCAAGATCCCCGGCCACATCCGCAATCCGAGCACCTTCGACTACCCGGTGATCTACGAGGTGGTCGAAGGCGCCACCGCCGAGCGGGTGGTGACCCAGGCCGACCCGAGCCTGATCGAGCCGTTCTGCCAGGCCGCGCGGAAACTGCAGGCGCGCGGGGCTGCCGCCATCACCACCGGGTGCGGCTTCCTGGTGCTGTTCCAGAAGCAGCTGGCCGACGCGGTCACCGTGCCGCTGTTCGCCTCCAGCCTGACCCAGCTGCCGATGGTGCACCGGATGCTGGCCGCCGACCGGAAGGTGGGGTTGCTGGTGGCCAAGCAGCCCTCGCTGACGCCCCGGCACCTGGCGGCCATCGGGGCCCAGGACGTGCCGGTCTGCATCACCGGCATGGAGTCATCGACCGAGTTCCGCGAGGTGATGCTCGAAGGCCGGCGGGTGGAGCTCGACGTGCAGCGGCTGCAGGCCGAGGTGCTCCATCAGGTCGAGGAGCTGGCCCGGGCCAATCCGGACCTCGGTGCCCTGGTGATCGAGTGCACCGACCTGGTTCCGTTCGCGCACGCCATTCAGCAGCGCCTCGGGCTGCCGGTCTTCGACATCGTGACGCTGACGAACATGGTGCATTCCGCGCTGACCCGCCACCCCTACCGCTAGCCGAGCCGTTCTCGGGGCAGCTCAGCCGCCGGAGTGGCTCTCCTCGCGCCGGCGGGAGAGCGGCAGGACGACCCACAGGCTGATGAACAGCACAGCGAGCACGGTGGTCACCACCGCGGCGAATCCCCGCCCGACCACGTAGTCGAAGATCAGCAGGACGCCGCTGAGCACCGCGAGCAGCAGGAAGCTGGTGCCGGCCAGCGCGAGCCGGTTGGTGATCTTGACCAGCTCGTCCTTCAGGCCCTGCCGGAACGTCAGCCGGTGGAAGGCCACCGGCGCCACCAGCAGCGCGATGGACAGCGTGCAGAACAGCAGGGTGATCACGTAGATGGTCCGCTGCAGATCGTCGAGGGTCTGGAAACGCTGCTGGAACGCGATCGACAGCATGAACGCGAACAGGATCTGCACACCGGTCTCGGCAACCCGCAGCTCCTGCAGCAACTCCCCGTAGTTGCGGTCCAGCCTGTCGGCCTCCGACTCGTCCCGGCCGTCGGAACCGGACTCCTGGGCCTGTGCCACGTTGCGTTCCCTTCGTCGGCGGTAGCCCAGCCTCGCACATCCAGCCCGGCAAGCCCGCCGGGCGGCGGCGTGCGAGGCGGCAGCGGTGCACCTAGGTTGGAGTCATGGGTTGGCAGTCATGAACGCCTGGGTCGGCATCTCCGGCTGGATCTACCAACCCTGGCGTGGCGACTTCTACCCCAAGGGGCTGCCGCACCGGCAGGAGCTTGCCTTCGCAGCCTCCCGGCTCTCCTCGATCGAGGTCAACGGCTCGTTCTACGCCCTGCAACGGCCGGCCAGTTACCACCGCTGGGCAGCCGAGACGCCGCCGGACTTCGTGTTCTCGGTCAAGGGCGGCCGGTTCATCACCCACATGAAGAAGCTGCGCGACGTCCAGACGCCACTGGCGAACTTCTTCGCCTCCGGCGTGCTCGCCCTGCAGGACAAGTTGGGGCCGCTGCTCTGGCAGCTGCCGCCCACGTTGGCCTTCGATGCCGACCGGCTGACCGACTTCTTCACCAGCCTGCCGTCCTCGACCGGCGAAGCCGCCTACCTGGCCCGCCAGCACGACCAGCGGCTTGCCGGACGGGCCTGGACCGGCGTGCTGGAGGACCGGCCGCTGCGGCACGCGCTGGAGATCCGGCATGACAGTTACCGAACGCCGGCCTTTCCGCGGTTGTTGCGCGAGCTCGGCGTGGCCCTGGTGGTGGCCGACACCGCCGGTCGCTGGCCGCAGCTCTTCGACGTCACGGCTGACTTCGTCTACGTCCGGCTCCATGGCGCGCAGGAGCTGTACACCAGTGGCTACGACGCGGCCGAACTCTCGGTGTGGGCCGACCGGATCCAGGCCTGGACCGGCGCGGGCCTCGATGTGTTCGTGTACTTCGACAACGATGTCAAGGTGCGAGCACCCTATGACGCCCAGGCATTGCAGGCCGAGCTGAACGTCCGGTCCGCACCGGTGGCTGAGGCGGCTGTCAGCTGATCGGGTCCCTGCGCAGCGAGCCGACCTCCTCGGTGTGGCGCAGCTGGATCGAGCCGTAGCGGGTGCGCACCTCGTAGGCACGCTGGCCGCGGGTCGCGGGTCCCGCCAGCACCTGCCCGTCGCTGACCCGGAACTTGCTGCCGTGCCACGGGCAGACGATGCAGCCGTCGCTGAACGGGCCCTCGTGCAGCGGGCCGCCACGGTGGGTGCACCGGTCGGCGATGGCGTAGAGCTGGCCGCCGGTACGCACCAGCAGCACCGGCAGCTTGCCGTCGTAGACCAGGGTCGGCTGCTCGTCGACCAGGTCGGCTTCGGCCAGCACGTCGGTCCACTCCTCGGACGCGCGGTCGAAGGCGGTGGTGTCGACACCGACGCCGCGGGCGTAGCTCAGGTGCCCACCCAACCAGCCGGTCACCCCCAGCATCAGACCGCCGGCCGCTGCCAGCGCCACCCCCAAGGCGTGGCGCTGCCGGCGGCGGGCGAACCAGCTGCCGGTGTAGAGGACCAGCCCGACCTGGTTGCCCACCGCATGCACGAAGCCCACCCGGCGCTCGGCGAGCCGGGTGTCGGCCCAGTCGTTGGCGCCGGCCAGCGCTGCCGGCACCGCCGAGGCAATGCCCAGCCCGACCAGGTTGGTGGCCGCGGCCTGGCCTGCCTTGCCACCGGTCAGGTCCAGGTAACTGGCGCCGAGCCAGGATCCGATCGGCACGACCACCAGCATCGGGTGCAGCGGATGGCCGCCGGCGGTGCCGCTCAGCACGTTGCGCAGCGAGGTGGAGGCGCTCAGTCGCTTGGACACTAACCCGGCCAGCCGGTCGGCGACCGGATCCAGCGCGGTGGTTCGCTCGATCCGGCCAACCAGGTCCTCCAAGGTGCGGTTCATCTGCCAGCTCAGCATCATCGGCCTTACCCGGGCGGGATGGATCCCTGCGCTGCCTCGCCCGTGTGCTCGAAAGGTGGCTGTGGGTTCAGCTCTGCCGAGATTAGCGCGGACGGCCTCGGCGGGAGGCATCGGCGACCGGGGGCAGAACGCCCTACTGAACCTGGCGACATCTAGAAGCGCCGCGGCTGTGTATGAGCCGCCCCACACTGCTAGCAGCCCGCTTGCAATTGCTAGCACCCGCAGGCAGGCTGGAGCGGTGAACGTGGACGGGATCAAGGAGACAGCCGCCAAGGCGCCACTCATCGGCGTCGGCACCATCGGCGACTTCATCCGCGAGCAACGCCAGCAGGCCCAGGTGTCCCTGCGCCAGCTGTCCAAGCTGGCCGGGGTGTCCAATCCCTACCTGTCGCAGGTGGAGCGTGGGCTGCGCAGGCCCAGCGCGGAGATCCTGCAGCAGATCGCCAAGGGGCTGCGCATCTCGGCCGAGCAGCTCTATGTCCGGGCCGGCATCCTGGAGGACCGGCCGGCCGGATCGGACCTGGTCGCGGCCATCCTGGCCGACCAGGGGCTGACCGAGCGCCAGAAGAACGTCCTCGTCGAGGTCTATGAATCTTTCCGCCGTGAGAACCACGCCGCCGGGCTCGACCCGACACCCGCGGCACGGCCGAACGCCGCCGACGCGGCAACTGAGAAGGAGTGACTGCATGTCGATCGCCACTGATGTCCGTGCCTACGCCGACCTGGCGCTGGAGCAGGGCAAGAACGTGCTGAGCCAGGCAGGTGCGATGGTGAGCACCACCAACAAGCGGCTTGCCGCCGACGCGCCGAAGCCGGTGTTCGCCGCCCTCGGCGTCGCTGACCTGGTAGCCGCCACCGTGACCAAGCAGGCCGACCTGGTCAGCAAGCGGGTCGAGACGCTTCCGGCCGATGCTGCCGAGAACGTCGCCAAGGTGCAGGACACCGGCAGGTCGCTGATCAGCAAGACCCAGGACGAGGCCCTGGCCCGCATCGCCGAGCTGCGTGACCGCCTCGACACCGGCGTGGGCACGGTCAGGGCGCTGCCTGCGCTGTCGGTGACCGCGGCCAGCATCACCACCGTTTACCTCAGCAACGCCAAGCAGGTCTTCGGCAAGCTGACCGCTCGCGGCGAGACCCGGCTGGCCGAGCTGCGCAACGACTCGCGGGTCACCAGGGTGCTCGGCAACCTGGACGAGGGCTCCTCGGCACTGCAGGCCCGGCTGGCGCCGGTGCTCGGCTCGGTCCGCTCCGAGGTCGTTCCGTACCTGGACTCGGCCGTCGACGCCATCAAGGAGGCCGACCTCGGCGAGCCTGCCTCGCAGCAGGCGCGCACGTCGGGCACCGGCCGCCGGCGCACCACCGGTACCCGGGCGGCGTCCGGCACCACCTCGGCGGCCGCCAGCGGCACCGCGACCAAGCGGACCGCCGCCACCGACCGCGGCACCTCGACCGGCCGCACCTCGACCGGCCGCAAGTCCACCGGGGACACCCCGGCCACGGCCGCCACTCGCAAGGCGGGTACTCGCAAGGCCTCGGCTGCCAAGACGACCGGCAGCGCTGGCAAGGCGCCGGCTGCCAAGGCGACCGGCACCGCCCGCAAGGCGACCGCCACCGCCCGCAAGGCGACCGGCACCGCCCGTAAGGCGACCGGCAATGCCCGTAAGGCACCGGCCAACAAGGCCTGAGCCCATGGCCCGGGCAGCCTTGCCCGGCAGCCGCGTCCCGATAGGTGTTGTGCCCCGGCCCTGATTCATTTCGGGCTGGGGCACAGCTCTTCGCCGTGGATTAGGCTGGTAAGCGTGCAGACCATCAACAACATCGAGAACGGCCTGCTCCTGGTGCTGTTCCTGGGAGTGCTGGCCTTGCAGCTCTGGGCGTTGGTCGACTGCATCACCCGCAAGGCACCAGCGTTTCCGGCTGCCGGCAAGCTCACCAAACCGACCTGGATCCTGCTGACCGCGGTAGCGGTGGCACCGGTCGCCTTGTTACAGGACGTCACCAACCTGCTTGCCTACATCGGCATCATCGTCAGCTCGGTCTACCTGGCCGACGTCCGGCCCGCGGTCCGCGAGATCAGCGGCCCGTCCCGCTGGTAACGAGGCTCACGCCGACCGAGCGTCTTGCGCCCCCGCCGGGAGTACCCGGCTCAGGCCACCAGCCGGACGGCGGGCTCGGTCCAGTTCGAGGCGGTGCGGTGTTCGGGATGCTCGAACAGCCAATCCTTGGCGATGATGGTCAATTCGTGGTCGCGACCGCCGAACATCATCCGGATCATCTGGAAGTCGCCGCGCAACGACCACAACGGGTGGCCGAAGCTTGCCGGGTTGTTGCCCTCGACCAGCCAGTGGGCCGGCCACGCCGTGCCGTACCCGAGCACCGGCAGCGCGGCGATCAGCCGGCGCCGGCCGGTGAGCAGCCCCAGCACGGCCAGTGCCAGTCCCGTGACGGTGCCCGCGAAATGCAACTTGCGGGTCAGCGGCTTGGAGTGCATGGCGACGTAGTAAGGAAAGAACTCCCGGTAGCTGCCGAACATGGCTGACCTCCGCTTCGCTCGCCGCACCTCACCGGGCGGCACCAGCCATTCTGGCAAACCGGCCGGCCGGTGCCCAGTGTGGGCTGTCGGCTCACAGCACGCGGCGGGCCGTCGCCAGCGGGTGTCTGGCGGTAGCCTGGCGCCATGACTGAGTACCCCGACGAGAGCCGCGTCGAGGCGCGGGCGCATCTCGGTCCAGAGGAGTTGGCGGCCGGCAGCGACGATCCACACCGGCAGGCCGAGATCATCCTGGAGGACTCCGACGCGCGGACGGAGGACCCGGAGGGAACCAAACACGACTCCTCCCAGACGCCGGATCGACCGGATCAGCTTCCGGAGGCAGAGGCTCACAGCGCGGACTGATCGCTGGGCGTAGCAGTCCTCGGCGCGCGCAGCCGGCCGCGGTAGAAACCCCGCAGCGGGTGGGTCAACACCCCTTGTCCAGCAGGCTGAACCGCGTCGTCCGGTGGTTTCTGCCGCGGCCCGCCAGCGGCCGTGAGCACCCCACCCGGAACACTCTCGGCCGGGCTGGCGCAGGTCTCGGCGGTCTGCGCAGTCCCACCATCGGTGGCAAAAGGTGCGGCCGGCAGGGTACTGTAACCATCAGCTGGAACAGCAGCCCGTTCCGCTGCCCCTACCTGGCAGCGCGTAGACGACTAGCACCGGTCGATCGACTGGTTGCTTCGTAGGGGGCTCCGTGGTGTATCCAGCTGTCTCTGAATCTACGGACCTGTCACCCCTCCCCGCTGTGGGCCGGACCGTGGTGGCAGGTTATGAAAGTACCCACCTGCCGGGGTACCGGACCGATCTGCTCGAGGTCACCGGGCATTGCCAGCTCTGGCGGACCGATCTCGACGAGCTGCTGGCGGCGGGAGTCCAGCACCTGCGCTACCCGCTGCGCTGGCCGCAGATCGAAACCGAGCCCGGCCGCTTCGACTGGTCCGAGACCGACCGGGTGCTCGAGCACCTGCGGGCGGCCGGTGCCGTGCCGATCGTCGACCTGGTCCACCACACCAGCTATCCGGACTGGATCCGCGACGGTTTCCGCGACCCCGGCTTCGCTCCGGCGCTGGTCCGCTACGCCGAGGCGGTGGCCCTGCGGTACCCGTGGCTGCCGGCGTACACGCTGTTCAACGAGCCGTTCGCCACGCTCCATCTGGCCGGGCACGAGGGGTTGTGGCCCCCGTATGACCGCGGCATGAGCGGGTTCGTCCGGCTCGCCGGCTCGGTGCTGCCGGCCGTCAACCAGGCCGCCGAATGCTGGGCCGAGCTGCTCCCCGACGCCCGGCACGTCTGGGTCGACACCGCCGAGCACCATTCCGGTGACCAGGACCGCCAGGACTGCCAGGACTACGTCCGGTTCGCCAACGACCGGCGGCACATCTTCCTGGACCTGATGCTCGGTCACGACCTGGACCCGAACCGGCCCTTCCTGGCCGAGTTCATCCGGGCCGGCGGCGGCCCGCTGCTCGAGCTGCCGCCACGACGGGTCGATGTCGTGGGCCTGGACTACTACTGCCACTCCGAGTGGTACTACGACGGGGCCGGCGGGCACGCGCCCTCGCCGAACCCGGTCGGTTTCGCGGCGATCGCCGAGCAGTACTACAACCGGTACCGGCTGCCGATGATGTTGACCGAGACGAACCTGCGCGGCCAGCCCTCGGACCGGATCTCCTGGCTGCGTTACATGGTCGAGCAGTACGACCTCGCGCTCGATCGTGGCGTGCCGTTGCACGGTTTCTGCTGGTTCCCCCAGGTCGACTCCTGCGACTGGGACTCGCTGCTGGCACGTACCGCCGGACGCGTCGACCCGGTCGGGGTCGTGAGCATCGACGGCGACGCCAAGACCCGGCAGCGAACCAGCTTCACCGAGGCCTGGGAGAAGGTGGTCGTCGGCTCCGGCGCCGAAGACCTTCCGGCGTACCGTTTCCAGCCTCCCTGCGATGCCCTCTTGACCGGCTTGCAACCCACCTTGCGGCACTGGCCGTGGCAGGACCCGCCCGATGACCTCGCGAGCGCCGCCGTGACCGTGCCGCCTATCCCCTTGGAGGTTTGAAATGAATGACCGTCGGTCCCAACCCGACTTGATCGTGCTGTCGCACCTGCGCTGGACCTGGGTCTGGCAGCGTCCCCAGCACCTGGTCTCGCGGTTCGCGGTGCAGCGGGCCAAGGAGGGCGCCCGCACCTGGTTCGTCGAGGAACCGGTGATCGGTGACGTCGAGCACCTCCAGCTGGACACCGAGCAGCA
>NZ_DASVQG010000335.1:0-1703 GCF_036389215.1 Jatrophihabitans sp.
ATGGACGCCGGGCGCCCCCGGTTCGAGGCCGACCGACGGGAGCGCGAGGAACTCGCCAAGCGGTTCTTCGGCGCCTGATCCGAAAATTTCCTGGTCCTGGGTCAGGCGGCGGGGTTGAGGGTGACGCTGTAGCCGAGCGCCTGCAGCTCGCGCACGTGCTGGCGGACCTTGCGCTCGGGGTTGGCGCGGGCCGCATAGAAGTCCGGGCCGAGGTCGACGAACTGCGCCTGCTCATCGGAGAGCAACGCCCAGATGACGACCAGGATCGATCGGCCGACCGCGACGATCGCCCGCTTCTTGCCACGGCGACGGGCGATGCGCCGGTAGCGCTCGCCGAGGAAGGTGTCGGTACGGGCGGCGCTGACCGCGGCCTCGCCGACGATGCGAGCCAGATACCGGTTGCCCTTGCCGGTGCCGGCGTTGCCCGTGGGTCGGCCGGCGGACTCACTGACACCGGGGGCGAAGCGCGCCCAGGAGGTCAGGTGCGCCGGTGTCGGGAAGCGGCTCATGTCGGTGCCGATCTCGGCCAGGATCATCTGCGCGGCGACCGGCCCCACGCCGGGAATGGCGTCGAGCTTGGCCACGGCCGGAGCCAGGTCGCCCATCTGCGCGTCGATGCGGGCCTGCACGGTGGCGATGTCGGCGGTGATGCCGTCGACCCGGGCCAGCATCTGGGTCAGCAGAAAGGCGTGGTGCTCGGTGAACCGGCCGGTCAGCGCCTCGATCAGCCGGTCGGTCTTGGCCCGCAGCCGGCCGCGGGCCAAGTCTGCCAGCGTCATCGGGTCACGCTCGCCGGCGATCAACGCGGCCATGATGGCCCGGCCGGAGGCGCCGAAGGGGTCGCTGACCACGACCGAGAGCTTGATCAGGGCGTCCTCGAGGAGCTTCTCCACCCGCTGTTTCTCCGCGGTGCGCACGGCGAGCAGGTCGACCCGGTAGCGGGTCAGATCGCGCAACTGCCGGATCGCCGGCGGTGGGACGAAGCTGGGGCGCAGCATCTGCCGCTCGGCGACCTTGCACAGCCAGACCGCATCCAGCCGGTCGGTCTTGGGCCGGCCCGGCAGGTGCTTGACGTCGTGCGCGTTGACCAGCCAGGTCTCGAACCGGTCTTCCAGCAGGTAGAACGGCGCCCGCCAGTAGTCGCTGGTGGCCTCCATCACCACCCGGGTCACTCCCAGGCCGGCCAACCAGTCGCCCAGCCCGAGCAGCGCGGCGGTCATCGTGGAGACGGTGCGGACCTCCTGCATCCGCTGCCGGCCGGGGCCGGGCACCCGGGCGCAGCACACCACCTCGGCCTTGCTCACATCGAGTGCGGCGATCCGTTCGATGATCTCGTCCCGCTCGGCTTCGACCTGCATCGGTCTCGCCTCCGCCCCTTGATACGAACTGGGGCGGCCACCCGTGGGAGCTGCAGGGAACGGTGAATCTGATCCTCGTGCTCGCAGCACACGAAACGGCCCACAGCACAGCTCCCCGCGCCCGACTTCAGAACGGCCTCCATCGACCAGGCGACTACGGCGTCTACGGGCGACCGCGCACCATTTTCAGCCCGGAACGGCTCTCCCCGGCAGGGGCTGCCCGGGACTTCAGGGACGCGGCTGTGGGCCTGCGTTCGCCGTCGCCAGAGAAGGATTGTCAGATGGTGCGCTGCGCCGGCGGTAGCCAGGTGTAGGTGCAGTCTGGTTCCTGTTCCTCGTTGCGCC
>NZ_DASVQG010000336.1:0-8426 GCF_036389215.1 Jatrophihabitans sp.
GTGGACGCCAGCGGGCACAACTCGGTGCTGGCGAAGAAGTTCGGGCTCCGCGAGGACCCGTGCCGGTACAACCATCATTCCCGCGCGATCTGGAACCACTTCGTGGGAGTGCCCGACACCGACGACGTGTTCGCCCGCCCGCCCGAGGACAGCCCGCCGATACCGTGGTCCAGCGGCACCATCCACCACATCTTCGAACGTGGCTGGTTCTGGGTCATCCCCTTCAACAACACCCCGGACTCACGCAACCCGCTGGTCAGCGTGGGGCTGGTGCTGGACGAGCGCCGTTACCCGATCGACGAGGACCTCACCCCCGAGCAGGAGTTCTGGAAGCACGTACAACGCTTCCCGGACCTGGTTCGCCAGTTCGAAGGCGCCCAACCCATGCGGGAGTGGGTGCGCACCGGCCGCCTGCAGTACTCGGCGAGCCAGACCGTCGGCGATCGCTGGACCCTGCTGGCGCACGCGGCCGGCTTTCTCGACCCGCTGTTCTCCCGGGGCATGTCCAACACCTGCGAGACGATCAACGTGCTGGCCTGGCGACTGCTTCGGGCAGTCAAGGATGGCGACTTCTCGGCCGAGCGCTTCGCCGACGTGGACCGGATCCAGCAGTCACTGCTCAAGGGCAACGACGACCTCGTGAATTCCGCTTTCATCTCCTTCGAGGACTACGACCTGTGGTCGGCGGTCTTCCGGATCTGGGCCTGGGGCTCCAACGCCGGCACCTTCCGCTCCCATCAGGCTCTTCGCAGGTGGCGGGCCGACGGGGACGAGCGGCATTTCCTGGAGCTGGAGAAGGCCGACAATCCCGGCCTGCACTGGTCTGACCACACCGGCTACCGCTTGCTGTTCGAGGACATGGTCACCCAGTGCGCGGCGTACGAGGCCGGCGAGATCACCGCGCGGCAGGCAGCTGATGCCCTGTATGCGCATCTGGAACGCGCCGAGCACGTTCCGCGCCACTACGGCTGGACCAACCGGGGCCAGCGCTTCATCAACCCGACGCCGAAGACCCTGGCGAAGATGGCGTTCTGGGCCGTCACCCAGGGTCCACCCGACGTCCGCGCGCTGATGCTCGGCTTCGTGGGCAACGGCGTGAAAGAGGTGCTGCACGGCAGGCGGATCTTCTAGCGTCATCCCGCGCACGTGTCGGCCAGCCGGAGCTTCCACAGCGACGGCGGACCGAGCCGAGCGGGACTTCCGGCAGGCGAGGCGGTCACCCGGTGCGGCGGGTGACCGCCTCGCTCTGCCGGTACCCACGTGAGGGCACCTGGTGACGAGCAGGCTCAGGTGAGCCGGCTCGGTGGCTCAGTCCTGAGCCAGCAACAGGAAGTCCAGCTGTTCCTGCTTGCGCAGCAGGATGTGCTCGATCAGGTGCTCCAGCGCCTCACTCTGCGGTTCCTGGCCGGAGCTGCTGATCACGGCGTGCAGGCTTGCCATCACCTGCTTGTCACGCTCGATGAACTCCTTCAACGCGGTGGCGGAGTCGGTGGCCGGCGGCGGCAGGAGATCCAACGGCTGCAGCTCCCCGCCGAGGGCACAGAACATCTCCACCAGCCGCTCGGTGTCGGTCACCTCGGTCACCGCATATTCCCGCAGCCGGACCTTCAGCCCGACGTAGGAGGCACCCCGCAGGCTTCCGGCGAGCAGCGTCATGCTCACCAGCGACCCGAGCTGCTGTGAGACCGCGATCGACAACTGCTTGCGAACGGCCTCAACGTCCATGGTCTCGTCACCCATTGACTGATCTCACTTTCTACAGCCCAGCCAGGCGTGCGACATCGACGCTAGGACGGCTGGGTTACCTCATCGGGCTGGACTCTCAGCCGCCATGTCCAGTGTCCATCGTGTGCTCGATCGAGGCGAACCATGCGAACCTCGCGTTGACATCAGGGCATACCGTCGGAGGACACCGCCCGGTCAGGAACCAGCACCGCGAGCACGGAGCCACCTCCGCCAGAAAGGGGCCTCGCCGACATGACGCCGATATCGGTGCACCGGCTCGACTACGGGTACTTCGTGCGGCCCGGCGAGGAAACCCCGTCCGGTTCGCCGCGGGTGGAACCCTGCTTGGGCTATCTGGTCAGGCACCCGCAGGGCGTGCTGCTCTTCGACACCGGGATGGGCAGCCGTCCCGACGTCGACGATCACTACCGCCCGCGCCGCGTCGGCGTGGCCGAGGCGCTGGCGATGGCTGGTGGCAGCGTTGCAGAGATCGACCTTGTCGCCAACTGCCACCTGCACTTCGATCACTGCGGTGGCAACGGACTGTTCGCCGGCCGGCCGATCTTGACCCAGGCCGTGGAGCTGGCAACGGCCCGCACCGCCGAGAACTACACCCTGGCCGAGCTGATCGACTCACCCGGCACGCGGTACCAGGAGCTGACCGGCGAGACCGAGGTGTTGCCCGGGATGCTGCTCATCCCCACCCCGGGCCATACTCAAGGCCATCAGTCGCTGGTGGTCCGCCAGCCGGACGGGACCGTCGTGGTCGCCGGCCAGAGCCACGAGAACGCCGCCGACTTCAGCGCCGACATGCTGGCCTGGCGAGCGCACCAGGACCAGCATGCCGCACCGCTACCCCGTATTCCGGGCTGGATCGAACGGCTGAGGCAGTTGGATCCGGCCCGGGTGGTCTTTGCTCACGACCACTCCGTCTGGCAGCCCTGATCCAGCTACCGGCCCCCACACCCAGCTACCGATCACCTCAGGCGACCGGCAGCCCGAACACGGCGGCCATGTCGCTGGCCGTCGAAGCCCCGCGCAGCAACGGCGCACCCAGAACCCGGTCATACATCCGGAGCAGGCTGTAGTGATTCATCGCGCTGGTCACCACCTTGTGGGTCCCGTCCAGGCTGCGGTGGACCACCGCCGTCAGGACCACGTTGCCGCTGTGGCTGTCGTCCTCGTCGGCGGTGATCACGATCGCCAGCCGGCCGCTGGTGTAGTCCGGACCGGCCATGATCTGGGGCATCCACGACTTGATGTAGTTGTCCGCGGTGGTCAGCGAGCAGTCGTGGGCGTCGTCGCACAGGTCCGGGATCCAGTACCCGGCGTTGGGCAGCGTCCCGGCGGCCACCGCGTTGTGCATGGCCCCGCTGCTGGGAGTTCCAGAAGGAACGTTGTAGAGCTTGCAATTCGCCCGCTGGGTCGTCCCGTTGAAGTAGGCCCACGGGTTGTGCTTGACCGCGTACCGGCCGGAGCTGCTCAGCTGGCAGTTGCTGGTCATGGTCTCGGCGTAGGTCGCCGCGGTCTTGCCCCGGGCGATGGCCTGGTCGAACACGCTGTCGCCGGCGATGGGGTGGCTGGACGGGGCGGCGTCATCGGTGACGCCGAAGGTGTCACCACCTGCCATGGCCAGGTAGTTCGGCAGGCTCGGATGCCGGATCGCCGTGTAGTTGGTGGCATAGGCGAACCGCTTGGCCAGTCCGTCGACGTAGGGCATGCCCGACTGCACCTGGCCGATGCTGTGGTTCTCGATCACCACCGTCAGCACCTTGGTGACCCCGGTGGGGGTAGGCGCCGGAGCCGAACTGGTCGGAGCGGAGCTGGTCGCCGGAGCCGAACTGGTCGGAGCCGAGCTGGTCGCCGGAGCCGAGCTGGTCGCCGGAGCCGAGCTGGTCGATGAGTACTCGAGCACCAGCTGCGGCGGGTTGGCCGCTTCCCTGCTGTCGAAGTACCGGGTCGCGGTGGCCGCGGTGGTCAGCGCGAACGACGTTGCGCCGGCCCGCACTGCCGTGGTCACGTCCGCCTGGGTCCACTGGCCGGCAGTCAGGGTACCGGTGGTGCCGGCCTGGGTGCCCAGCGCCGGCCGGTTGGCCCAGGTCAGGGTCCGCTCGTCCCAGGTCGCCGACGTGTTGAACACCTTGGACGGGGTCACGCCGCTCGAGCGGGAGAACAGCCGCAGGGTGGCCTTGACAACCGGGGCGGCCGGGGCCGGGAACCTCAGGTAGGACACCGCGGTCGCGCTGCTGGTGGCGTTCTGCTGCATGGTGGCGGCGGTGCCGTAGTTGGCGCTGGTGGCGTTGGACGCGACGTAGCTGTCGGCGCTCGGCAGGCCCACGCTGGACTGCGGCACGGGTGCCGTGCTCGTCGGCGTGCTGGTGGTCGGCGTGCTGGTGGTCGGCGTGCTCGTGGTCGGCGTGCTCGTGGTCGGCGTGCTGACCGGCAGGTAGGCGCTGGCCATGGCGTCGGTGTAGGACTGCCCGAACTGGACGGTCGGCTCGACACCGGTCCCCTCGCCCCACTCGTTCCAACTGGTCACCAGCTGCCACTGCGCGCCGGACTTGACCTGCTGGGCAAGCGCCGACTTGAAAGTAGCCATGTCGCGTGCCAGCCGGGGAGTGCTCTCGTCGAACTTGAAGAAACCAGGCGCAACGTTCACCGACCACGGCAGCACCTGCTGGATCGCCGAGGCGGGGCCGTACTGGTGCCAGGCGTCGGGCTGGTGGACGCAGTTCTGGTAGCCGGGCATGACCTTCAGGTTGAGGTAGAACCGGCCCTGGTTGGCGCTGGCCCAGCGATCGGCGATGGCGCAGGTGGTGTCATCGGCGTTGTAGACGAACAGCACCGGAAGGCCGCCCACTCGCAGCCACGCCGGAGTGGCGGCGGCCTTGGCAGCCAGGTAGGCGAGGTCAGAGCTCAGCTCGGTGGCGGTCGGGTTGCCGAATCCCTCCTTCTCGTAGTACGGAGCCACCTTGAATCCCTGGGCGGCGGCGGTGTCGAGCAGCAACGGCAGCCGTGAGTCGGTCTTGCTGCCCTGGCCCCACCACGAGGAGATGAAGGCATTCAGGCCGGCCGCCTTGGCCTGGCGCACCTGGGTGGCCACGACTGCCTGGTCGCTGCTGTCGTACTTGCCGGCAGTGGGGGTGTAGTGAGAGGCCCAGTGCTCGGTCTCGGGGAACCATCCGTAGTAGAAGGCTGCCCGGATGGGGGCCTCGGCTGCCGCTGCCTTCGCGGGCCGGTGCTGACCAGCGATTACCAGCAGGCCGGCTACCAGCAGGGCTGACAACAGCGTCGACAGAACGGGTAATCCACGCAGCCGAGGACCAACACGGTAACGGGCAGTAACCTTCGCTTCAGCCTTTTTAGTTGTGTTTGCTTTGGTATTCGACATGCAGTACTCCGTGATTCGGGGATTTTGTTCGGACAGATCCCCTCATCGACCGAACCGGTCGGTTACAAAGAGTAACGGAGTATCAATGTTTTGCGGCACATTGGCAGAATTCGGTGCCGCGTGCCGCGGGAGACAGGGAGATCCGATGCTCAACGCTCGGGATCGGGACGACGCCGGAGCGGACCGGAACGACGCCGGAGCGGGCCAGAACGACGCCGGAGCGGGCCAGAACGACAGGACCGAGAGCCGGGATGACAGGGCCCAGAGCCGGAACGACACCGGCGAGGGCCGGGAGGACTTCGACGACCTGGAACGGTTCGTACAGGCACAGGACGCCGGGATGACCTTCGCCCACGCCGTCGCGGAGCTGCGCCGGGGCCGCAAGACCAGCCATTGGATGTGGTTCGTCTTTCCGCAGATCGCGGGATTGGGACAGAGCCCGATGTCCAAGAAGTTCGCGCTCAGCTCGCTCTCGCAGGCACGGGCGTATCTGCGGCACCCGGTGCTCGGGCCACGGCTCATCGACTGCGCGACCATCGTGGCGCAGCTCCAGGACCGCAGCGCGGAGCAGATCTTCGGCGAGATCGACGCGCAGAAGCTACGATCGTCGATGACCCTGTTCGCGCGCGCGGCAGCGGAAGAGGCGGTGTTCGCACAGGTGCTCGACCGATATTTCGGGGGCATAGCAGATCCAGCCACCGACCAGCGCCTGCAGACGACGCGCGGCAACCACGCGGTCAGGCAGGCGAATTAGCTGACCCGGCTAACCGGATCAGAACCGGGCGGCAGGAGACCCTGCCGCCCGGCTGTGACGAGAGCGGTCGGGTTACAGCTCGACGCTGTCGACTGTCGTACCTGCGCCGGCCGACCAGCGGGCTGAGGACCAGCGGGCCGAGGACCAGCGGGCCGAGGACCAGCGGGCCGAAGACCAGCGGGCCGAGGACCAACGTGCGGACGTGTAACGCATTTTCCCTCCAAGGAAAGTGTTCGGCGCCGGACGGACGCCTTACCGGACGGTGCTAACCCATTGCCGATCAGGTGATCGATGGATGCTTTTCTTGCCTCGCCATTTGAAGCCGCAGAGCACCTCTACGGCTTCAGCCAGCGACGCCACCGCCACGACTTCTGCCCGCCCACCGAGCACCCGACGCGCGTTGTCCACGTCGGCGCCCGACTCAGCGGGAACCACAAAGCGACGTACGTGCGGATGTGCCCGCACAGCACGAGCCTTGAACTCAATAGCCCCGACGCCGCCCACCCGGCCGGACATGTCGACCGTTCCGGTGGCGACGACGGTGCCGCCGGCAGCAAGCCGGCCGTCGGTGAAGGCATCGACGACGCTCAGCGCACAGGCCAGGCCCAGCGAGGGGCCGCGCAGATCGTCGGGCATGCTGAACCGCGCGTCGATCGAGTGACGCAGCACCCGGTCAGCGGTGACCACGCGGATTCCCCATGCGCCGTCCGGGTGCCGGTTGACGGCCACCTTCGACAGGCTTCCCGGCTGTTCGGCACCGGAACCACGCAGCACAGTCAGCTCGGCCGACTCCAGACCCGCCAGCGCGGCCCTGAGGTGCACCGCGGTCTCAACCGTCCTGCCGTCGACGGCGATGATGGTGTCGCCGCACCGCAGGCCGACGGTGTCGTCGCGGAGCGCCTCGATCGCGGCGCCACGACCTAGTTCGCGGACCGGTTCGCCGAGCAGGGCCGCCGCCGCCGCGGTCGCTGACTCCAGCGACCACATCGAGTCATCCAGGCCCGCCGCCTCGAACTCGTCGACCGGGCGACCGCCGGTGAGCCGGGACCGGGCCACCACCGCTGCCTGCGGGTCGACCAGGTGGCTCAGCAGCTCCCAGGTCGAGGGCCGCAGCTCTGCCCGGTAGGAGACCGCACAGACAGCGCCGGCCGGCGCGGGTCGATCATGCCCCGGTGTCTCCAGGCGCGAAGCGTTCATCTGGATCAGTTCGTAGTCCGGACGCACGGCCGCCACCGGCAGCCGGCCGCGACGCCGCGACGGCACCGGTGCCCGCAACGGGGACGGCAAGCTCCAGGCGGTCTGCCCCGCGTCGAACCTCACTGGGCACCGCCTGTCTGCGGGCGCACGGCCGAGTGAGTGACGCCGGTAAGCGGCACGTATGGCCCTTCGAGGGTGGCGGCACTGTCCGTGATCATGCTGACCGCCTCGCTCTCTGACATCGCACCGACTGGGTGTGGGGCATCCGCTGGCCACTCGGGGCATCTGCCGGGAGGGTCATGGTGGGGTGATGGGTTTCGGCCTGCCGTGGCCATCGCGTCCGGCATCCTGCCGGGCGTCGTGGGGAAAACTTACACTGGGACTACACCGCGCGAAACCCCTTTTTACATATGGGTATTCCCAATTGTTACGTCACCCCGCGTAACTTAACGACTACAAAACATCACTAGGTGAAGGCGCTGTGACGTGCAGTCCCACAGCTATCACAGACCGTAGCTAATGTCGTCGTTAAAAGGCATCAGCACACGCCCATAATCCGTCCACAGATATGGACGAACCATCTCGATCATGACGAAAATCACGGCCTGCGGCTGCCTGCATGCTTCCTGTGCGCAGGGTGTAAACGACTGGTAGCTGACGGTGAGCTACCGGTGGACGGCGCTGCGGCCACCGTCTGCGTATCGAGGTATTTCCAAGGCGCGCGACGGCTGCCATGCTCCCGGGATGACAAGTACCGGCTTACCCGCGTCGCCGCCCGTGGTTTCGCGCCAGTCTTCGCGATGGTCACTGTGGTCACAGGACAGCGTGCTGTCGATCGCGTCCACAGGCTCGGTGCTGTCCATCGGCAGCGTCGGATCGTTCGCCTCGATCGGCAGTGTCGGCTCCGCGCTGTCGATATTCTCGATCGGCTCGTGGCTATCGGCCGGCTCGGTGCTCTCCTCGCTGTCGCGCTGGTCGCTGATGTCGCACCTGTCCAGCCGCGGCGTCCTCGCCGCGTCCAACCGCCGGCCGCGCCTCGGAACGGGCGGCGTGCGGACCGTGCGAGGGTGGACTCAGGCCTGAGGCTCGTGGCAGCGCCCCGGGCGGTCCTGGATCCCGGCGCCGAGACCCGCGTGGCTGGTGTCTGCTCAGACGTCCATGACACGGCGCCGCTCGCGGCGCTGACCCGCGGGGCCGGCGACCGGTGAGGACGTGCGCCGACGGTTGCGGCTGATGGGCAGCTGCCGGTCGGCGACCAGCCGCCACCTGCTGGCGTCCGAGCCGGCGGTCTGCCACAACGACAACCGGTCGAAGCGCACCGTCCTCGGCAGTTCCAGGGACAGCGTCGCCGCCAGCCGC
>NZ_DASVQG010000337.1:0-16395 GCF_036389215.1 Jatrophihabitans sp.
CTAGGCGTTGTTCCAAGACGGCGTCGGAGCCGCACTCGCCGAGCAGTTGAGCTATCTCGCCCGGCACGGCGGGAGCATAACTTGGCTGGTGCTCAACGAAAGCATCGATAGCATGTAAAAAATCGGCATAGTCATCAGCCCAATCCTCGTGGAGGTAACCCCCAAGCAATTGTTCTAGGGCTGGGTACTGCTTCATCGGGTCACCATCGCAGTATGGATCCGGAAACCGATTCCTGTGATCGGGCTTCGTCTGAGCACCAAGCGTATTCCAGTGGCTTCAACTGGGCGAGGCGCGGATCTAGTAAAGACGATGCCGCTTTAACGAGCTGCGCGTCCTTGGATGATCAGCTCAAAACCACCTCCTCGCAGCCATCGCGCGATCTCCGACCTATTCGCGTCGATAATTTCAGACAGGGCACTCTCGGCCGACTGTCGATCATAGAACGTGGATGCCGCCTTGATGCCTGGTTCGGTGGCAAGTCGGTTTCGAAGGAACTCTTCGGTCTTGCTGACGTGCTTGGCCAGGGTGTGGCCGCCGTCGAGTCCTTCGTGGGCCATCAGCCCGCCGCCGGGACGAGGTGGGTGACGTTGTCGGCGGCTCCAAGCCCGCGCACTGCGCTGCCGCCGAGCGGGATGGCCGCGGCCAACTCCAGGCCGAGGGCGGCATTGCTGACGTGCTCACCGTGGGCTCGGCGGGTGGCATCCACGGCCACTTGGGCGGCCGCGAGCACAGTCGCCACGGCGAGGCAGGCGGTTCCAGCCGGCGGGCAGATAAATAACAGGCCTAGGCCAAGGACAGTCAGCGCGGTGTTGAGGGAACTGAGGCAGTCCGAGATGTTGTGCAGCGACGGGTGCAGCACCGCTCTCTCGAACGGGCTGAGATAGGTGGTGGCTGTTGTGGCCAGACGGTGCTCGATCGCCCGGAGGCCGTGCAGGTCCCGGGTCGGGTCGGCCCGGTCGGCCTGTGACAGTGCCCGGATGCAGCGGTCCAGGGCGTCGGCCCACCGGTCATAGCCGGCCTTGAAGTCCCGGGCAGTGGCCAGTAGGTCCGCCGACGCCTCCGGGGCCTGGGTCGGCTGGTCGCAGGCCTGCCGCAACCGCTCGCGGACGGCCCGCAACCGAGGTGAGGCCTCCTCCAGAACGCCGGCGTAACCGTCCAGCGCAGCGGCGTAGTGCTCATACCGGTCCGCGGTGGCCGACATCGCTGGCGCGTGCGTGCGTAGCTGCTCCACGAACGCCAGGTGCGCTGCGCCGGCCCACAACGGGCCCTCAGCGCTGGACAGCAACACAGCGGCCACCCGGCGCAACTCCGCCGCCCAACCAACAGACCGGCGCGCGACCGACCGCAGCTCGACCGGGTCACCGGCTGGCAGCCGCTGGGCCAGGCACACCCGCGCCGCCAGCACCCCGTCGCCGGGTAGCTCGAACCGGCTAACCCCCATCGCCGCCGAGCCAACCCGAAACCGTCCGCATGCCGCAGCACGCTAGGCAATCCGACCCCACCCATGCGGTGAGTTATCCACAACCCCCGACCGCCGCGGCTCCCTACAACCCCGATCAGTGGCCGAAGAGCAGCGCGCTAATCGCTGACCGGCGCCCGCCACGCGACCAACGATTAGGCAGCTCCCAACGCGGGAACCGTCAGCGCTCGCTGATCCCCCACGGCGATCCGTAGTCCCCGGCCAGCAGGTCCAGGAACGGCGCCGCGTCGAACGCCTCCGGGCCCAGCACCCCGGCCCCGCTCCACACCCCGCCGGCGATCAGTTCCAGCGCCACCACCGGGTTGACCGCCGTCTGCCAGAGCACCGCCTGGCAGCCGTACTCGGCCATCGACCACTCGTTGTCCACCACGTGGTAGAGGTAGCTCGACCGGGGCCGGCCATCCAGGCCCAGGCCGCGAACCCACACCCCCGCACAGGTCTTGCCCCGCATCCGGTCCCCCAGCTGGGCGGGATCGGGCAGCGCCGCCGCCACCACGTCCCGCGGGCTGACCCGGACGCCACCCACCTGCAGCGGAACCGTTGAATCCAGACCCAGCTGGTGCAGCGTCCGCAGCACCCCGATGAACTCCGCGCCGAGCCCGTACTTGAAGTCGACTCGGCCGGCCTTGAGCCAGCGCGGCATCAGCAGCACCTCTTCGTGCTCGACGTTGACGCACTCGACGGGGCCGATCCCGTCCGGGAAGTCGAAGATCTCCGGTTCGCTGAACGGCTCGGTGGTGTACCAGCCCCGGCCGGCCTCCCAGATCACCGGCGGGTTCAGGCACTCCTCGATGGTGGTCCAGATCGAGAAGGTCGGCGCGAACATCGGCCGGCCGTGGTCGTCGAGCACCTCCAGGTTCGCGCCGTCGCGCACCCCCAGCTGGTCGATCTCGGAGAACAGGTGGTCGCTGGCGTAGCGGGCCAGCACGTCGGACAACCCCGGTTCGACGCCGATACCGACCAGGGCCAGCTTGCCGGCCCGCTCCCAGTCCGCGGCCAGCGCGAACTGCTCGTCGCCGAGCTTCACGCCGGTCCGGGAGAACGGGTCCCGCGGGTGCGGACGCGACAGCGACATCGCCATGTCCAGGTAGTGCACGCCGGCTGCCAGCGCCGCCCGGAAGATCGGCATGGTGAACCGCGGGTCCGTCGCGCCGAGCACCGCGTCGATCCGCTGTTCGGTGAGCAGCCGGCTGATCGCGGCGGAGTCCGAGGCATCGAGACGGATCGCTGCCATCCGCGGGTCAGCAGCGGCGCCCGCCGCCCGCTGGGCCCGTCCGAGGTCGTAGTCGGCCAGCAGCACGTGTTCGAGGAACGGTCGCCGGGCAGCGATCTTGGCCACCGCGGAGCCGACGCCACCGGCTCCCAGGATCAGCAGCCTCACGGCGCCGGCCGGCCGGCCAGCAACGGAAGCGAGGGGTCCCAGCTGGTGCCTTCGGCAGCATCCTTGCGCCGCCGGGCGATGGCCGACAACGACTCCAGCACCACCCGGTTCGCCAGGAACGAGGTGATGTCGGCATGGTCGTAGGGCGGTGACACCTCGACCAGGTCGATGCCGACGACCGGTAGCTCGTAACAGATCCGGCGGACGGCATCCAGCAGCTGCCGGGCGGTCAGGCCACCGGGCTCCGGGGTGCCGGTCCCGGGCGCGTGGCCGGGGTCGCAGACGTCGATGTCGACCGACAGGAAGACCCCGTCGCAGCCGTCCATGGCGATCGCGAACGACTCGGTCAGGCAGGCCTCCAGGCCCCGGGCGGTGATCTCGGTCATCTCGTAGGACCGCATGCCCTGACCGGCCATCCAGTCCAGGGTCTCCGGCGGCGGCCAGTAACCGCGCAGCCCGATCTGCAGGAACCGGTCACCGCGCACCGCGCCGGACTCGATCAGCCGCCGCATCGGCTGGCCGTGCCCGATCAGCGAGCCGAACTCGATGTCGCCGGTGTCGGCGTGCGCGTCGAAATGGATCATCGACACCTTGCCCTGGCCCAGGTGCTGAGCAACGCCCGCGGCGTCGGGCCAGGCGATGGTGTGATCGCCGCCCAGGATCAGCGGGATCGCTCCGGTCGCCGCCACCGCATGCACCGCCACCTGCAGGTCCCGCACCGAGCGCTCGGCGTCGCCGGAGAACAGCTCGACGTCGCCGGCGTCATAGACCACCAGATCACGCAGCCCGTCCACCCGCAGCGCCAGCGACGGTCGGCTGCCGTCGTGGGCCAGGTAGCAGCTCTGCCGGATGAACTGCGGGCCGAACCGGGTGCCCGAGCGGTGTGAGGTGCCGCCGTCGAACGGCGCCCCCAGGATCACCACGTCGGCGTCGGCGTAGCTGGCCGGGTCCGTCCAGTCGCACCGGGCCACGCCGAGAAAGGTGATGTCAGGACCGAACTGTGCGCCGTAGCGCGCCATGCTTCCTCCAGGAGTCGTCGGGTTCAGCGGGCGCGGCGCCGGCCGGCCAGCTGCCCCAGCGCCACGGCAAGCACCGCCAGCACGAACATCGCCGTTCCGATGACGTTGATCTGCACCGGCGTTCCGCGAGCCGCGGCGCCCCAGACGTACATCGGAAAGGTGATCGAGGCGTTGGAGGCGTTGAAGTTGGTGATGATGTAGTCGTCGAAGGACAGCGAGAAGGCCAGCAGTGCCCCGGCGGCGATGCCCGGGGCCACCAGCGGCAGGGTGATCCGGCGGAAGGTCTGCCACTCGTTGGCGTAGAGGTCGGCGGCTGCCTGTTCCAGCCGCGGATCGAGCCCGGCGATCCGGGCCTTGACGGTGACCACCACGTAGCTGAGGCAGAACATGATGTGCGCGATCAGGATCGTCGCCCTGCCCAGCGGAATGCCGACGCTGACGAACAGCGTCAGCAGCGACGAGCCCATCACCACCTCGGGAGTGGCCATCGGGAGGAAGATCAACAGGTTGGACCCGGTACGGCCGCGGAAACGGTACCTGGCCAGCGCGAAGGCGAGCATCGTCCCGAACAGTGTCGCGACCAGGGTGGCGACCACCCCGATCTTGAGCGACAGGCTCAGCGACTCGCACATCCCCGGCGCCGCGCACGGATGCAGCCAGGCGTCGAGGGAGAACCGCTGCCAGGTGTAGTTGAAGCGGCCGTTGGGCTTGTTGAACGAGAACAGCACCACCACCAGGTTCGGCAGCAGCAGGTAGATCAGCGCCAGTACCGCCACCACCCAGACGACGTTCTCGCGCAGCACCGTCCACGGTGACCGGCGGTGGCGGGCGGGGACCGGTGCGGCGGCGCCGCGCACACCCTGGGGCATGGTGGCGACCATCAGACCAGCTCCTCGGTTCCGGACTTGCGCACGTAGACCGAGACCAGCACCAGGATCGTCACCATCAGCACGAACGACAGCGCGGCAGCCGTCGGGTAATCGTTGATCCGCAGGAAGTAGCCCTCGATCACCTGGCCGATCATCGCGGTGTTCGGATTGCCCAGCAGCCGCGAGTTGATGTAGTCCCCGGCCGCCGGGATGAAGGTCAGCAGGGTGCCCGCGACGACACCCGGCATCGACATCGGCAGGGTCACCCGGCGGAAGGCGGTGAGCGGCGCGGCATACAGGTCACCGGCGGCCTCCAGCAGGCGCGGGTCCAGCCGGTCGAGGCTGGCGAACAGCGGCAGGACCATGAACGGCAGGGAGTGGTAGGTCAGGCCGGTCACCACGGCCAGCGGCGAACTCAGCAGCTGGCTGCCGTTCGTCCAGCCCAGTGCGCTGGTCAGCTGGATCAGGTGGGTGCCGCGGAAGAATTTCATCACCAGGCCGTCGGAGTTCAGGATGGTCTGCCAGGCCAGTGTCCGGAGCAGGAAGCTGGTGAAGAACGGCGCGACCACCATCACCAGCAGCACCGGCTTCCAGCGGCCGGACTTCAGCGCGATCGCGTAGGCCAGCGGGTAGCCGATCAGCAGCGCCAGCACGGTGGCCAGGAACGCGTAGACGAAGGAGCGCAGGAACTGCCGGAAGAACTGCGCCATCGCGTCGCTGTAGGTCCCGACGTGGAAGGTCAGCTGGTAGCCGGTCTCCAGGGTGCCGGTCTGCAACGACTGGGACAGCAGGAAGATCATCGGGATGACGAAGAACACCCCGAGCCACAGCAATCCCGGCAGCAGCAGGAAGTAGGGCATGCCGGCCACCCGGCGGCGTGGGCGGCGGGCACCTGACCGGGCGCCGCCGGGCTCGGCGGTGAGGGCCCCCACGCCGGTGGACTGGGCGCCGCTGGTCATCCGGTTGCCTCGGCGTCCAGCTCGATGCCGGCCTCGCTGTCCTGGCCGGCGTCCAGCGCGAAGGTGTGCTCGGCCGCGAAGGTCAGGCTGACCCGGTCGCCGGGCCGGTGGATGCCCGCGCTGCTCCGGTTCTGCTCGAACACCATCAGCTCCTGACCCCAGGGGGTGCGTACCAGGTACTGGGTGCTGACCCCCATGAAGCTGGCGTCGGTGACGACGGCGCCGGCAATGCGGTTCAGGCCCATGGACGGTTCAGCCGGCGCGGCAGCTCCACCATGTACGGCGTCGCCGCCCCCGGCCCCGCCGTGCGCGGCCTCACCATGTACAGAGATCTTCTCCGGCCGGACGCCGACCCACACCTCGTCGACCCCGCCGGGCAGCCGGCTCGCCGGCACCAGCACCGCTCCGCTGGGCAGCGCCACCGTCGCCGAGTCCGCCTGCCGGTGCCGGACCGTGGCCCGGATCAGGTTCGACTGACCCAGGAAGTTCGCCGCGAACGTGCTGGTCGGGTTCTCATACAGCTCGGCCGGCGCGCCCAGTTGCTCGATCCGGCCGGCGTTCATCACGGCGATGGTGTCAGCCATCGTCATGGCCTCCTCCTGGTCGTGCGTGACGTGCACGAAGGTCAGCCCGACCTCGGTCTGGATGCGTTTGAGTTCCACCTGCATCTGCCGGCGCAGTTTCAGGTCCAGGGCGCCCAGCGGCTCGTCGAGCAGCAGCACCGCCGGCTTGTTGACGATGGCGCGGGCCAGCGCGACCCGCTGCTGCTGCCCGCCGGACAACTGCCCGGGCTTGCGAGTGGCCAGCGCCTGCAGCTCGGTCAGCTCCAGGACGTCGGCGACCTGCTTGTCCACCTGCTCCGAGCGGCGCCGCTTCAGGCCGAACGCGACGTTCTCCCAGACGCTCAGGTGCGGGAACAGCGCGTAACTCTGGAACACGGTGTTCACCGGGCGCCGGTAGGGCTTGTCATAGGTGATGTCGCGGCTGCCGATCCGGATCTCGCCGAGGGTCGGCTGCTCCAGCCCGGCGACCATCCGCAGGGTGGTGGTCTTGCCGCAGCCGGACGGTCCCAGCAGCGCGAAGAACGAGCCCTGCGGGATGTTCAGGTCCACGCCGTCCACGGCGGTGAACGGACCGAAGCGCTTGGTCAGCGAGGACAGGACCAGATCACCGGAGACGTCGGTCGAAGCCGGCCCTGCCATCGCCGGGACGCTCCTCACCTCGTGCCGCAAACTGCTCAGCCGCCGGTGGTCAGGGCCTGGAACGCCTTGTTGTACTTGGTCTCCTCGGCCTCGGTCAGGCCACGGAAGACGTGCGCCCGGCCCAGCACCTCCTCGGACGGGAAGATCAGCGGGTTCTTCGCCACGTCCGGGTCGTCGGCCACCAGGATCTGCTCTGCGCCCTTGACCACCGAGATGTAGTTGACGTAGTCCACGACCTGCGCCATCACCTTCGGGTCGTAGTAGTAGTTGAACAGGATCTCGGCGTTCTTCTTGTGCTTGGCCCTGTTCGGGATCACGAAGTTGTCCGACCAGATCATGTGGCCGGTCGAGGGCAGCGTGTAGCCGAGGGCCGGGTTGTCAGCCTGCAACTGCACGACGTCACCGGTCCAGGCCAGGCACGCGGCGATGTCGCCGGAGGCCAGGCCCTTGCCGTACTCGTTGCCGGTGAAGCCCTTGAGCTGGCCGCTGTTCTTGACCTCGGTCAACTGCTTGATCGCCGCGTCGAAGTCGGCGTCGGTGAACTTCGCCGGGTCCTTGCCCATCGCCAGCAGGGTCATGCCGACGGTGTCGCGCATCTCGGTGAGCAGGGTGACCTTGCCCTTGAGCGCCTTGTCGGTGAACAGCTGATCGAGGGTCTCGATCTTCTTGCCGCCGGTGGCCTTGGGGTTGTAGCCGATGCCGGTGAAGCCGGACTGCCAGGGCAGCGAGAACTGCCGTCCGGGATCGAACTCCACGTTGGCAAGGGTGTCCTGCACGTTCTTGGCGTTGGGGATGTTGGCCTTGTCCAGCTTCTGCACCCAGTTCAGCCGGATCAGCTTGGCGACCATCCAGTCGGTGGAGCACCAGACGTCACGGCCGGTGTCGGCACCGGCCCGCAGCTGCGGCTGGACCTTGGCGAAGAACTCGTCGTTGTCGTTGTAGTCCTCGGTGTAGGTGACCTTGATGCCGGTCTGCTTGGTGAAGGCGGCCAGCGTCGGGTGGGTCTTGGTCTTGTCGTCGACGTCGATGTACTCCGGCCAGTTGGACCAGCTGAGCACCTTCTCGGTGTCCGAGCGGTCCTGCGCCGCCTGCGAGGACGGGTTGGCCTTGGTCGCGGTGCCCTTGGTGCCGCAGGCGGCCAGCAGGCTGGCCAGCCCCGTCGCCCCGATGCCGGCGAGCATGCCACGGCGGCTGAGCAGGCCCCGGGCCAGGGCCGGGTCGAAGCCGCGATCCTGCTCGGAAGGGCGGTCGGTCATGGTGTCTCCCTCGTCGGATCTGCGTGACGCGACGCTGGCGTCACGGGCCTAGGCCATGCTAGCCACGGATGGTGGCATCTTCGGCTCGGTGCTGCCAAGCAATTCCGTCACGATCCGGCCGCTCCGCAACGAAATCCATAGACCATTCCGTCACGGTGGCCCAATCCCGGCGCGATGGGTCCTGGCGATGGGGTCCTGGCGGTGGGTCATGCCGATGGCACCCGGCACCGCGGTGCGCAGTAGCGCCCTTCGACCAGCGGTTTTCTCGCGAAACAGATGATATAGCTGCTGTAGGCCGGTAAACGCTTCGGATTCGCTTGCCAAAAGACTCTAGGTACGGCACTATTCGTTCCATGTCAGTGTCACGGCGTCGGTCCGGACGCCAGCAACTGGACGACACCTCGAAGGCAATCGTCGCGCAGTTGCAGCAGGACGGGCGCCGGCCTTACGCCAGCATCGGGAAGGCGGTGGGGCTGTCGGAGGCGGCCGTCCGGCAGCGGGTCCAGAAGCTCGTCGAGTCCGGGACCGTGCAGATCGTGGCGGTGGCCGACCCGCAGCAGATCGGGTTCGCCCGGCAGATGATGATCGGCATCAACATCGAGGGCGACCTGGAAAGCGCCGCCACCGCCCTGGCCGAGATACCCGAACTCGTGTACGTGGTGCTGACCGCGGGATCATTCGACATTCTCGCCGAGGCGGTGGTGATCGACGATGACCATCTGTTGGAGCTGGTCAACGAACGGATCCGCAAGCTTGCCGGGGTCCGCCGCACCGAAACGTTCATGTACCTGAAACTCAAGAAGCAAACCTACAACTGGGGTATCGCATGACAGCCAGCAGCTTTGAACCGGACACCCGCTACGACAGCGAGCAGGCCGAGCGGCTCTCCGCCGCGGCCCGTGACCACCTCTGGATGCATTTCACCCGGCTCTCCTCCTACCAGGACTCGCCGGTGCCGATCATCGAGCGCGGCGAGGGCGCCTACATCTACGACATCCAGGGCCGCCGCTACCTGGACGGGCTGTCCGGCCTGTTCACGGTGCAGGTCGGGCACGGCCGGCGCGAACTGGCCGAGGCCGCGAGCCGGCAGGCCAGCCAGCTGGCGTACTTCCCGATCTGGTCCTATGCCCACCCCAAGGCCATCCAGCTTGCCGAGCGGCTGGCCGCCGGCGCGCCGGGCGACCTCAACCGGGTCTTCTTCACCACCGGCGGCGGCGAGGCCGTCGAGACGGCCTGGAAGCTGGCCAAGCAGTACTTCAAGCTCACCGGAAAGCCCGAGAAGCACAAGGTGATCTCGCGTTACGTCGCCTACCACGGCACCCCGCAGGGCGCCCTGTCGATCACCGGCATCCCGAGCGCCAAGACGATGTTCGAACCGCTGGTGCCGGGTGCGCACAAGGTGCCCAACACCAACTTCTACCGGGCGCCCGTCTACGGCGATGACCTGAAGATGTTCGGCCGGTGGGCCGCCGACCAGATCGAGGCGGCGATCGTCATGGAGGGGCCGGAATCGGTCGCGGCGGTGTTCCTGGAGCCGGTGCAGAACTCCGGCGGCTGCTTCCCGCCGCCACCGGGATACTTCCAGCGGGTCCGCGAGATCTGCGACGCCTACGACGTGCTGCTCGTCTCGGACGAGACCATCTGCGCCTTCGGCCGGCTGGGCCCGATGTTCGCCTGCGAGAAGTTCGACTACGTCCCGGACATGATCATCTGTGCCAAGGGGATGACCTCGGGCTACTCCCCGATCGGTGCCTGCATCGTCTCCGAGCGGCTGGTCGAACCGTTCCTGCAGGGCACCACCTACTTCCCGCACGGCTACACCTTCGGCGGCCACCCGGTGTCCTCGGCGGTCGCGCTGGCCAACCTCGACATCTTCGAGGCGGAGGGCCTGAACCAGCGTGTGCTGGACAACGAGAACGCCTTCCGGACGACGCTGGAGAAGCTGCTGGACCTGCCGATCGTCGGCGACGTCCGCGGTGACGGGTACTTTTACGGCATCGAGCTGGTCAAGGACAAGGCCACCAAGGAGACCTTCAACGACGACGAGGCCGAGCGCCTGCTGCGCGGGTTCCTGTCCAAGGCGCTCTTCGAGGCCGGCTTGTACTGCCGGGCCGACGATCGGGGTGACCCCGTCATCCAGCTGGCGCCGCCGCTGATCTGCGGCCAGCCCGAGTTCGACGAGATGGAGCAGATCCTGCGTGCGGTGCTCACCGAAGGCATGAAGCACATCTAATTCATCCGACCGCTCACGACAGACGGAACGGCAGGCAGCCGAGGGCCGCCTGCCGTTTCGGTCAGCTCAGTTGTCACGAAGTTGTTGGAGGAGCGTCACAGTATGGGGAAACAGAGATCGGTTGCGGCTGGGCCGGAGGGTTGGGCGGAGTACCCGCACTCGTGTCGTTCATCCAGGTGGTGAGATCGGCGGACACGGTAGACGTGATACGGGTGCCGTGGTTGTAGGTGTAGTGGTTGTAGGCGGTGCCGTGGGTATGCGTGCTGTGGATGGCCGTCACGTTCCATTCGGAATTTTTCCACACCATCACCGGAGCGCCGCTCATTCGAACGCAGGTGTCGTTGGAGTAGAAGACCTGATAGGCATCGAAGGCGCGGACCTGGTCATCGCTGCACCATTGGGTGTCGGTCGCCTTGTTCTTCGGGTAGCCGCAGATCCTGGTGAAGTCTGTAACAGTGGGCGGCAGCCCGTACTTCAGCGCGGGCTGTAGTGCGGGCGAGCAGTCGAGCTTGAACGCGCCGTAGTCGAAGGCTTCATTCCCGTAAACGTACCTGCTCTGGCCCGCGGTCCAGTTGGCCGGCACGAAGGACTTCACAACCCCGCATGACTGCGCGTTCGTGGTCGAGCCGTTGACACCGGGCCAGACCCTGATGCCCCTGGTGTCGAAATAGCCGTTGATGACCGCGGTCTTGTCGTACACACAGTGCCCTGCGGTCGCGACCATGTTCGGCGCGTAGAGCCAGCCGGTGCACCGACCCAGCGCCGTCTTCCCGGTGTAGTCGTCATAGCCAGGGATGGTGATCTCCACGATGGTGTTGTACGGGGGTGACGTCGGGCTGATCTGGTACAGGGGGTGACCGAGCCCGTCGGTGCCGTCGGCCGGAGCGACGAACACCAACGTCATGAGCACGGCGAACAGCCCGCCGATCAGGGCCAACACGGACCGCCGTTTGCTTGAGAAATGAGGAAGTCTCACAACGCTTGCCTCTCATTCGGTGGCGATGACCGTCGCCCTGCGACGATCTAGCCACTTCTATGACTATTCACATGACTTCCCCACCATAAGCACAACGATCGCAGATATGCACGCCTGAAGTCCTTAGCGGCAGCGCTGGTTCTGCCAAGACGTTGCCGAATCCCCTGGTATTGCGGGCAATTCTCAACCCGCGCGCTCGCATATTTGCCAGGCAGGCGTTTAACCTTGTTTTGACTCTACAAACAGCGTTTAACCTTGTCTTGACTGTACAAACGGGCTGGGCTTGTCAGCCCGCGACCGCCAGCGGTCCACGCTTGGTCGACATTCGCACGCTAGTAGCCGGCGCCGGAGCGGATGTGCTCGAAGATCAAGTTCGTCTCGGTGAGGGCGACGTCGGGGTTGCCGCTGAGGTTGACTACCACGAAGTCGCGCAGGTTCTCGGTGTCGCGGGCGGCGACGTGCAGCAGGAAGTCATCGGCGCCGGCCAGGAAGAACACGTTCAGCACCTCCGGCAGCTGCGACACGCTCGCGGCGAACTCCGCGATATGGCTGCGGGCGTGCGACTGCATCCGGACGGCGATCATGGCCTGGATGGCCCTGCCCACCGAGGCCGGGTCGATGTCGGCGTGGAAGCCCCGGATCACGCCCCGCTCGCGCAGTGCCCGCACCCGGCCCAGGCAGGTCGACGGCGCCACCCCGACTAGCTCGGCGAGGGCGTTGTTGGGTATCCGGGCGTCAGTGGTGAGCGCCCGCAGGATGGCCCGGTCGATCTGGTCCAGCCCGGCCGAGGCATGGGCCTCCGCATCGAGGGCGCCCGAGCGCCTCGCGGGCCGTCCCGGTAGCTGCACGCTGTTCGACGGAACCGGTGGTTGACCCGGCCGTTCCGAACTTGCAGAGGTCATATAGGCACTCTGACAGAATTACGTTCAGTTCACTAGTATTCGGCTAGACGATCCTTCATTGTGAATGGTTAGCGGCACACTGCGCAACCGCCTCCGTACCCGGCGGCCCACTGGCCCGCCCCGTCAACGTCGATGGAAGAGGGAACCTCATGAAGGTCGGCATCCCCCGCGAGGTGAAGAACCACGAGTACCGGGTGGCGATCACCCCCTCGGGAGTCAATGAGCTGGTCCGCAACGGCCACCAGGTCTACGTCGAGGCCGAGGCAGGCATCGGGTCCTCGATCCCGGACCGGGACTACCTGGCCGCCGGCGCCGAGATCCTGGCCGGCGCCGACGACGTCTGGGCCGAGGGTGACCTGATCCTGAAGGTCAAGGAGCCGATCGCCGAGGAATACGGCCGGATGCGCTCGGACCAGGTGCTGTTCACCTACCTGCACCTGGCAGCGGGCCGCGACTGCACCGACGCGCTGCTCAAGGCCGGTACCACCTCGATCGCCTACGAGACCGTTCAGCTGCCCGACGGCTCGCTGCCGCTGCTGGCCCCGATGTCGGAGGTGGCGGGCCGGCTTGCGCCGCAGGTCGGCTCGTACCACCTGATGCGCCACGGCGGCGGGCGCGGCGTGCTGATGGGCGGCGTCCCCGGGACCTACGCGGCGAAGGTCGTGGTGATCGGCGCCGGGGTGTCCGGCCAGAACGCGGCCACGATCGCGCTGGGCATGCAGTCCGAGGTGCTGTTGCTCGACCGCAACGTCGCCCGGTTGCGCCAGATGGACGCCATCTACCGGGGCCACTGCCAGACCATCGCCTCCAACGCCTACGAGGTGGAGCGGGCCGTGCTGGACGCCGACCTGGTGATCGGTGCGGTGCTGATCCCGGGTGCCAAGGCCCCGACGCTGATCAGCAACGAGCTGGTGTCGCGGATGAAGCCCGGTTCGGTGCTCGTCGACATCTCCATCGACCAGGGCGGCTGCTTCGAGGACTCCCGGCCGACCACCCACGCCGACCCGACGTACACCGTGCACGACTCGCTGTTCTACTGCGTGGCCAACATGCCCGGCGCGGTGCCGCACACCTCGACCTATGCCCTCACCAACGTCACGCTGCCCTACGCGGTGGAGCTGGCCAACCGGGGCTGGCAGGATGCCCTGCGGTCAGACCCCGCCCTGGCGCTCGGCCTCAGCACCCACGCCGGCGAGCTGACCAACGCCCAGGTCGGCGAGGCCCTGGGCTATGACAGCCGCGCCATCGCCGAGGTGCTCGCCTGAGCTCAGCCATTAACTATCGCACGCTGTCGTTCTGGCATGCCACAGCCGGCGACGAGTTGATCCCGCGCCCGTCGCTGGCCACCACCGGTCCCGGGGCGCGGGCAGTCGACGTCGCCATCGTGGGTGCCGGCTACACCGGGCTCTGGACGGCGTACTACCTCAAGCTCGCCGACCCGGCGCTGCGGATCGCCGTCGTCGAGGCCGAGGTCGCCGGCTTCGGCGCGTCCGGGCGCAACGGGGGCTGGTGCTCGGCGCTGTATCCGGTGTCGCTGGCCCGGCTGGCCCGCGAACACGGCCGCGACGCCGCAGTCCGGCAGTACCGCGCGATGCAGGACACCGTCGCCGAGGTCGGGCGGGTGATCCGGGCCGACGGGCTGGCCGCTGACTGGGCGGCCGGCGGGACCGTCACGCTGGCCCGCAGCCAGCCGCAGCTGCGCCGGGCTGTCGAGGAGGTCGAGCAGGCCAGGATGTTCGGCTTCGGGCCCGAGGACGTCGAGCTGCTCGATGCCGGTGCGACCTCCCGGCGGCTGGCGGGCAGTTCCGTACTCGGCGGGGTCTACACCCCGCACTGCGCGGCGATCCACCCCGCCAAGCTGGTCCGCTCGCTGGCGTCGCGGGTGGTGGAGCTCGGCGTGGCCCTGTACGAGCAGACCGCCGTGCTGAGCATCGAGCCAGGCCGGGTCCGTACCGCGCACGGCGACCTGCGCGCCGAGCTGATCGTCCGCGCGACTGAGGGCTTCAGCGCCCGGTTGCCCGGTTACCGGCGTAGCGTCGCGCCGGTGTACTCGCTCATGATCGCCACCGAGCCGTTGCCGCGGCGGATCTGGGACGAGCTGGGACTGTCGGCCCGGGAGACCTTCACCGACTTCCGGCACCTGATCATCTACGGCCAGCGCAGTGCCGATGACCGGTTGCTGTTCGGCGGCCGGGGCGCCCCGTACCACTTCGGCTCCCGGATCACGCCCGGCTATGACCGGGTACCGGCGGTGTTCCGGGCGCTGCGGGAGACGTTGGGGCAACTGCTGCCGGCCGCCGCCGACGCGCCGATCAGCCATTCGTGGGGCGGCCCGCTGGGCATCAGCCGGGACTGGCATCCCTCGGTCGGGCTGGACCGTTCGACCGGCCTCGCGTGGGCCGGCGGCTACGCCGGGGACGGGGTGGCGGCGACCAACCTCGCCGGCCGGACGCTGACCGATCTGGTGCTGGGCCGGCGCACCGACCTGACGACGCTGCCCTGGGTCGGGCACCGGTCGCCGGCCTGGGAGTTCGAGCCGTTGCGGTGGCTGGGCGCCAACGCCGGGCTGCGGGCGATGAGCTGGGCGGACCGGGCCGAGGACCGCTACGGCCGGCCGTCCCGGCTGGCCACCGTGGTGAACCGGGCGCTGGGCCGATGAGCGCCGGCGTGAGCGAACCGAACGACGCGCGTTCCGTCCGCGACCGTCAACCGGAGCGGGTGCGGCCGAGCCGGATGGCCGAGCGGGTCAGCGCCGACCGGGATGCGCTGCGCCGGCTGCTGGCCGACGTCCCGGTCGGGCACGTCGGCTTCGTCACCGAGGACGGCCAGCCGTTCGTGCTGCCGATCGCCATCGCCCGCGACGGCACGGATGTGCTGCTGCACGGCTCGACCGGCTCTCGGTGGCTGCGGCTGATCGCGACCGGCATTCCGGTGTCGCTGGCGGTCACGGCGCTGGACGGCCTGCTGGTGGCCCGGACCGCTTTCGAGTCCTCGATGCATTACCGCAGCGCGGTGCTGTTCGGCCGTTGCGCCGCCCTGGAGGGTGCGGAGAAGCTCGCCGCGCTGGACAAGCTCACCGATGCGCTGATCCCGGGCCGGGTCGCCGAGGTGCGCCGGCCCAGCGCGAAGGAGCTGGCCGCCACCCTGGTGCTGCGGATGACCGTCGAGGACTGGACGATCAAGATCTCCGACGGCCAGCCGGACGACCTGGCCGAGGACGTGGCAGGCCCGGCCTGGGCCGGCGTGCTACCGCTGGTCAGCCGGTACGCCGAGGCGCGGGAGGCCCCGGACCTGCGGCCCGGGATCGAGGTGCCGGACTCGGTGCGCCGGCTGCTGCGGGGAAGGTCCGAGCCGGCGAGCTAGCCGCCGGGCCGTCACGGCGACCACCTCATCCAGGACGCTAGGCGCACAGGCGCAGCGGATGCCGTGCCCGACGGCCTCTACTACACACATCACCAACGACGCCGAGGTCATTGACTGGCCTTTGAGGCGCTTGTACAGTCCGCCCATTCCTTGCGAAGGACTCGAAATACGCAAACTCTGGACCGCAGTCCTAGCCATGGTGTCGGCGCTCGCCTTCTTCATCGTCGGCAGTCCACCGGCCAACGCGTTCGGCAGCGAGGTGCTCGGCTGCTCGGTCAGTTTCTCGTGGACCGCCGGCTCGTGCACCAGCTATGCCGGGCTGAGCGCCGGCCAAACGCTCTACACCAACTTCGAGCCGCATAACTTGTCCGGTACCTACACCACGTCATGGGCCGTCACCGGCCCTGCCGGTGCCATCACCGCAACGTGCAGCACCACCAGCAACACAACTGCATCTCCGCCGGATGTACCGCAGGATCGCTGTCCTGCCAGGTCAGGACCAAGGTTGGTGCCGAGCCATACGCCATCACTGCCGCCTTGACACTCACCCAATCGGGGCAGACCCAAACCCTGTCAGCGGTTGCCAACATCAAGGGGGGCCTGAACGGTGGTGACCCGTGCCGGCTCTGCTGAGCAGTGGCTAGGCATCTGACGAGCGGCGGCCGGGCGGGTTCTCCCGTCCGGCCGCTTCGCGTGTGCGCCATGCCGCTCCGCTGTGCCTTGCGGCGGGCATGGCGTAGGCAGCAGCCGTCCG
>NZ_DASVQG010000338.1:0-14940 GCF_036389215.1 Jatrophihabitans sp.
ACTGCGGCCCGCGGGCCGGCCGGTCGCCACTGGGGGACCAGCACGCTCGGCTGGGCAGCGCCCGCGGCCCGAGCCGGCTGCTCCGGCGCCGCCGCGGGCAGCTGCCGCAATGCCAGGCCTTCCCACCGCACCCGGACGCTGCCGTCTTCGTCGAGCAGTCGCACATCGTAGCCGTCCGGAGTTCTCGATGCGTGCGCATAGCCGGTGACCGGCACCGGCCCGAAGACCTGCACCCGGCGGATCGCGAACGGGACGGCCGGCGGCCCGTCGGGGCTGGCCGCAACCAGGACGGCAACGGTCTGCAGCGCGGCGTCCAGCATCGCCGGGTGCAGCGGTCGATGGTCCAGTTCAGCCCGTCGCACGGCCGGAATCCTCAGAAGGGCGAGGGCCTGGTCGCCATCCGTGCGCACCCATCGCAGTGCCTCGAACGACGGCCCGTAGTCGATGCCACCGGCGCGGAAGGAGGCCATGAGCTCGGGTCCGGAACGCACCGAACTCCCCAGCCGCTCCATCAACCGGCTCAGCTCGACCCGGTCCGGGACTACTCCGGCGTCGGCCACCCGGGCGCGCACGCAGGCGTGGCCGTCCTGACAGATTTCGATCCGGTCGCCGGTCAGCGTGATCCGCAGCTCAGCGATGGGGCGGATCGGACGCAGCAGGTGAACATCGCGCAGCGCTTGCTTGCCACTGTCCGGTCCGGTCGCGGCTCGGAAGGCATACTCGATCGCGGCGGCTGCCGGCAGGATCGGTTCGCCACCGACCCGGTGCTCCGCGACCAGCCAATCGTCGGCCGCAAGAACGAATCGCTCGCCTGCGGGCGGCGGGCTGTCGGCAGCTGCCGGCACGCCCTGGGTGGCCGTCATGGGTGCTCGAATCCAATACCGTTGGGTGGCGAACGGCGTTCCGGGAAGGGAGCAACGGCGGCCCGCCGGAGAGCGCCAGCGCAGGGCACCGCCGGACAGGTACTGCCGCGCCTGCTCGACCTGCTCGTCCTGATAGATACCGGTCAGCACCACGGCTCCGGTAGCAGAGCCGTCGAAGGAAGCCAGCGCGCGCGCCAGCGGCTCGAGGCCATCGGCCAGGAACACCGCACGGTACGGATAGTGATCGCGTGCCGTGGTCAGGGTGAACGCCACGTCGGCCAGCCCGAGGCCGGGGCGAGGATCAGTGAGCGCGTCTGCCAATGCTGCGGTCAGTTGCCGCAGACCCGCCGCGGTTCGGGCCGACACCGGTACCAGCACGGCGCCGTCACGGTGGTCAGAGCTGGCGGGAACCGGTGCCTCGCCGAGCACCACATGCGCATTGGTGCCGCTGAAGCCGAAGCTGCTGACGGCGCCGACCAACCGTCCGGACGGCCCAGCATGCCAGTCGCGGACAGCGGTGACGGGCACCAGGCCGCTGCTGTCGAAATCGATGCCGGGATTCGCCGAACCGAAATGCAGGGTCGGCGCCAGCTGGCGGTGCCGCAGCGACAGCAACACCTTGAGCAGGCCGGCGATTCCGGCCGACATCGTGGTGTGCCCGATGTTGCCCTTGACCGATCCCACCGCGCAGGTTTGCGAGCGCTGCCGGTTTCCGAGCACCTCGCTCAGCGCGACAACCTCGATCGGATCGCCCAGCGGCGTGCCCGTGCCATGGGCCTCGACATAGGTGATGTCGGCGGCGGACACGCCGGCCGACTCGTGCACCCGAGACAACAGGCTGCTCTGCGACGCAGCACTCGGCGCGGTGATGCCGTTGGTCCGGCCGTCGCCGTTCACGCCACTGCCGAGGATGACGCCGTGAACGTGGTCGCCGTCGGCCATCGCGCGATCCAGCCGCTTCAGCAAGACGCAGCCCACACCCTCCCCGAGCACGATCCCGTCGGCGCCGGCGTCGAACGGGGCGCACCTGCCGGTGGGTGACAGCATGCCGGCCTTGCTCGTCAGGATGTGCATCCGCGGTGTGAGCATCAGCGCCACCCCACCGGCAAGGGCCGCGTCGCAGTCGCCGGCGCGGATGCTCTCGCAGGCAAGGTGCACCGCCACCAGTGACGACGAGCAGGCCGTGTCGAGCGCCATCGTCGGCCCCGTCAGGTTCATCAGGTACGCCACCCGGGCGGCCAGCACGGAGCTGGAGTTGCCGAGGAAGGCGTGCGCCGTCTCATCCTGGCCGGCCTGGCGCAGCAGCTCCTGGTAATCGCCGGCGGCGCACCCGACGAACACTCCCCAGCGCCGGCTCTGCCCGTCATCGACGGCATAACCGGCATCCTCCACGCTCGACCAGGCGGTCTGCAGGAACAGCCGCTGCTGGGGGTCCATCGCCTCCGCCTCCAGTGGCGAGAGTCGAAAGAACCGCGGGTCGAATTCGTCCACCCGATCCAACAGCGCGGCCCACTTGCTGGAGGTGCGGCCGGCTGCCTGCCGGTCAGGGTCATAGAACTCCGCGATATCCCACCGCTGCGCAGGTACCTCCCGGACACTGTCATGCGAGGCGCACAGGTTGCGCCAGTAACCGGCGAGGTCCGCGGCGTCGGGAAACCGGCCGGACATGCCGATCACCGCGATGGCACCGTCCTGATCGGTCAGGTGCTCCCCGGACCCGCGGTCCTCACCGCCCGGTTGACCGGCCGGCGGCTCGGGGATCGTGGGCACCGGGCGGGGCCGGCCTTGCGCGACGGTCGCGCTGAGCACGACGGTGCCCGCCGGTGTCTGGAACGGGCTCTGCGCCGATGTCCACGGTGCAGGAGCTGGAACGTGCTCGCCGGCTTCCCGAGGCGCGCCGGGCTCCGCGGCCGCGGGCGCCGGTTCAGCGGCGGTCGCGGCGGCCAGCAGCGCCCGGTCGCGCCGAAGGCCGTCCAGCACGAATGCCACCAGCCGATCCACCGTCGGATGGTCGTATACCGACGTCGATTCAAGGTCGAGGCCGTAGGCCCGGTTCAGGTCACGAACCAGCTCGACCGCGCCCACCGAGTCGAGGCCGAGCTCATGGAAGGTGGATTGCCCATCAATGGCGGAGGGTTCGAGATACAGCGCGGACGACAGTACGGCCCGGATGGTGCCGGCGACCGCTGCCGGGGTGGGAATGGCCGCACCGGCCGGAGCGGCGGCGATCGTTGCCTCGGGCACTGCGGACAAGGTAACCGCAGCGGCATCGCGCGGCGCAGCTGCGCCGGGATCAGCGGCGCCGGCGTCGGCCGGTCCAGGCCCCGCCGACCCGGCCGGTGCCCGGAAACCCGCTACCTTGGCGAAGTGCTCCGCTATCCGAGCTGCCGACTCGGGACCGAAGACAGCGTCATGCATGTCGCTCTCGCGCTGAATGACCTCAGCCAGCTTCTGCAGGCTCCGGCCGGCCAGATCACGCTTCAGCACCCGTACCGGTCCGGGGTCCTTCTGCGCGATCGAGCGGGCCAGGCCCAGTGCGGTCGGCATCACCTGCGAGGCGTCGACGATCCGCACCGCTGCGCCGCGCTCTGCCAGCTCCGCGCCGGACAGCGACCGGCCGGTGAACATCAGCTCGCGGGCGATGGCTGCTCCGAGCCGCTCCTCGAGGACGAAGCTCGCGCCCATGCCGGGCGTGAAGCCGAGAGTGACGAAGTTGGCGCTGTACATGCCCTGCCGCGACAGCACGACCAGGTCGGCGAACAGGCCGAAAGCCAGTCCCCCGCCGGAGGCGTGTCCTTGCATGGCCGTGATCACCGGGCGGTCACAGCGGAGCAATCCCTCGTACATGAAGGGGTGATCGGTGAACCGGCTGTCGCCACCTGCCAGGCGCAGCAGTCCGTCCGGGGTGGCACCCATGCTGAAGACCTCGGGGGTTCCGGTCAGCACCACTGCACGTACCGAGTCGTCCCCAGCGATCTCGGTGAAGGCCGACCGCAGTCCGTCGAGCAGGACCGTGTCGAACATGTTCGCTCCGGCCTGCATCGACAGCAGCGCGATCCCGCCGTCCAGCCTGCGCAGCGTCACCGGCGTACCTGCCGCCTCCTCCGGCGCGGCCGGTGCCGGCATCGGCCCGGCCGGCGTTGCCAGCTCCCGTGCCGGCGGGCCGGCAGCCGGAAGCCCGGTTACGGTGACCGGCAGGTGCGCCGACCCGGTTTCCGCCGTGGAAGGGTGCACGTCACGGGCCGCGCGCCAGCGGCCGATCCAGAACGGCTCCTCCCGAAAACGGTAACCGGGCAGCGGGATCCGGCGCGCGGTCGGCTCCGCGCGGGCGCTCCAGTCGACCTCGCCGCCGCGGGCCCAGAAGGCACCCACGGCATCGAGATCATCGGCGGGCGGCTCGGGCTCCGGTTGCTCCGAGCTGCCATCGCAACGCCCGGTCCACCACCGGCCGACAGGCTGCTCGCCCCCGAGAAAGGCGGCGAGCCGCTCCCGGAGCTGGTCGAGATCACCTACGCAGGCGGCGAACCGGCTCGTCATCGGAACCCGCCCGAGCTGAAGGGTCATGGCCAGGTCGGCCAGGCCGATCGGCTCGCTGGACCCGGCATCCGTGCCGGCCGGCACGGTTGCGCTTGCTCTGGCAGCTAATTCGCCGACGCTGTCGTCCAGCGACACCGGTCCCAGGCCCAGCAGCGCCGCCAGCCGTCGCGCTCCGGAGGCGTCGATGCCGAGGTCGGCCAGGCTGTCGTCGGGCTGCACCTCGGCACCATCGATGCCGGCGCTCTCGGCCACGGCAGCCCGAACAGTGCCGGGCCATCCGGTCGAGCTGGGGTGCGGATGCCGGTCTTGCTCCAGGTGATCCAGCAAGGCCCGGGCAGCATCGCGCACACCGCTCTCGTCACGGGCGGACAGCACCACGAGCTGCGGCCCGGGCACGGATCGCCGAGCCGGCCGGTCGGGTGCCTGCTCGACCAGCAGGTGCGCGTTGGCACCGCCGGCGCCGAAGGCGCTGATACCAGCCCGGCGGCGATAGCCCGGCCGCGGCAGCCAGTCGGTGAGTTTGCGGTGCACCTGAAAGCCGGCCGCGGCGAAGTCGATCTGCGGGTTGAGCGGGTCGGCGTGCAGCGAGGGCACGAGCTGGCCGTGCCGCAACTGCAGCAGCACCTTGGTCAGGCCGGCGATGCCCGCGGCACTCTCGGCATGCCCGATGTTGGATTTCACCGAGCCGATCGGGCAGGGCGTCGTGCGGTCGGTTCCGAACGCCTGCCTGAGCCCTTCGATCTCGATCGGATCGCCGAGCGAGGTGCCGGTGCCGTGCGCCTCGACGTAGCCGATACTGTTCGGCTCCCAGCCGGCCCGGTCCAGTGCCGCCCGCACCAGCGACCGCTGGGCGGCCGGACTCGGCACCGTGAATCCGCTGGTGCGGCCGGTGTGATTCAGCGCGCTGGCCCGCAGCACTGCCCAGATGTGGTCGCCGTTGGCAATCGCCCGGCTCAGCGGTTTCAGCAGGACGGCGCCGACACCCTCGCCGGGCACGTACCCGGTGGCATCCGCCCCGAAGCTGTGGCAGCGGCCGTCGGTCGACAGGAACCGGCCCTGAGCCAGCTGCAGGTACTTCTGCGGATGCACGGCGAGGTTCACTCCACCCGCCAGCGCAAGTTCGCAGTCACCGGTGAGCAGGCTCTGCATCGCCAGGTGGATGGCGGTGAGCGAGGACGAGCAGGCAGTGTCCACCGCGAGGCTGGGGCCGCGCAGGTTCAGGCAGTAGGAAACCCGATTGGCGACAGCCGCGTGCATGGCGGTAGGGGCGACCCCGCCGTCCTCGGAAGCGTAGAGCTGGTAATGGTTCCACATGACGCCGACGAAAACCCCGACGGCGAGGTGGGCCTGCTCGGTCGGGGCATAGCCGGCGTTCTCGAAGGTGTGCCAGGCAGTGGTGAGGAACAGCCGCTCCTGCGGATCCATCCGCTCGGCATCCTTGGGCGAGATGCCGAAGAAGGCTGCGTCGAACCGCTCGATACCGTCGAGGAATCCTCCCCAGCGACCGTAGGTCCGACCGGATGCGCCCGGATCGGCATCGAAGATCGAGGGATGGTCCCATCGCTCGGCCGGCACCTCGGTGATCGCGCTTCGCCCTGAGGCCAGGCTCGTCCAGAACTCCTCGAGGTCCGCACCTGCCGGGTAACGCCCGGCGATGCCGATCACCGCGATGGCGTCGTGCTGATCGGCATCGCCGGACCCCACTGGGCCGGCCGCCGGTGAGACGACCCGGTGACCAGCCGCAGACGTGTCAGCTGCCGGAAGTACCGCGCCGATCCGGCCAGGATCGCCGTACAGCACCGCGAGCACCGCATCCTCGCCTGCGAGTGCGGCGGTCAGGATATCCATCGCGGCGGCGGTGGGCAGCACAGTCATGCCGGATCGTTGCCTCGCGCGGGCGATCTCTGCCCCTGCCACGCGCATGCCGCCGTCGGCCCACAGCGGCCATCCGATCGCGAGGGTACGTCCCCAGCGGTCGGCCCTGGCCGAGCGCTGCTCGGCGAAAGCCATCTGGAAGGCGTTGCCATAGGCGTAATCGGCCTGCCCGACGTTGGGCAGCACCGCTGACAGCGATGAGAACAGCACGAAACACGCCAACCGGTCGGCGGCCGTCGCCAGGTCGAGATTCACCGTGCCGGCGATCTTGGCAGCCGAGGTGCGGGTCAGATCGGCAGCGTCCCGGCGGAAGAACAGCCCGTCGCGATGTTCGCCCGCACAGTGGTACACCCCGTCGATGCGCCCGAACGTCGCCCGGACCTGGGCGCAGGCGGCTTCGACCTGACCGAGATCGGCGATGTCGGCAACCAGGTACGTGACCTGCACACCCGCGGCGAGCCACTGGTCGATGCGGCGATCGAGCGCTTGGTCCGGCGCCTTGCGGCCCAGCAGCACCAGGCGCGGACGGCCGCGGGCGGCGAGCTGGTCGACGAGCAGCGCCGCGATGCCACCAGCACCGCCGGCGATCAGGTATACCCCGTCGGGAGGTGGTGCGCTGCCATCCGGCACCAGCCGCACCGGCGCCCAGCGGCGCACCGAACGGCCGCTGCGGTCATACCGGACTGCCGGCTCGCAACCGCTGTCACCCAACTCGGTCAGCACGGTTTCGGCCAGGTCCACATCGGTGGCCTCGACACAGCGGATCGCCAGCTGCGGCGCCTCGGCGCTCATCGTGGCTGCCAGGGCGGCCAGCGCCTGGCCCTCGGGGGTGGCAGAGGTGATCACCAGGATCGGCACCGTGGCCGTCGGACGGGCCCGCACGAGTGCTGTCCCGAGCCGCCACAGGGTGATCGCAGCCTGCTGCGACAGCGGTTGGTGTTCCGGCAGCGACGAGCCGGTAGCGATCAGCGCGTAACCGGTGCCTCCGTCTGCCGGGTCGGCGGCCAGCCGGTCGATGTCACCGGTGCCGAGCCCCAGCACCGCTGGGTGGCGCTCGCGCAGGGCCTGGATCAACGCCGCGTCCGCGCCCACCACGAGCAGCGAGGCGGGCGGGCCGCCGGGTGCGGCAGGGGCAGCCTGCCACCGGGGCCGCGCACACCAGGCATCCGCGTGGGGAGTCTGGGGAGCAGCAGGTGGCCGCACCGGATCCAGGCTCGGCCCCGTGCCACTCGCGGCTGGCAGCGTGATGTGGTACTCGCTGTACAGGTGATCGCTGAGGCTGGCGATGGTTCCGAACTCGAACAGCAGCGTCGGGTAGAGCGAAGCGCCCGTCACCTCCTCCAGTTCCTCGCCGAGGCGCAGCAGGTCACCCGACTCCAGGCCGAGGTCATAGAAGCCGGCCGAGTCTGCCACCTGATCGGGCGGCAGGCCGATCCGCGCGCCGATCCGTTCGCGCAGGTAGGCCCGCAACTCAGGCTTCGGTGCGGTTTTCAGCCGTGGCCCAGCAAGCGGCATCGAGCCAGCTGGCGGGCCGATGACGGCAGCCGGCTCCACCAGCCGGGTGATCAGCTCGGGATGCCGGATACGCTTGCAGGACATGCCGACTATCTCGACCAGCACGCGGCCCTCGTCGTCGGTGATCCAGTAGTCGTTGCCAACCAGATCGCCGCTCGTCGCCTGCCGTTCCGGTTGCGGCACGTACACCTGCACCTGCGATCCCAGTGGCGCCATCGCCCGCAGTGAGGCGATGTGCAAGGGGATGAACGGCTCGGTTCCGACGTCGAGTTGCTGACCGAAGGCGACCAGCGTCGAGGCGTCCATCTTCGCCGGGTGCAGGTGAAAGCTGCTGTCGAAGCGTGCCGAGGACGGATCCAGCCGTAACCGCATCAGCAGTCGTTGTCGGTCGCGCCGCTCCTCACCGCTACAGCGCATCGCAAGCCCGTGCCGGATACCTTCGCCCGCGGTGCGCTGGTAGAAACGTGCCATCGCGTCACCCGGCTCCGGAGCGCCGAACCGGGTCAGGTCCAGGTACGCCGGCGGCTGCGGGGGCCCGACGATCAGCTCGGCACGGGCGTTCTCGTGCCAGTCCTGCTCGCCCGTGCTCCAGCGGCTGTCCACCCGAACCGGGTGCGGGCTGCCGTTGACGGCCGTTCCTACCAGGACTCTCAGCTCCCGGTCCAGGCCGGCTCGCGTACAGACCGGTTCGGCAAAGCGGATATCGCGCAGCGTCACGGCGGCCGCATCCGTTCCACTGGCCAGGAGCACCCGGTAGACGATGTCGATCAGAGCAACGCCGGGCAGCACGGATACCCCGTGCACGACGTGGTTCTGCATGATGAAGTCCTCGTGCGCGACCCGCAGCCGGCAGTCGATCTCCGTGTGCTCGCTCACGCAGCCACCTCGTTGTCGATCCCGTCCAGGAAGTCTTCGAGTACGAGGCACAGCCGGTCAGAGGCCGCGAACACCGAGAGGTGATCACCGTGTGGCTCGACGTGCAGGTGGCCGCCGGCAAGCCGCTCAGCGACCGCGTGCGAGCCGGCCGGATGGGCGGTGTCGTCGTCATCGCTGGTGATCACCAGCGCCGGCTGGCTGACGCTGCCGAGCAGCGACGCGACATCGGCCGACATCAGAGCACCGGTGAGCACGCAATACCGGAAGAACAGTTCGTCGTCCAGGTAGGGGTAGCTGATCGTGCTCGCTCGGTCCTCCGCACCTGCCAACGCGACGCTGCTCAGAGCGCTGTTGATGGCCGCCGCATCGGACCGGCTGCTCTCGGCCATCAGCATCAGAGCTTTCAGGTTCTGCTGATGCGCGGTCTTCGGTACCGGCGAACCGAGTTCGTAATCACCGTGCCAGAGGCTCAACGAGCTGATTCGATCCGGCCGCGAAGCCGCCGCCGCCAGGGCCACGACGGCGCCGCCGCACATTCCCATTACGTGGGCGGAGGAAACCCGATGATGATCGAGTACCGCGATCAGGTCGGCGGCCTGCGCCGGCAGGCCGGCTGCCATGGTGTCGAAGTCCGACGCTGTCGCAGGCCCGCTGAACAAGCCCCGGGTTTCCCAGGTGATCACCCGGCGGGTGCGCGACAGCGCTCGCATCCATGGTTCGCAGAGCTCCGCGGGCATCCCGCACGCCGAGGCGATGACTACCGGTGGATCCTGCGGCCGCCCGTGGACGTAGCTGCGAAGCCGGACCCCGTCGAAGCTGGTAACCGGGCCGGGATCCAGCCAGCCGGCGGCGCAGTCGCTCAGTACTGCCTGAACGACACGCTCGGCAGCGCCCGGATCGACCTCGAGCACGGCTGGTTCTGCTCGCAACGCCTGCTCGCTCAGGCGCAGCCAGCCGGCCGCGAGCGGGAGCGGCAGCGGTCCGGCCTGCTCCGGCGGTGCCAGCTCCGGCAGTCCGAGCCAGCGCGCGATCCGACCGAGCAGCGAGCCGGTGGGGACCGGCATCGCTATCCCCATCCCGAGTGCCGGGCGGAACTCCAGCAACGCCCGTGCCAGCTCGATGAGCGCGACCCGGGTCGTCACCGGAAGGCCGGAGCGCTCGGCTAGCATCCATTACTCCCCTGCTTGGTAGCGGATCGGGTGACCGCCGAGGGGCAGGCCGACATCGAGTGCCGCGGGGCCGGTGAGATCACCTGGTCCGGAACGGGTGGCCCGTCGTGGTTTCGGTGACCATGGTGTTGTGGGTGTACTCGTTGACACCCTTGACCAGCACCGAGCCGAACCGCTCGAGGCTGACCCTGCCGCCGTACTCGACGATCTCCTCGGTATCGGGATACACCCGTACCGAGGTGGGAACGTAGCGTGCGGCAAAGCCCAATCGCATCTGATCGCTCTGGCCGCTGTGCGGCCAGGAGGCGTGCATCAGCGTCGACCAGAACATGACGGCCTGGCCCGGACGCATCTCGATGGACACCGCTCGCGACTCGTCAGGAGCGAAGTCCTCGTCGATCTGCAACTCGCGGTAGTCATATCCGAAGAAGCCGCGCGGCACTCCGGACTTGGTCTCGGCGTTGATCCGCGACGGGTCGTAATGCATCTTCTTGGTCTCGTCGTAGAACATCGTCTGGTGGCTGCCGGGAATGAACTGGAGGCAGCCGGTCTGCTCGGTGGCCGGGGTGAAGGCCGTCCAGACGGTCAGCGTTCCGCCGAAGTGCACACCGTTGCCGGGCCACAGGATCTGCGGCGAGCCGGAGGCGTTGGCGAAGGTGTCCGCCTGGTGCCAATCGGTGCCCTCATCACCCGGATACTTCGGAAAGAACTCGGTGCGCCAGCACAGCACGTTCGGTCCCAGCACCGAGGACACCCTGTCCACGATCTTCGGATGGGTGACGTGGTCGGCGAGAAAGTCCACATCGAGGTGCCGGTCATAGTTGGAGATGTTGGTGTTTCCGGATTGCGCCGCCTCCTCCCGGTACGCCGCATGGCTGCGGTCGAGCACCCGCATCCGCTCACGGCGCCAGGTCTGCTGCATCTGGGCAGGCTCGTACACGTCGAAGGGGCCGAAGAACCCTTGCCGGTGAAACTGCCGGAGCTCGGCATCGGTGAGTTCGAAGCTACGCGCGACCGTCTCGGTCATGTGTCATCTCCTGTCTGTGCGGTGGCCGACGATCCAGCCGCGACGCTGCTGGCAAGATGCCGCGCGGTGGCCGCGGGCAAGCTGAGCGGCGAGATCGTGACGCGGTAGTCCTGCCTGATCCGGGCCAGGATGCGGACGAAGCTCAGCGATGTCGCGCCCTTGTCGAACAGCTCGTCGTCGAGGTCGACGTCCTGGCGGCCGAGCACCTGCCGGACGATGTCGAGGATCTCCTTGTCGATGTCCGGTAGGACCGAGGATCCGGTGGTATCACCGCTCATGCGTTTCCTCCTTGCTCCGGGCTCGATCGGCCACTCGGTAGCCGCGTGGCTGTCGGGGCCGACGTTAAGCCGGGTGCCGCCGGTCGGCTGTTCACTGTTGAGCACCCCCCGGGGGAAGCTCTGGCCCCAGTCGCAGCGCCTGATCAGAACTGAGCAGAACCCCCGGGTGGTTGGCCACAGCATGGTGGCCACGTCCCCACCGCCGCCCGGGGCGATGCCGCCAGGGGAGCTCATGACACAGCAGGTGTTCACCGAGGTCACGCAGGCTCAGCTGCTGCCACGAGTGGTACACCTGGGCGGCAACCTCTACGCAGCGGCGTTCACGCTCATGAAGATGGTGCCCGCGCGCCACATCCTGCTGGCTGCCGCCGCGCGCGGCCAGATCGGCCCGCAGACCGTGGTGGTGGAAACCACGTCGGGAACCTTCGGCCTCGCGCTGGCCATGCAATGTGCGCTGCTGCGGCGGCCGTTCGTGATGGTGAGCGATCCCGTGATCGATGCGAGCCTGCGGCGGCGACTGGCGGACCTGGGCACCGAAATAGAGATCTGTGAACAGCCCGCACCGGCCGGCGGATTCCAGCAGGCGCGATTGCACCGGGTGGCCGAGGTGATGGCCGCACGGCCGGACAGTTTCTGCCCGCGGCAGTACAGCAATCCCGACAATCCGGCGTCGTACTCGATCGTCGCCGACCACCTGCGCGCCAGCCTCGGCACCATCGGCTGCGTCGTCGGCCCAGTCGGCTCGGGCGGCTCGATGTGCGGTACCGTCTCGCGCCTGCGCGAGGCCGAACCCGGCGTTCAGGCGATTGGCGTGGACACCCAGCACAGCGTGCTCTTCGGCGCTCAGCACGGCCGGCGCGAGCTACGAGGGCTGGGCAACAGCCTGCTGCCGGCGAACCTGGATCATCGGATCTTCGATGAGGTTCACTGGATCAGCGCGGCCGAGGCGTACGCCTCGACCAGGCAACTGCACCGTGAGCATGCCCTCTTCCACGGCCCGACGAGCGGTGCGGCGTACCGAGTCGGCCGGTGGTGGGCTGGCCGCCATCCCGATCGGCGCTGTGTGGTGATGTTGCCTGACGAGGGCTACCGCTACCTCGAGACGGTGTACGACGATGGCTGGATCGCTGGACGGGACCACCTGCCGCCGGCCATGGTGCCCACCCGGGTGCGGCACCCGCTGCTGGTGGGACCGTCCTGGAGTTACTACCCCTGGGCTCGGCGAAGCCTCCAGCAGGTGCTGGCGCGCCAGCCGTTGCCGGATGCGGCCGGATCGCACCACACCAGCGAGATCGCATCGTGAGCCGGCCGGAGCCGGCCGGCAGGTTGACCGCGACCGTCAGTCCCCGGGTGGCGCGGCTGGTCTACGGCAGCGACACCGTGTCGATCCCTGACCTCGACCTGATCTGCACCGTGGACCTGGCTCACCTGGTGATGCTGGCTGAGCAGCATCTGATCACCCCGAGCCAGGCCGGTGCGCTGGCGGGCCGGATCACGGCGCTGCGGCAGGAGCGGTTCGCTCCGCTGGCCGGCCTGCCCGCGCCGCGAGGCACCTACCTCGCCTACGAGGCATACCTGATCCAGCAACTCGGCCTCGATACCGGCGGCCGGTTGCATTGCGGGCGCTCGCGCAACGACCTGACCGCGACGACGACCGCGCTCCGATTACGGGCCGTCTCGCTGGAACTGCTCGCCGAGATCGCTCGACTGTCGGCGGTGCTGCTGGCCCGGGCGCGCGCACACCGTGATGTGCTGATGCCCGTCTACACGCACTTCCAGGCCGCCATGCCCGCGACCTACGGCTGGTACCTGCTCGGCGTCGCCTTCGCCCTGGAACGCGACGCGCTGGCATTGCAGCAGGCTCTGGACTGCCTGGACCGGTGCCCGCTGGGCGCGGGTGCGGTGGCCGGCACCGACCTCGGCATCGACGCCTCCCGCACTGCCGAGCTGCTTGGTTTCAGCAGGCCACCGCGGCACGCGCTGGACGCCGTCGCCAGCCGCGACACCGCGCTGCGGATGCTGGCGGCAGCCGCCGGCGCGGCGCTGACGGTCAGCAGGCTGGCGGCCGACCTGCAGCTGTGGAGCAGCGCCGAGTTCGGTCTGATCGAGTTCCCGGATCGCCTGGTCGGGGGTAGTTCGGCCATGCCGCAGAAGCGCAACGCTTTCCTGTTGGAGCATCTGCGGGCCCGGGCTGGAATCGCGATCGGTTCCTGGAGCGCCGCCGCCACGATCATCCGAGCGGCGCCGTTCACCAACTCCGTCGAGGTCGGCACCGAGGCCGTTTCGGCGATCTGGCCGGGCCTGTCCGCGGTGACCGATGTCGTGTGCCTGGCACAGGCGGTGGTGTCCGGTGCTCATCCGGTGGCCGGGCGGATGCGCGAGCGAGCCGAGCAGGGATTCGTGGGCGCCACCGCACTGGCGAACCGGCTGGTCGGCGCCGGGGTGCCGTTCCGGCGGGCGCACTCCCTGGTCGGCGCGGCGGTACGAGACGCCATCGCGCGTGGCGACACCCAGCTGCGGGTGAGCATCGCGGGGTCCGAACGGCACCAGCCGAACGGTACCGACGAGCTCTATGAGATCGGCGACGTGGACGTCGTCGGTGACACAGCTGACCTCGACAAGCTGGTCGCGGCGGCCACCGCGGGCGGCGGCCCCGGAATGTTCGATCAGAGCTGGGCAGAGGCACGCGCTGAGCTGATCGAGCTGATCGGCCGGCGGCAAGCCGTCGAGCATCGGGTTCACCAGGCCGAACGGAAACTCGAATCCGCGGTCGCGCAACTCACCGGACCGCGGAGGTCGGCATGAGCGAGGGCTGGTTCGCGCTGGTGGAAAGCAACACCACCGGCTCGGGCAGGCAGTTCTGCGCCCGGGCCCGGGAGCGCGGCCTGCGCCCGGTGGTGCTGGCGGCTGACCCGGCTCGCTATCCCTACCTGCTCGACGACGGGCTGCACTGCGAACTGCTCGACACCGGCGACCTGGAGCAGGTGGTGCAGGTCTGCCGAAGCCTGCGCGGCCGGCTCGCCGCCGTGACGACGAGCTCGGACCACTTCACCGTCCTGGCCGCGCAAGCCGCCGCTCGGTTGGGCCTACCCGGCCCGGACCCGGAGGCGGTGCGACGCTGCCGGCTCAAGGACCGACAGCGGGCGGCACTCGCCGCCGGCGGAGTTCGGATTCCGGCCTACGGCCGCGCCGGCGACGTGGCCAGCGCCATCAGGCTGGCCGGCACGATCGGACTGCCGGTCGTCGTCAAGCCCGTCACCGGTTCGGGCTCGGTCGGGGTGCTGATGTGCGCCACCCTCAACGAGGTCGCCGACCACGCCGGCGCGCTGCTTGCCAGTGCCACCGACGAGCGCGGCGCCGCGGTACCGCGCTCGGTGCTGGTGGAGGAGCTGGTGCGGGGCGAGGAGTTCTCCGTCGAAACGTTCGGCAGGCAGGTCGTGGCGGTCGTCGCCAAGCGCCTTGGCAGGCCGCCGCACTTCGTCGAGACGGGCCACGACGTGCCGGCGGTGCTCAGCGAGGCGGACCGGGCAGCCCTCGGTACCCTGGCCTTGAGGGCGTTGCAGGCACTCGGGCTCGGCTTCGGGGCAGCACACACCGAAGCCCGACTGACCGGCCGCGGCCCGGTGGTGATCGAGGTCAATCCGCGATTGGCCGGCGGCATGATCCCCGACCTCGTCCAGCTCGCCACCGGAATGGACCTGGTGTCTGCTGTGGTCGCGAGCGCGGTGGGCGAACCGGTGTCGCTGAGCCCGGACCGGTACCGGCACGCGAGCATACGTTTCATCCTGGCTCCGGGCTGG
>NZ_DASVQG010000339.1:0-19917 GCF_036389215.1 Jatrophihabitans sp.
CCGGGCGGATTCCCCGTTCGAGCATCAGCTGGTACTGCCGCGCCGTGTCGGTGACCAGGGCCTCCACCAGGTCCGGGCCGGGCAGCAGCTGAACACCGGTGTCGGAAGGACGGACCGATTCCAGCAGGCTCTGCTGCATCCGGGGATCGAGCATCAGCACCGACAGCGTGCCGCCGACCGTCTGCGCGGCGGTGATGGCCGGTGCCAGCGCCAGCCTGGCCGCCTCGACGAGCCGGTCCGGCTCCGTACCGGCCTTAGCCGCCAGCGACAGCGCTTCGAAGATCCGGACCAGGTCACGGATCGGGACGCCCTCCTCCAGCAAGGCATGCAGCACCCGCTGGATCTCGCCCAGGCTCAACATCGCCGGGGTCAGGTCCTCGACCACGACCGGGTGGGTTCGCCTGATCGACTTGGTCAGTGCCGCCACCTCCTCGCGGCCGAGCAGCCGGCTGGCGTGGTTGCGCACCACTTCGGACAGGTGGGTGATGATCACCGACGAGCGGTCCACCACGGTGGCGCCGAGCAGTTCGGCCTGCCCGCGCAGCTCGGTGCCGATCCACTTGCCCGCCAAGCCGAATACCGGCTCGGACCCGGCGGTGCCGGGCAGGTTCTCCAGGCCGTCGCCGATCGCGAGCACGGTTCCCGCCGGCGCCTGGCCGCGCGCCACCTCGACGCCGTTGAGCTTGATGGCATAGGTCGAGGCGGGCAGGTCGAAGTTGTCCCGGGTGCGGACCGGCGGCATCACCACGCCGAGTTCCAGGGCGAGCTTGCGGCGCAGCGCGCGGACCCGGTCCAGCAGGTCGGCCCCGATCCCGTCGACCAGGGTGATCATGTCCGAGGACAGTGCCAGCTCGAGCGGGTCCACCGCGAGGTCCTCCAGGATCGCCTCGGCGCTGTCCACGCTAGGCAGCACAACTGCGGCCACCGGGCCGCCGAGCTTGGCCTCCTCCGCCTTCGCCGTCGCGGCGATCCGGCGGGCCGTGATCAGCAATGCCCCGCCGACCACCAGGAACGGCAGCTTGGGCAGCCCCGGGACCAGGCACAGCGCCAGGGCCGCGCCACCGGCGATCTGCATGGCACGCTGCTGGCTGCTCAGCTGGGTGGCCACCGCGGTGCCCAGGTCGCTGGACCCGCTGGCCCTGGTCACGATCAGGCCGGTGGCCACCGAGAGCAGCAGCGCCGGGATCTGGGAGACCAGGCCGTCACCGACGCTGAGCAGGCTGTACTTGGCCACCGCCTCGGTCACCGACAGGTGCTGGGACAGGATGCCGATCGCGATGCCGCCGACCAGGTTGATCACCGTGATGATGATCGCGGCGATGGCATCGCCCTTGACGAACTTCGACGCACCGTCCATCGAGCCGTAGAAGTCCGCCTCGGAGGCGACCTCGATCCGGCGCCGGCGCGCCTCGCTCTCGTCGATCAGGCCGGAGTTGAGGTCGGCGTCGATGGCCATCTGCTTGCCGGGCATCGCGTCGAGGGTGAACCGGGCACCGACCTCGGCGACCCGGCCGGCACCGTTGGTGATCACCACGAACTGGATCACCAGCAGGATCGCGAAGATCACCAGCCCGATCACCAGCGAGCCACCGATGACGAAGTGCCCGAAGGCATTGATCACCTGGCCGGCGTAACCCTTGCCCAGCACCTGGCGGGTGGCGGAGATGTTGAGGGCGAGCCGGAACAGGGTTGCCACCAGCAACAACGAGGGAAAGCTGGAGAAGTCCAGGGGCCGCTGGACGTACATGCTGACCAGCACGATCAGCAGCGCGCCGGTGATGTTGAGGGCGATCAGGAAGTCGAGAACCGCGGACGGGACCGGCACCACCATCATCAGGATGATGGCGACGACGCCGATCGGCACCGCCAGTTGGCTCAACCGTCTGGAATTCACGCACACCTACAAGCTCATCGCGGCGACAAGGTCAGCTAGCTGTCCTGCTGTGCGGACCGGTCCGTGGTCCGCGGCTTGTCACCGTCCTGGCAGTGGTTCTATCGGCACCGGCGGGGTCGACCTGAGCCGGGCCCAACCCGGTAATGGCTAATCCGCGGCGGCCGGAGGCCGATGTAGGAGGGTGCGTACAAAAGCAGGGGCGAAGGAGATACCGATGTCAGAGTCCAACCGGAAGCGGCTGGACCCCGATCTCAGAGAAGCATGCTGCGATCGGTGCAACCAGACGTTCACGCCGGCGGATACCGCCGACATGGTGCACTTTCAGCGCCGGGACGGCGAGCTGTGCGGGGGCACCGGTGTCTTCTTTCGCAAGTATGTGATCCGCAACGACCCCAACCGCTGGTAGCACCAGCTGGTCGGACCGGGTAGCTGGTCGGACCGGTAGCTGGTCGGGCAGGCGGCCTCCGCGTGGGTAGTGCTGCCGCGGGACACGTGCTGCCGCGGGACGCCGCACCGGGCGCTCAGGCCTGCTGCATCCGATGGATGCCGGCCGCCGAACCCCGCCGCTTCAGGCGCATCACGAATGCCAGCACGGTCGCCACCCCCTGGTACAGGTCCGCCGGGATCTCCTGGCCGATCTCGCAGGTCTGGTACAGCGTCCTGGCCAGCGCGATGTCGGCGACCATCGGCACCCGGCTCCGCTCGGCCAGTTCGCGGATCCGGGCCGCGACATGGTCGCCACCCTTGGCCACCACTCGCGGCGCGCCCCGGGCCGGGTCGTAGCGCAGCGCCACCGCCACGTGGGTCGGGTTGACGATGATGACGTCGGCGGTCGGCACGTCGGCCATCATCCGGTTGCGGCTGATGGCCAGCGCGCGTGATCGCAGGGCGCCGCGCAGCAACGGGTCACCGTCGCTGCTGCGCATCTCCTCCTTGACCTCCTGCTTGGTCATCTTCAAGTGCTTGTTGTTGCGCCTGCGCACCACCGCGATGTCGACGAAGGCCAGCAACAGTCCGGCGCCGGCGCCGAGGCGTACCAGCCGCAGCGCCGCCCGGGTCGTGGTCGTCAGCACCGAGTCCAGCGGCAGCGATCCGGAGGCCATCAGGGTCGGCACCAGCTCACGCACCGAGTAGTAGGTGACGGCCGTGAGCACCGCGAGCTTGCCCAGTGACTTCAGCAGCTGCCAGACCCCCTGAGGGCCGAACATCCGCTTCAGGCCACTGAGCGGGTTCAGCCGGGACAGCTTGGGGGCCAGCAGCTTGGGTGCGATCCAGATGCCGCCCTGCATCGCCGCCGAGGCCACCGACGTCAGCAGCACCAGGATTGCCAGCGGTGCCGTCGCCAGCACCGCCGAGATCAGCGCGCTGCGGGTCAGCGCGAGCGCCCGGCCGGTGTCCGGGGTGTGGATGATCGAGCCGATCTGTACGAAGGTGGTGCGGGCATCGTCCATCAACGAGCGCGCCACCACGGGCAGCACGAAGCTTGCCGCCAGCACGCTGAGCCAGGAACCGACCTCGGGGGTATGGCCGATCTGGCCGTCCCGCCGGGCCTTCTTCAGCTTGCGCGGAGTGGCCTTCTCGGTCCTCTCCCCCGCCGGCTTGCCCGACATCAGCCGGTACCGATCCGGATCATCAGCGATGCGGCGGTGCTGCCGAGCTGGGTGACGATCCTGGGCATGGTGGCGAAGCCGAGCCCGACCAGGCCGAGGGTCAGCATGATCTTGAGCGGGAAGCTGACCTGGAAGACATTCAGCTGTGGCGAGATCCGGCTGAGCAGGCCGAGCGCGACATCGGCCAGGAACAGCACCGCGATCAGCGGTGCGGCGATCTGCAGGGCCGCCACGAACATCCCGGTCAACCCGTGCACCAGCTCGGTGTCCAGGTGCGACAGTGACATGGTGCCATCCAGCGGCAAGGAGCTGAACGTTCGCAGGAAGCCTTGCAGGATGACCAGATGCGCGTTCGTGGCGAAGATCAGGGTGGTGGCCAGCAGCCCGTAGAACTTGCCGAAGACCGACGTCGTCGAGGCCGACAGCGGATCGTAGGCGAAGGCGAGGGAGAAGCCACCGGTCAGGTCGATCAGGGCGCCGGCCGCCTCCACAGCGCTGAACAGCAGCCGGGTGAGGAAGCCGAGCGAGGCGCCGATCAGCAACTGCTCGACCGCGCTGGTGACCAGCGGGCCCAGTTCGGCGGCCGGCGCATGCGCGCGGGCGGTGTTCGAGACCGCCAGCGCCAGGCCGACGGCCAGCATCAACCGAACCGTCCGGGGCACCCCGCCGGTCGCGAACGGCGGTGCCACCGCCAGCCAGGCCGTGATCCGGATCGAGGCGAGCAGCAGCGTCACGACGCTCGCGGTGCCCAGCTCGATGTTCACGCCGGGTTCAGCCGATCAGGCTCGGGATCTGGCTGAACAGCTGCTCGGTGAAGGTCACCATCGAGTGCATCATCCAACTGCCCGACAGCAGCAGCGCGATGCCGACCGCGATCGCCTTGGGCACGAAGGACAGCGTGAATTCCTGGATCTGGGTCGCCGACTGGAACAGCGAGATGCCGAAGCCCACCAGCAGCGCGGTCAGCAGCGTCGGTGCGGCCAGCTCGAAGGTGAGCAGCATCGCCTGCAGGCCCAGGTGCACGATCGCGGTGTCGGTCACGCGGCTCTGTCTCCTCTGGGGTCGATCGGTAGCGTGCTGGTGGTGCCGGTCCGACGGTGCGGGCCGGTCTCGCTGGGTAGTGGTAGCTGGGTAGTGGTAGCTGGGTAGTGGTAGCTCTGGGTGGAGTAGCTAGGTGGAGTAGCTGGTGACCAGGGCGTTGATGATCAGTCCCCAACCGTCCACCAGCACGAACAACAGCAATTTGAAGGGCAATGAGACCGACACCGGCGGCAGCATCATCATGCCCAGCGACATCAGCGAGGACGAGACGACCATGTCGATGATCAGGAACGGTATGTAGACCACGAAACCGATGATCATCGCGGAGCGAAGTTCGGAGAGCACGAAGGCCGGTATCAGCGTTGTGAGTTCGAGCTTGTCCGGCGTCGGCGGGTTGGGCAGGTGCCCGGCGCGCAGCATCAGCGCGATCTCCTCCGAGCGGGTGTGCTGCAGCATGAAGTCCCGGATCGGCGCGATGCCGTCCTTGAACGCCACGGACTGGCTCTTGGTGTTGTGCAGATAGGGCTGCACGCCCTGCTCGTTCACCTTCTTCACGACCGGGCTCATGATGAACAGGCTGAGGAACAGCGACAGCCCGGCCAGCACCTGGTTCGGCGGCACGCCGTTGAGTCCCAGCGCGTTCCGGGTCAGGCCCAGCACCACGAAGATCTTGGTGAAGCTGGTCATCAGCAGCAGGATCGACGGCGCGACCGACAGCAGCGTGAGCAGCAGCAGGATGCTCACCGACGTGCTGGGCTTGGGATTGATGTCGAGGTTGACGGTTCCGGTCGGGCCCTTCGGGGCGGTCGGCCCGACCGGTGCCAGCTTCGGAACCAGTCGCGTGACACCGCCCTGGGTGGTGGCCGGCAAGACCGCGGTGTCGAGGACCGCGGTGTCGAGGACCGCGGCCGAGCGCTGGGACGCCGTTGCCGCCAGCGGACCTGCGACGGCCGGGGCGCTACCCGCCAGCAGCCCGGCACCGAACAAGCCGGCGGCCAGGACCAGCAGCACCAGCAACCGTCTCATCGCCGCACCGTCAGCTCGCGAGCGGCACCGACCAGTTGGCGCCAGGTCTTGGGTGAGAGCACCGATCCGTCGATGCTGCGTGACCCCGCCGCCACCTGCCGCCGGCCGGCCTGCCGCCGTCCTCCCGACCGGGACGGAAGTTCGGACCGGGCCGCAAGTTCGGGCCGGGTGGTGGTGGAAGGTTCGGCGACGTCCGCTCCGCCGTCTGCGGCCGGATCGCCGCTGGAGATCATCCGGGTCCAGCTCCGGCTCGTTCCGGCCTCGGTGACGAGGGCGTCCTCGATCGCCGTCAGGTCCGTTTCGGTGAGCAGTTGAACGCCCTGCTCGGTGACGCCGAGCACCAGCGCCCGGTCCATCACCCGCAGCACCGTGACCGAGGAGGTCCGGCTCAGCTGCTGCCGGGCCAGCACCGTCATCACCCGATCGGTCTTGCCACCCATCGGCTTGCGGGCCCAGCGGGCCAGCAGCCACATCACACCCAGCACGAAGACCAGGGCGAGCAGCATCCGGCCGATGATGGCAACGGTGTTCACGACCGGGGGGGCACCGTCTCGTCGGTGACGATCTCGGTGATCCGCAGGGCGAAGTTCTCGTCGATCACCACCACCTCGCCGCGAGCGATCAGGTGGCCGTTGACCAGCAGGTCAGCCGGTGCGCCGGCAGCCCGGTCCAGCTCCACCACCGCCCCCTCGTTGAGGGCGAGCAGCTCGCTGATCGTCATCCGGGTGCTGCCGATCTGGGCGGTGACGTCCATGCTGACGTCGCGCAGCAGGTCCAGGCCGTTACGCAGCGCGGTCCGGGGGCCGGGCACGCCGGCAGCACCGCCGGCGCGCAGCTCTTCCGCGCTCGGGTAGTGCGGGGTCTGCGTCGTGGCCGGGGTCGGCGCAGCCGTGATCACGACGCCCACCAGTGCCCGCGGAACCCCTTGATGCAGAAGCGGAACCACCCATGCGTCGGGCTTGCCGAGCAGCGCGGCCAGCGCGGTCGCCGGATCCAGCGACTGGCCCGGCCCGGTCATCACGGTTCCGGTCGCTCCGGCCGCGGCTGCCAGTGCCGGGGCCAGCGCCGCCGAGACGTCCAGGGCACCGAGCGGCGAGTTCTGCAGGGCGTCGGTCAGCGCACGCTCCACCGCGATCAGCACGTCCCCGCTGCGGCTGCCGGTGAACCGCGCGGTCACGGCGACCCCGTCGAAGCGCAGCTGGCTGAGGTCGCTGGTGGGTTCACCCGGTTCCAGCGGGTCAGAGATCGGCAGGTTCGCCAGGGCGGCCAGCGCCGCCTGGCGGGCGAGCTCGCTCGTCGACATGGTCTGGGTCACGGGTTCTTCCTTCTGTCGTTGCTGACAACCAGCCCGGCGAGCCGGCTGCCCTGCCGCCCGGCGAGTGCGTGGGCGAAGGTGATCCCGCCGGACTGCACGACCAGCGGCGTGGTGACCCGGTGCCTGAGGTTGATCACGTCACCGGGTTCGAGCCGGACGATCTCGTTCGGGGTCAACTGCACCGGCTGGAAGCTCAGTGATACCTCGACCGGCACGTTGCCCAGTGCCGCCCGTACCTGGCGAGCGGCCTGCTGCTCGGCCTGCTGCTCACCGGCGGTCTGGATGCGCCCTTCCTTGCCGACCTGCAGCCGTGGCAGCAGCGAGGCGAACGGAATGCACAAGGTCGAGACGCAGACCTGGTTGCCGACCCGCATCTGGAACGACCCGACGATGACCCCGTCAGAGGCGCCGGCGGCCTGCACGAACTGCGGGTTGAATTCGATGCTGCGCAGCGCCGGGTCCAGGCCGATGGTCGGCTCGACCGCGTAGCGCAGCACCGAGAGCATCTGCTCGATCAGGTTGCGCAGCAGGCCGCTCTCCAGGTCGGTGAGCTGCCGGGTCGGTTGCTCGCCGCCCGGGCCGCCGAGCAGGTAGTCCACGCAAGCCAGGGCGGTGGGCACCGAGAACTCCAACAGCGCGGTGCCCGGCAACGGGCCCATGTCCAGCACGGAGAGGATGGTGGTAGGCGCCAGGGTGGCGATGTACTCCTCGTAGCTCTGGTGCTCGATGGCCACCAGGTGGACCTGGCAGAGCTGCCGCAGGCCACTGGTGAGCAGCGTCGTCACCCGCCGGGCGTAGGTCTCATAACACATCTGGAGGGCGCGGACGTGATCACGCGACAGCTTGGTGGGCCGGCGGAAGTCGTAGGGCACCGCTCCGGACTCATCCTCGCCTTCGGCGGATCGCCGAACGAGCCTGCGAACCGGTGCGATATGCGCCGAAGGAGAAGTTGCCACAGAACAACGTTCGGCCGCAGCGGGGCAGACCTGAGGAACTCCGGTCAGCTGAGATCTTCGGGGCGGTAGGCCCGGAAGCGAGACGTGAAGCGTGCGGAAGTCGGTTACTGCGTGAAGAACTCCGTGTAGATGACGTCCATGATCTGCTTCGGATAGACCTTCTGGAGCTTGCCGAGCAGTTCGGTCTTCGCCTTCAACCGCGCCGCCTCACCGGTCAACTCCGCCACCGGGCGGTCACTGAACTGATCGATCACGGCCTGCGCTGCCTCACTGGTGTCCAATTCTTCCGGTGTCCCTTCTACGGTCTGCAGGGCGAGCTTGATCCGCAGGTAGTGCCCGCCCGCCAGGTTGAGCGTCATGTCGGTCATCGCCACCACGTGCCCGGGCACCGGCTTGGCATCTCCGGCCGGTGCTGAGGGTGCCAACACCGTGAACTTGGCCAGACCACCGAGCATCAGCAGCACCACGCTCAGCACGATGATCTTCATCTTCTTGGACTTCTTCTTGCCCGGCTGCTTGCCCTTGGCCTTGCCGGTATCGCCCGGGCCGCCCTTGGCGCCACCCTTGGCATTCTTGGTGGCGACCTCGTTGGCGATCCGGTCAGGCCGCTCGGTCGCGGTCATGGTCATGAGGAACTCCTGCTCTGACATGGTGGGAAGTGCCCGGCTGGGCCGAACTCAGCCATTGCCGGCGCTCTTTCCGAGCGCGGGCAACTGGCTGCGGACACCGGCGGGCAGTTTGGACAGCACGACGATGTCGACCCGCCGGTTGCGGGTGATCGAGCGCGGATCGCTGGCCGGCACCAGCGGTCGTTGGTCTGAGAATCCGGCCGCGCTCAACCGGCTGGCCGCGATCGGCCCGTGCGTCACCAGATACCGCACCACCGAGGAGGCGCGGGCGGAGGAGAGCTCCCAGCCGCTGGGGTACGGGGCGGTGCTGACGTTCTGCTGGTTGGTGTGACCGTCGACCTGGACCTCGTTGGTGACCCGCCGCAACGGCGGCAGCACCGCATTCAGGATGACCGCGCCCTCGGGCTCGAGTACCGCGCTGTTGCCGGAGAACACCAGCTCGTTGGTCACCACCGTGACCACCAGGCCGCGCTCGTCGATGCTGAATTCGGCGTTGCCGTCCAGGCCGTGCTTGTGCAGCGACACCTTGATGGCGGCTTCGATCTCCTTGAACTCATCGACCTCGCGCTGGGCGGCCTGCCGGTCCTGGGCAGGGGTCGCCTTGCTTGCCTGTGGCTGGACCGGTGAGAACACCGGCAGGTTCGGATTGGCCTGCTGGGCCGCTGAGTCTCCGTTGACGATTCCGCTGCCGCCGCTGAGCACCGAGGGCTGGCCGTTCTTGAACGCCGAGGCGAGGCTGCTCTTGAGCTCGGAGAACTTCGAGGTGTTCACCTGCGAGATCGCGTACAACACGATGAACAGCACCAGCAGCAGCGTCAGCATGTCGGCATAGGTGACCATCCAGCGTTCGTGGTTCTCGTGCTCCTCCGCATGCCCGCCACCACGGCGGCGGGCGGCGGGCGAGCGTCGGGCGCTCATCAGGCGACGTCCCGCTCAGGTGTCCGGTTGCTCGCCGGCAGCAGGCTCTGCAGCTTCTGCTCGATGAGCCGTGGGTTGGCGCCGGCCTGGATCGCCAGGATGCCCTCGATGATCAGCTCCATCTGCTCGCACTCGGCCTCGCTGACCCGCTTGAGCCGGTTGGCCAGTGGCAGCCAGAACACGTTGGCGCTCATCACGCCCCACAGCGTGGCGACGAACGCGCTGGCGATCTCGGCGCCCAGCTTGGCGGGCGAAGACAGGTGCCCCAGCACCTTGACCAGGCCGAGCACCGTTCCGATGATGCCGATGGTCGGGGCATAGCCGCCCATGTCGGCGAACAGCTTGGCCGCCGCCCGGTCGGTGGCACGCTTGGTGTCGACCTCGGTCGACAGGATGATCGCCACCTCCTCGGCATCGGTGCCGTCGATAGCCAGTTGCAGGCCGCGGCGCAGGAACTCGTCCTCCACCTGCTCGGCTTCGGACTCCAGCGCCAGCAGGCCTTCACGGCGGGCCCGGCCGGCCAGCCGGACGAGTACCTCCACCGCGTCGTCGGTCTTCGGGGTCTTGGCGGTGAACGCCCTGATCAGCTGCTTGGGCAGCGAGCTGACATCGCGCATCACCGCACCCGCGACAGCGGCTCCGATCGTGCCGCCGAACACCAGGATCATCGGCGGGATCAGGAAGATCGCCCCGATGCTGCCGCCTTCCATCGTCACCGAGCCGACGATCGCGACGATCGCCAGGACGACCCCGATGATCAATGCGGGGTCCATCAGGAATCCGTCCTTCGGATCGGCACCACGGGCGGCTGGCCCGGCGAGACGGCAGCTGACAGGACCCGGATCCGGGCGTGACCGCTGGGGTGGGCCGGACCGGCGTCGGCGTGCGGGGTGGACTCGGACGTCATGGCTTCGGCGCTGGCGATGATGCGGGCCCGGTACTCACGGATCAGCTCGACGAGTTCGTCCAGCGACTCGCAGATCACGTACTTGTTGCCGCCGATGAGGGTCACCACGGTGTCCGGCGTCGCCTCGGCACGTTCGATCAGGTCTGGGTTGAGAGTGAACACAGGTCCACCCAACCGGCGCAGCAGTATCAACGGATCCATCCAGGTGTTCGCCAGGACCCGTCCGTGGGTCCTCCTTGGCTTTACTTATCGGCACGGACGCCGGTTTTCTGAGCGCCCGGGACACCTGCCGGCCGGTGTCGGGCAGCACCGTGGCCCAACGAACACGGGCCCGCTGCGAGGCAGCGGGCCCGTGTTCGGCGGTGCTTAGTTCTTCAGGCTGATCAGGCTCTGCAGCACCTCGTCGGAGGTGGTGATCACCCGTGAGTTGGCCTGGAAACCCCGCTCGGAGATGATCAGGTTGGTCAGCTCCGCGGCGAGGTCGACGTTGGACATCTCCAGGTATCCCGGCGTCAGGCTGCCCCGGCCACCGGTGTTCGGTGCACCGATCTGGGCGGCGCCGGAGTTGGCGCTGGCCTGGTACTGCGAGTCGCCGCTCTTCATCAGCCCGCCGGGGTTGGCGAAGGTGGCCATGGCGATGGTGCCCAGCGCCGTGGTGGCTCCGGTGGCGTCCACGCCGTTGACCACGCCGGACGTGGTGACGCTCCAGGACTTGTAGGTGCCGCTGCTGAGCGCTGACAGGTCCAGGTCACCGCCGGTCGCGCTCTGCACGATGGCCCCGTCCGGTGCGACCAGGTGACCGGCCGAATCCAGGCTGAACGAGCCCGCCCGGCTGAAGGTCTGCTGGCCGCCGTTGTTCAGCACGAAGAAGCCGTCACCGTTGATGAGCAGGTCGCTGGTGCGTCCGGTGTACTGGTTGGAGCCCTGGGAGAAGTTGATCGAGGTACCGGCCAGCTGCACACCCAGGCCCACCTGGGTGGGGTTGGTGCCGCCGTTGACGCCTGCCGGGGCACCGGCACCGGAGATGGTCTGGCTGAGGGTGTCCTCGAACACCGTCGAGGAGCTCTTGTAGCCGGCGGTGTTGACGTTGGCGATGTTGTTGGACGTGACGTCGAGCATCTGCTGGTGGGCCCGCAGGCCCGAGATGCCGGTGAACAGCGAGCGAAGCATGGGGGTTCTCCTTCGGAGGAATGGATTTTCGATCAGGGGTTGGTGGGGACTGTTCGGGTAGCCCTCGGCGGGCGGCGTATCACGGGGTGCCGGTGGCCAGCACCTGCTGGATCTGGCTCAGGTCGACATCGGCCGTTCCGATCTTCAGGGTCGGCTTGGCGGTGGAGATGGTTGCTGCCGAGACGTAGCCGGTCACCGGTTGGCCGTCGGCACCGATGTAGGAGACGGTGTGCCCGACCAGGCTGCTGGCGGTCTGGGCGCGCTGTGCCGCGAGCATGTCGAGGCTGACCTGTGCGGTCTGCTCCGAGGACTGCACCTGGGTCAGGGTGGCCGTCTCGTTCATGAACGACGAGGTGTCGACCGGCTTGCTCGGATCCTGGTACTGCAACTGCGCAACGAGCAGCTGCAGAAAGGCTTTCGAGCTCAGCTTGGTGTTGTCACCTGATTCGATGGCCGGATTCGGTGCGACCGGCAGCCCGGTGGCGACCGAGGACACTGGTTGTGTCATCTGCTCTCCTGTTCTGAGGTGTTCACAGCCACCGGTCCAGGCCGGCACTGGAGTGGGTGCTGCTCCGGCCGCCGGTGCCACGGTGTCGCGGCGCGGCCGGCACCGGGTCGGCGATGGATACTGCTCCAGCCGGCCTGCCCGGCTCCGCGGCGCCCTGGCGGGGGCTCGCGAAGGCACCTGACCCGCCGGAGCCGGCCGAGCCGCCAGCGGTCAGGTCGACCGACACCGACGCCGAGCTCAAACCGGAGGACTGCAGTTCCGAACGCAGCTGCGGAAGCGCCTCACGCAACGCGTCGTGAGCCGTTTCACTAGTGCTGGCAAGCTGGATCGTCATCAGGTTGCCCTCGATCCGGACGTGCACGTTGACCGGTCCGAGCTCCGCCGGATGCAGTGCCACGATGAGCTGATGGCTGCCGTCACCTCGGGCGCGCAGCGCCAGCACCGGGCCCGCGACCTGGCGGGCCAGCGGTAGCTCCGCTGCCGGGTGCCGGTAGGCCGGCTCCGAACCGAGCAGGCTGGACTGGCCAGCCGCCAAGGGTGCAACTGCTGGAGCGTGCACTGCCGATACCGAAGGATTACCGGCCGGTGCGGCGGGATTGCCGCCCGGTGCTGTTACGGCCGCCGGCTCAGCGGGCACGCCGGTGCTGACCGGCGCCGTCTCGGCAACCTTCCCCGACATCGCCGGCTGGTCGCGCGGCACCTCGTCCGAAGCGCCGGGGCCTCGAGCCGAGCGGTGGTGGAGCGCATGCGTGCCGGACAGCATCCCGGTGGCCGATCCGTCCGCGCTGCCACTCGCCCGGCGCGCGTCGGTGGCAGCGGCGTCCACTGCCTCGGCACCGGCGGGCTCGGCACTTGCTTGTTTGGCACGTGCTGGCTTGGTATCGGCGGGCTCGGCGGCGCCGGCCGTCGTGGCGATGGCCGTCGTGGCGATGGCCGTCGTGGCGATGGCCGTGGCGGTTGCCGTCGCGGCGCCGGGCAGCGTCACGACGGCCGGCACGGGCGTGCCGGTGAGTTGCGTGGCACCGGCGGGCACGGTGACCGTGGCCGGCACCGGTGAGGTGGAATGGGGGGCGCCGGATGGTGTGCCGGCTGTGCCGGTCACCGGATCGGCAGCCGCGGTCGCCTGGGTCGCGCGGGCCAGCTCGAAGATCGGCGCCGACGCCGCCGCCATCGCAGGATCGGCGGCCTTGCTCGGGCCGAGCGCGTTCACCGGACCGTGGCTGTGCGCAGCGTCGGTACCGGTGACCGGGCCGGGCACCGGGACCTGCGGGCCGGGCACGGGAGTCTCCGGGCCGGGCACCGGAGTCTCCGGGCCGGGTACGCCGGCGTCAGCCATCCGGGCTGCCTTGGCCGCCGCGGCGGCTGCCTGGGCGGTCACCGCCTGCATCGGACGCGCGGCCGCTGCCTGCTGAGCCGGCGCGGCAGCCTGCTCCGCAGGGCCGGTCACCGCCGCGGAAGCGCCGACAGGGCCGGCATCGCCTACCGGCGCGACGGTGCCAGCACCGGATTCCGCCTTGGCGAACTCCGCGGCCGCGGTGCTGCCCGAGCTGATCAGCGCGTCGGTGGAGGCGGGCAGTGCCGGTCCCAGCATGGCCAGCATCGCCAGGTCGGCGCCGGCCAACTCGGCAGGCAGGTGTGCCTCGGACCGGAGGTCTGCCGGATCGGCCGTCCGGCCGCCCGCGTGCTCGTGCGCCGAAGCCTGGCGTCCATCCCGAGAGCTGGATTCTCCGATGCCGGCCAGCACGCCGGCGAAGGCATCCCCGGCTTGACCAGCAGCGCCGGACGGGCTCTCAGATCCCGGCTGCTCGGCGGGGGCGATCCCCGACAACCCGCCGCTGCTCGCGGTGGTGATCATAAGCGCCATCAGCCAACCCTCCCTGCCATCAGTCCGGTGATCTTGGTGACGTAGTTCTGCGTTTCGCGGTAGGGCGGAACTCCGCCGTACTGCTCGACGGCACCTGGGCCCGCGTTGTACGCGGCCAGTGCCAGCGGCACCGAGCCGAAGGCGTGCAGGTACTTCGACAGCAACTGCGCCGCTCCCTGCACGGCCTGCGCCGGCTCCCACGGATTCACGCCGAGCCCCTGGGCGGTAGCGGGCATCAGCTGCATGAGGCCCTGCGCACCCGCCGGGCTCACCGCCGCCGGGTTGCCACCCGACTCGGTCTGCGCGACCGCCGCGAGCAGTCCTTGCGGTAGCTGGTAGCGCGCCTCGTTCTGGCTGAACATGCCGGCGTACGCGCTGAGGCCCGAAACCTGCGCGTTGGACGCGCCGAGGCTCGGGCCGGTGACACCGGTGGCTGACGGGATCACCCGCCGAATGCTGGCCGGGGTCTCGTAGACGCTCTGGATCTTGACCTTGTCACCGGGTTCCGGCGCCGCGATCATCCTGTTGCCACCGAGGTAGATGGCCACGTGGTGGGCGGGCTCGCCGAAGGCCAGGATGTCGCCGGGCCGGGCCTGGGCCAGGCCGGGCACCGCGGTGCCGACGTGCGCCTGGTCGGCGGCGATCCGGGGTAGCGAGATGCCGAGGTCGGCGTAGGCACGCTGCACCAGCCCGGAGCAGTCCAGGCCGGACGGCGTGCTGCCACCGAAGACGTAGGGGACGCCGAGGTACTTCTCGGCTGCGGTCACGACGTCCGAGCCAGCCGGCTGGCTGGTCCGGATGCCGGCCATCACGGCGGCGAAGCCCGGAGCCGTGCTGCCGGCAAGGGATGCCGCGCTGCCGGGAAGGAAGGCCGCGCTGCCGGCAAGGGATGCCGCGCTGCCGCCGAGGGGAGCCGCATTCGTACCGGCGGACGCTGAGGCGGCATTGAGCGCGGTGCGGAAGGCGGTGTTGACGGCGGCAGGTCGCGAGGTGACAGCCGGGGCGACAGCTGGGTGGGTGCCGGCGATGCTCGCCTGGATCTGGGCGATCCGGGCCAGCACCGAGTCGATGCCCGAGATCTCGACGGTCATGGCGATGCCTTCCGCAGCCGAGCGCCGTGCCGGCCGATCGAGACCTCGTCGAGTTCTCGCTGCGCGATGTCGGAGGCGGCGCTGGCCTGCTCGTCCTGGTGGCGTTCGTGCAGCTTCTCCACGGTTCGGCGGGATCGGGCGGCAGCGGTCAGCTCGGCGATCTTGCCGGCAACCCGGTCCTCGGCGAACAGCACCCGGTTCCGGGCGGCCGCCAGCGTGGCGGCGGCCGCCTGCTGGGCTGCCAACGAGGCGTGGAAGGCCGGCACGCTCTGGCTTTCCGGCAGCACCATCGCCGCGACCCGGGCGGCCTGCTCGGCATGCTGGTCCGCGGCCAGGCCGGCGTCGCGGCGAGCGACCGCCAGTCCCTGAGCCACCAGGTCCTCCTGTGCCTGCCTGGCGCGCAGCACCGTCGGGATCCAGTCGCGGCCGCTCATCGGGCAACCCCGGCGGGTCGACTGAGCGCGGCGGGTCCGGTGAGTGCAGCGGGCCCGCCAGGCGCAGCGGGTGCGGCCGGCAGGATCGCGCGCAGCGCGTCCCAGGCCGACTCGGCACTGCTCTGCTCGCTCATGTCCTGCTGCAGGAAGGCTTCCAGCTGCGGCCAGCTGGCCAGTGCCTGGTCAGCGCGCGGGTTGGTGCCGGCGACGTAGGCGCCGATCTCGACGAGTTCGCGGACGTCGCGGCGGGCGGCGAGCAGTTGCCTGGCCCGGCGGGCCAGCTGCTGCTGCTCAGCCGTCGTCACCGCGGTCATCACCCGGGACACCGATTCGAGCACGTCGATGCTCGGGAAGTGCCCGGCGGTGGCCAGCCGGCGGTCCAGCACGATGTGGCCGTCCAGGATCGACCGGGCGGTGTCGGCGACCGGTTCGTTGTGGTCCTCGCCCTCGACCAGGACGGTGTAGAGGCCGGTGATCGAGCCGAGCTCGGATCCGCCGGCTCGTTCCAGCAACCGGGGCATCAACGCGAACACCGAGGGTGGGTAGCCACGCGAGGCCGGTGGCTCACCCGCGGACAGCCCGATCTCGCGCTGGGCGGTGGCCAGCCGGGTGATGCTGTCCATCAACAGCAGCACGTCCTGCCCCTGGTCGCGGAACCACTCGGCGATCCGGGTCGCCACGTAGGCAGCGCGCAGCCGGACCATCGGAGGTTGGTCGGACGTGGCGATCACCACCACGGCGTCGCGCAGGCCGTCCGGGCCCAGGTCGTTCTCCAGGAACTCCCGAACCTCGCGGCCGCGCTCGCCGATCAGGGCGACCACGGTGATCTGGGCGCTCGTGCCCCGGGTGATCATCGACAGCAGGCTGGACTTCCCGACGCCGGAGCCTGCGAAGATCCCGACCCGCTGGCCGCGACCGACGCTGATGAGTGAGTCGATTGCCCTGACACCCAAAGGGAGTTGTTGATCCACCCGCCGCCGGCTGAGCGCCGCGGGCGGCGCCATCTCGACCGACACCCGGTCCAGGCCGGGCGGCAGCGGCCGTCCGTCCAGCGGCTGGCCCAGACCGTCGAGCACCCGGCCGCGCAGGCCCGCTCCCACGCCCACCCGTAACGGGCCACCGGTCGCGGCGACCCGGTCACCGTTGCCTATCCCGTCCAGCGAGCCGAGCGGTAGGCAGGTGCAGTTCTGAAGGTCGACCGCGACCACCTCGGCCAGCACCGCCTGGGGACCCTCCCCGATCATGAGCAGGTCACCGATCCGGCCGGTCAGGCCCGAGACGGTGATCGAGAGCCCGACGACGCGGGAGACGTAGCCATAGATCCGCGGGGCGGCGAGTTCGGTCAACTCGGCGAGCCGGTGCTGGCCGCGGGCGGAGGCGAGAGTGGTGGCGTTCATCGGCTCAGGTACTCCCGCAGCCGGGTCACGCCGGCCGCCAGCCGGGCGTCGATGCTGGTGCTGCCGCACCGGGCGCGCGCGTCACCGGGCTGCAGTTCGGGATCGATCTCGAACGTCAGGCCGCGGCCGGTGGCGCCCTCGACGGAGCCGATCAAAGCCGTTCCGTTCGGTGCGGTAAGGGTGCGGTGGTCAGCCGGGTGGAGCCAGACGGTGACCGGCTCGTTGGCCGGAGCGAGTCGCAGTACCCGGGCCAGCGCGGCCGGCGCGGCGACCTCGGGATCGCGCAGCTCGCGCCCGAGCAGCGCCTCGGCAATCTCCACCGCGGCGGCCAGGATCTGGTCCTCGATGTCGTCGGTGATGCTCATGGTGCTCTGCCGCAGGTCCGCCGCGGCTGCCTGCAGGGCCTGCAACGCCGAGGCCACCTGCTGTTGCTGACGGTCGCGCAGCGTGACCCGGTCAGCGTTCGCCGCGGCCCGCTCGCCGGCCTGCGAGTCGGCCGCGTCGCGCAATCCGTGTGCCCAGCCCTGGGCATAGCCGACCGCCCGCGCCTCGGCGCGCGCCTGCTCGACCAGCTGGTCGGGCACCCCGGCGTCGCTGGCGAAGTCGAAGGTCAGGCCGCCGATGCCGCCAGAGGGACTAGGCAACGAACTCGTCCTCTTCGCCGCGCCGGACGATGATCTGGCCGGACTCCTCCAGCTCCCGGATCACCCGCACCACCTCGGTCTGGGCCTCCTCGACGCTCTGCACCCGCACCGGGCCGAGCAGCTCGATCTCCTCGGCGAGGCTGGTGGCAGCGCGCTCGGACATGTTGGCCATGATCTTGGCGTGCACCACGCCGGCCACACCCTTGAGCGCGATGGCCAGGTTGGCCGTCTCCACCTGGCGCAACACCAGCTGGACCGCGCGGTCCTCCAGGTTGATCAGGTCCTCGAACATGAACATCCGGCTGCGGACCTCTTCGGCCAGCACCGGGTCCCGCTCCTCCAGACCCTCCATGATCAGCTTCTCGGTGCCCCGGTCGGCCCGGTTGATGATGTCGACCAGCGGCTGCACGCCGCCGACGGCGGACAGCTCCGAGGGCACCAGCAGGTTGGCCATCCGGCGCTGCAGGTTCGCCTCGATCTGGTGGATGATGTCGGGCGTGGTCTGATCCATGGTGGCGATCCGGTGTGCCACGTCGGCCTGCAGGTCGACGCCCAGACCGGCGAGCACCTTCGACGCCAGCGGCGCCGGAACGTGCGCCAGTACCAGGGCAATCGTCTGCGGGTGCTCGTCGGAGATGAAGTTGAGCAGTTGCCGGGCGTCGGCGTTCTGCAGGAACTTGAACGGTACGTCGAACATCGTTCCCGACAACCGGTCCAGGATCGCGTCCGCGCGCTGGTCACCGACCGCGGCACGCAGCAGGGCACGGCTCTGCTCGATGCCGCCGCGGACCATCGCGTCCCCGGACACCCGCATGACGCCGAACTCGCGCAGCACGGCCGCCGACACCTCGGACGGCACGTCGCCGGCCCGGGCGATCTCGGCCACCACCTCTTCCAGTTCGCGTTCGGAAAGCTGGTTGAGCACCTTCGACGAGGCCTCCCGGTCCAGTTGCAGGACCAGGACCGCGGCCTTGCGCCGGCCGGTCATGCCGCGGGTCAGGCTGGGCTCGGCGGCAGCCGCGGCCGCGGCCGCGGCCGCCAGGCTGGTGCCGATCGAGGACACGGTAGCCAGGGTCTCGACCATCGTCAGTTCTCCTTCTCGTTCAGCCAGGTACGCAGCAACCGGGCGACCTCTTGCGGTTGACTGTCGGCCATCTCGGCCAGATCGCGTTGGCGGGCAACGTTGTTCACGGCTTCCTGGCTCTGCGGCGGCACGATGTCGCGCGGAGCCGGCGGCAGCGAACCCGGTGAGTTGTTGAGCGTGGAGAGGAAGGCGTCCAGGTCGTCGGCCGGATCGTCGCGTCGCCGGCGCCGGCTGGCGATCATGGTCGCCACGATCACGATCAGGACCAGCAGCACCACCAGTACGGTCTTGGCGAGTGAGATCATCTCGGCGTTGCGCTTGGCCGCCGAGGCCGCCGAGGCCGCCTGGTCGGCAGCCTTCTGCGCGGCAGCCGCGGCTGAGGTGTCGAACGCGGCGGTGGCCAGCGCCAGCGAGTCCCCGCGCTTGGGGTCCAGCCCGACTGCCGAGCTGACCAGCTGCCGCACCTGGGCCTCGTCCACCGGCGGGGCGTTCTTGTCCAGCAGCACCGCCACGCTGAGCGTGCGCACCTTGCCGGGCGTGGAGTCACGGGTTTCGGTGCGCCGGCCCACCGCATTGTCCCGGGTGGTGGTGGTCTTGCGGTAACCGCCGGCAGCGCTGGCGCTGGGTGCCGCGGACGGGCTGGGCGAGGCGGCGCCGAGCACCCCACCGGCGCCGTTCTGCCCGGCACCGTAGGTCTCGGTGGTGCTCGCCTCCGACAGCGGCGGGATGCCGCTGGCGTAGACGTAGCTGTCGGACACCGTGTTGTTCTTGTCGAAGTCCAGGTCGGCGTTCACAGTCACGACCGAGTGCCCGGCGCCGACCAGCCGGTCCAGCATCTGCTGTACCTCGCTGCTGGTTCGCTTGTTGTACTGGGCGATCGCCTCGGTCCGGGCGTCGGCGGCGGCTCCGCTGGTGGCGTCGCCTGCGACCGAGAGCACCTTTCCGCTGGCGTCGGAGACGCTGACCTGGTCGGCGGTGAGGCCGGGAACGCTGGAGGACACCAGGTTGACCACCGACTGGACCTGGCCGGAGGTCAGCAAGGCGCCGGGGTCGGTCGTCAGCAGCACCGATCCGGTGGTCTTCTGGTTGCCGTCGGTGAAGACGCTCTGCTGCGGGATCGCCAGGTGCACCGCGGCGTCGCGGACACCGCTGATCGACTTGATGGTCTTGCTCAGCTCACCTTCCAGGGCCCGCTGGAAGTCCACGTGCTGCTTGAACTCCGAGGTGGTGATGCCCTCCTGGTCCAGCAGGCTGTAACCGGAACTCCCGGACGACGGCAGGCCGGCCGCGCTCATGTTCAGCCGCAGGTCGTAGACGTCCTTCTGCGGAACCAGGATCGAGGTGCCGTTCGCGGCGAGCTTGTAGGGCGTCTTGGTGGCGTTCAGCTTGTCGATGATGCCGCTGGCATCGGCGGGTGCCAGGTTGGTGA
>NZ_DASVQG010000340.1:0-19927 GCF_036389215.1 Jatrophihabitans sp.
CAGGGGCCGCCCTCCGCGAGGAGGACGGCCCCTGCTGTGCCGTGCTGGGTCGTGCAGTCCCCGGTCAGACCGGGGAGGGGGTCACTTGACGGTGACGGTGGCGCCGGCGCCCTCGAGGGAGGCCTTGGCCTTCTCGGCAGCGTCCTTGGCGACCTTCTCCAGGACCGGCTTGGGCGCGTTGTCGACCAGGTCCTTGGCCTCCTTGAGGCCGAGCGAGGTCAGACTGCGCACCTCCTTGATGACCTGGATCTTCTTGTCGCCGGCAGCCTCGAGGATGACGTCGAACTCATCCTGCTCGGCAGCGGCCTCGTCGCCACCCCCGCCGCCACCGGCGGCCGGTGCGGCCGCGACGGCCACGGGGGCAGCAGCGGTGACGTCGAAGGTCTCCTCGAACTGCTTCACGAATGCCGACAGTTCGAGAAGGGTGAGCTCCTTGAACGCGTCGATGAGCTCGTCGGTGCTGAGCTTCGCCATGATGTGGCGTCCTTTCTGTATCGCCGGAAAGCCGGCAGATGGGTTGGTTACTGCTCCGCCGGCTCGGCGGGAGTGTCGGTTGCAGCCTCAGCGGGTGCCTCGGCCGCGGGTGCCTCGGCAGCAGGTGCCTCCGCTGCGTCTGAAGCCGGGGCAGCAGGTGCCTCGGCGGCAGCGGGAGCCTCGGTTGCTGCAGCCTCAGCGGGTGCCTCGGCCGCGGGTGCCTCGGCAGCGTCTGAAACCAGGGCAGCAGGTGCCTCGGCCGAGGTGTCGGAGGCCTGCCCGCCGCCCTCGGCCGCAGTCTTGTCCTCCAGCGCCTGGGCGAGCCTGGCGACCTGGGACAGCGGCGCCTGGAACAGCGCGGCGGCTCGGGTCGGCAGCGCCTTGAGGACGCCGGCCACCTTGGCCAGCAACACCTCGCGGGAGTCCAGGTCAGCGATCTGGTTGACCTCGGCCGCGCTCAGCGACCTGCCTTCGAGCACACCGCCCTTGATGACCAGCAGCGGGTTGGTCTTGGCGAAATCACGCAGGCCCTTGGCGGCCGCAACCGGGTCACCCTTGACGAAGGCGATGGCGGTCGGCCCGACCAGCAGGCTGTCGTCGATGCTGACACCGGCCTCGGCGGCCGCCAGCCGGGTCAGGGTGTTCTTGACCACCGTGTAGGTGGTGTCCCCGCCCAGCGCTTGGCGAAGCTGGGTGACCTGCTTGACCGTCAGGCCGCGGTATTCGGTGATCACCGTCGCCGACGATCCATTGAAATGATCGACGATCTCAGCAACCGCACCGAGCTTCTCTTTGTTCGGCATGTCCCTCCTCTCTTGCATGTCTGCGCCGGTCCGCCTGAGCAGCGAGCTCGCCGACCAGCTCCAGAAACGCAAGAACGCCCCGGCGCAGGGCGCACGGGGCGAACAGACACGTCGCTTCCGGCCATCCTGCGCGGGCCGCTCCGGCGCTGTCCGGAGCTGTTCGATCGCACGTGCGCGTGCGGTGACCAGCGGTCTTCGGGTGGATCAGGAGTCAATGTTACGGAAAAACTAACGGCCGGCCAAATTCGCCGCGCAGACGCAGAACTGCGTAGACAGCGCTTAGGCGAGCGAGGGGTGAGCGAGGACGTGAGGACGATCAGGGTCTCCCGGTTGATCTGGAGTTTCTTGGTCTGCTACTTCTTCATGGCTGCTCTCTTTGGTTGGTGGAGGAACGATTGGTCCCCCTCCTGCCAGAAGAACAGCGGGCGAGGGGCGATCCCCTCACCGATTCGCTAGGACCCATTCGTCCGCAGTAGAGGAGTAATCATGTCCCAGGACAACGTCCGCACCGTTCAAGACATCCATGAAGCAGGGGCGCACGGCAAGCACAGCCGGGCGCACTACGCCGCGCTCGTCGACAAGTACTTCGAGTATGCGCACAGCAACCGGCTGGAGGAGGTCGTCGCGATGTTCACCGACGACGCCTTCGCCACCTTCGTGGTCGCGCCGGAGCCCTTCTACGGCAAGGAGGCCATCCGTGGCTTCTACGCCCAGCTCTTCCAGGACTTCCCTCACATCGAGCCCGAGATGCTCGCGGTCGTGATCGAGGACAACCGCGCGGTCACCGAGCAGCGGATGACCATCGTCAGGCCCGACGGCACCCGCGTGGTCATGCCCTTCAACACGAATCACTTCGAGTTCGAGGGCGATCTCATCAAAACCCTGCGCGTGATGGGCAGCCCCGCCTGAGGCCGTCCCGACCGTGCAGCGGCTGCTGATCCTCAGAGGATGACCATTCCGAGGCGCTATTGCTGACGCGCGTCGCCGAACTGGCCCACTACCCGCCGGTTCCCCTCACCAACTAGAGCCGAAGCAGACGAACGGTGCCGGCGTGGCCGAACCCGAACACGCAGCGGCCAGTGCCTGTGCCGAATCGACCCCGGTCGCCAGCGCCGCGTGATAGCGGGTCATCACCTCGGCGGCGACGTCGTCATGCACCCGGGCCACCCCGGAGATCACCGCTCGGGTGCCCAGCCGCAGCAGCACGCTGGTCAGCCCGAGCGCCTCATCACCGACCCGGATGGTGGCCTGACCCAGCTCGCACGCCGACAGCACCACATGCTCGGCCGCCCGGCTGGTGTGGTCGAGCTCGTAGGCGAACAGCGGCCCGTCGACCAGCCGGATGGAGGAGAACAGCGGGTTCTCCGCCTGGTGCTGGCCGTGCGCGGCCACGTGCACCAGGGTGGCCGAGGCGAGGGCCGACACCACGTCGGCGCGACCGCCGTCGCCACCGGCCAGCACCCGCGACCGCGGCCACAACCGGCCGATCGCGGCCACCTCCTTCTCCGAGTGCACCAGATCGGGCCCGGCGACCGCCACCACCGGCCCGCTGCCACGCTCGGCCTGCCGGGTGGCCGCCAACCAGGCCGTCGCGGAGGGCGCCACCACCACCGGGCAGTGCTTCATGGGCGGCAGGTTCGTCCAGGGCAATGCCGCGAGGGACCCGGTCGGCACGATCACCAGCCGGTCCTCGGGCAGGGCCAGCGGTGCCAGCAACACCTCCGAAAGCCTGGCCAGCGATCGGTTCAACGTCGCGCAGACAGCGGAGTGCATCGCATTCGGCAGGTGTCCACGGGCAAGCACGTCGAGATCGGCGCGGACCCGGCGGATCATCTCCGACACCGTCACGCTGTTACCGATGGTCACGATGCGCGACCGGCCGCCGGCGAGGACGACGGCGTGCAGCACGCCGCCCACGTCGAAGTAGCACACCAGTGCCGTCCCGGCCCGGCTCAGCTCGGCCTCGATCTGGCCCAGCGGCGCCGGCCGGGGCGCGGTCCCCGAGCCCGCCGCCTGCCAGGCCCGCGAACGCAGGGCTCGCTGCAGCTCCGCGACCCGGCGCCGGTGCGCGTCGGCCTGCTCGGTGGCCGCGGCGTCGGACCGGATGGAGCGCAGCCCGTCGACCGCGTGCCGTAGTTCGGCCAGCAGGTCAGCGGCCACCGGGTCCGAGGGCGCGCTGACCCTCGGCAGCCGGCTCGAGGTTGCCCGCCCGCGCTCGATCGCGGCGAGCACCCCGGCCGGCTTGCCCTCGGCAAGCGCCAGTGACAGGTCCAGCTCGGCGAGCTGGCGGCCGTGCACAGCGCTCGCCGTCTGCAGGTCGATACCCCCGAACTGGGCCTGGTGGTTGGCAAGCTCGGCCAGCCCGGTACGGATCTCGCGGCGAGCGCTCGCGGTGTCCCGGGCGGCGATGGACAGCCGGGCCCGCACCAGCCGGGTATGCAGCCGGGCCGAGACCGGGTCGGTGGACCGGACCGGGCCTGCCTCGCCTGCCACCGCGCGAGCCTGCTCGGTTCGCCCGGCCCGCAGCAGTGCCTCGGCGGCAACCAGCTGGCTGGTTCGGGCCTGGGTCTCCAGGCCGGCGCCGCGAAACTCTGCCGCCAGCCGCAGTGCGGGGTCCACCAGCCGGCCACCGGGACGGCCGGCTGCCAGGTCCGCATGCAGCAGCACCAGTTCCGCGTCGCGGCGCCAGCGGTCATTGGATCGCCTGCGGAACCGGTCCCGGGCGGTCGCCGCGAGCCGGCGAGCCGCCGCGATCTCGCCGTCCAGCAGGGCGCACTCGGCCCTGGCCAGCTCGACCTCGGCCAGTTCCTTGTGCAGCCGGTCGGCCCGGAACAGCGCCGCAGCCTCGATCAGCGCGTCGTCGGACTCGCGGTGCAGGCCCACCTCCAGCAGCACCCGGGCCCGGTCCAGCAGCGCCACCGCGAGGGACACCTTGGCGTTGATGGCCTGCGCGTCGTCCATGGTCTTCAGTGCCAGCGCCAGGTTGCCGGTCAGGAATTCCAGATACCCGAGGTTGTGCTTGGCCTTGAACTCCTCCACCAGCAGGCCGTGTTCGGCCGCCAGCTCCGCCGACTGGCTCAGGTCCTGCCTGGCCCGGGCCAGCTGACCGCGGTAGAGGTGCAGGCTGCCGCGGTCGAGCAGGATGTTGCAGGCGTGCGCGGGCTCGGCGTGCTCGATCAGGGCAACCGCGGAATCGAGGTGCGCCAGGCCGGATTCGAAGTGCCCGGCACGGACCCGGATGTAGCCGTTCTGCAGATGCAGCAAGGCACTGAACTGTGGATGCTCGGCCAGGTCCACCAGCCGCTCGGCTTCGGCCAACGCGGCCAGCCCGCGCTCAGAACTCTTCAGTTCGGATTCGCTCATCGCCATGCTGACCCAGATCCGGGCCGCGACCAGCCTGGCCTCGTCGTCAGCCGCCCCGCCGAGCACCGGCAAGGACAGAGCGCGCCGGAACAGCTTGATGGCACGCAGCGGATGCCCTGCGTTGTTGTGCTCGACGCCCAGCGCGTGCAGCCGTCTCGCTTCGGCCAGACCCGCGCTGCCGGTGCGGATCATGCACCGACCCTACCGACTCGAGTGCGATGCACCTACCCCCGCCAGACCCCCGGTGCGGCCGCCGCTACACCGCAGGCTCACAGCTGTCAGCGGCTGACGGCGGCCATCCCCCGTTATCCGGGTGGAAGCATCAGTAGGCGGGTACCGGTGGCCGGCCGTTCGACAGTGCGCTGGGCTCTGGCCGCCGCAGCTGAACCAGCCGTTCCAGCGCGCTCCAGCCCCGGCCGAGCATGGCCGCCGGATCAGAGGTGTCCAGTTCCTTGGTCTCCCAGAGGGACTTGGCCACTTCCGCGGCCAGGATGGGCGCCGCGAAGGACGTGCCACTCCAGACCGAGAAGCCGCCGTGGAAGTTGTCGGGGTCGATGGTGGACCGCAGCCGGCCATTGACGTGCACGGCAGCTGCCGGCTGCAGTGATCCGTCGAAGGTGGTGGGCATGGTGCTGACCAGAGCCGCACCCTGGCGGTGGCAGCACACCCAGTCGCCGGCGTTGCTGAAGAGCGCGATCGACTCCAGGTCCGGATTGAGCGCACCCACACTGATCACCGGCAGCACGTCCCGCTCGACAGGGTTCAACCGCCGGTCCGTGTGTGGCGCGAAGCCGGCCGGGTAGAAGTGCCGAGCGGTCGCGTCATTGCCGGCGGCGGCGATCACCGCGACGCCCAGCTCGCCGAGCGCCCGCAGGGTCTCGATCAGCAACTGGTCATAGGCGAAGTCGGCCGGCAGCTCGTGGTAGTAGCCCAGGGACAATGAGATGACGTCGACGAGCCAGCTCGGCTTGTCCAGCGCCTGGGCCAGCGCCTGCCGCAGCAACAACCGGTTCAGCGCTTCCAGCAGGTCTCCCTCCGGCACCGCGCCGTCGCCGTACATCACCCGGATGGCCAGGATGTTGGCGTCCGGACAGATCTGGCGGATCAGGCCGGCGATGAAGGTGCCGTGGCCGGCATCCGTATCCAGGGTGCCCTCCAGCGGGCTGCCCAGCTGACCGCTCACCTCGGGATCGGTCGCCGGATCGGTGTGCCCGATCGGAAGGCTGCCGACCGACGGGTGGCGCTTGACGATCGAGGCCGGTAGCCAGGGGTGCTTGCCGACGCCGGTGTCCAGTACCGCGATGACCGGTCGGCGGCATGGCAGATCCTGCTGCGCGACCCGGGTGGGCACCGGTCCCAGCCAGGTGACCGGAGTCCGGCCGCCGTGCCCCGGAATGCCGTACTGCGAGCTGATCCCGACACTGCCGCCGCCCATGTAGGGCACGCCATCGACGCTGCCGCCGCCCATGTACGGCACGCCCCCGACGCTGCCGCCGCCCATGTAGGGGACGCCGGAGATGCCTGCCGAGTGGGTTGCGGTGAGCAGGTGATCCAGGCTCACCTGATGGGCGGCCGGGCTGTTCGGGCCGACGATGGACCGGTAGTTCTGCAGCACCTTCCAGGCATCCGGTGGCGCGGCCGGCTTGTCGGTGGCCGGCTCCAGCCGGACCCGGGTGGCCAGCACCCGCAGGGCCAGGTCCTCCAGACCCGCCTGCCGGGCCAGTTCCAGCAGCCTGCCGTCGGCTTCCTCGAAGACCAACCGCAGGTTCGCCTCCGTGGCCGCCTGATTGAGGGCGGGCAGCACCTCCTCGTCCAGCTTGACCGAGCGAACCAGCAGCCGGGCACCGACGTAGACGGTCGGACGGATCGGCGGCTGGCCCGGCAGCCGGACGGCACTGGAGGGGTCGAGCACCCGGCCGCCGTGCTTGTTCAGGAGCTCCGGCGGCGGGTTCAGGCTTGGCTCGCGGCGGCGACGCTTGGGCGGCGCCATGCCGATGTCGTCAGGCGTCTTGGGGGAGCTCATTGGTTCCTCATCCGGTGTGCGTTGCGACAACAGCCTCTGTTGGCTGGTCAGATCTCGACGGCGGGCGTCATGACCGGCGGGTGGGCGGCAGCCTGTGCGGGCCGCACCACGAACCGGGTGAGCCCGTGCGCGAGGTCTTCGAACACGAACCTGCCGTCGGTGTCGGCCGACACCTGGCGGCTCAGCTGGCCTTGGTGCACTTCGACGGTGGCCTCGGCACCGGGTGCGATCCAGCCGTCGATCCGCACCCGGTCCGGGCCGTCGGGGCTGATCGCGACCATTGTCGTGAGGCTGTCGCTGGTGAAGGTAAGCGTCTTGACGACGCTGGCCTGCTCGGCCCGAGAGGCCAGCGCGGCCTCGGGCAGTTGCTGGAGTTCGGCGAGTTCGGCGTTGAGGGCGTCGAGGGTGATGCTGAACTCCAGCCGGTCCACCAGATCCGAGGGAACCGGGTCGAGGTGGCTGTAGAGATCGGCAATCATGCTCAGGACGATCGCGTCCGAGGCGTCGAGTGGAGCTCCGGCCAGGTCGCCGGCAGGAATCTCGGAGGTGTTCATCGCAGCTCCCAACGAGCATCGGCGGACAGTGAAGCGCGCAGCTTCGCAAGGCATCGGCCCCGAGTCGGGCCGATGCTTCCTATGGGCATGCCCAGTGACCGGGCCAGTTCTGGATAATCAGGACGATCGGCGAAGGCGATCACCCGCAGTAGGGCCCGGCAGCGTTCGGGCAGTTCCGCCACGTGCGACCAGAGCACCTTCTCCGAAGTCCCCCGCAGCACGACGCTCTCGGGGAGCTCGTCCTCAGGGGTGCGGACGGCGTCCTCGTCGATCTCGTAAGGCAGCTGCCGCGATTGGCCCCGCATCACCCGCCAGGCTTCCCGGCGGGCGGAGATGATCAACCACTGCAGCACCGCACGAGGATCGGAGATGCCATCCGCGCTGCGGACCAATGCCAGCCAGGTGGTCTGCAGCACATCCTCGGTCGATTCCTTGTCCAGCCGTTGCGCACGGACGGTGTGCCACAGGATGGGAGTCAGCATCGCGACCAACTCCCCCATCGCCTGCGAGTCGCCGTCGCGATAGCGCTGGAACACCTCACCAGCGCGGCTGGCCAGTGTTCCTTGTTCAGCTTCGGCATTGATCATGGTTGCCACATCCGTCGTTGCGAACTTCCCGGTGTCGAGTTGCTGCCACCGTTTGCCGGTGAAGCTGAGCCTAGGACGTTTTCACTACACCACAAGGAGATTGCAGCTGCCCCATTGATACATGGCAATGGATGTACCGCTTCGGGCGTTAGATCCGCCGTGGCTTAGGGGCGGTTCGTACTTTCGGTTTTCAGCAGGAGGTATCAGCCGCGACTGCCGCCGCCTCTGCACTGGTGAGGACCGCATCCCGATTGGCCGGTCCCGGTGAGCACCCACCGGGACCGGCCGTGCGGGCAGCCGTTCCTCCACCGCGGTCGGAGAACCAGCAGCGGGGGATCTGGTTCCCGGCCGGGCGCGAATCCCGTGGCCCTGGACGTACAGCGCACCGGACGAGCGGAAGGGGCGGGCATCGCTGCCCGCCCCTTCTTCTGCTCGGCCTGTCCAGCCCTCGGGTGCCCACCGGTCAGCCAGCACTCGGCCTAGACGACCCTGCTGGTCCGACCCTGCCGGCATCAGGCCGGCGTGGTGTCCTCCAGCAGGTTGCGGGTCCGCAGCGTGTCCACCGGGATGCCGGGGCCCATGGTGGTGGCGAACACCACCTTCTTCAGGTACTTGCCCTTGGCCGAGGCCGGCTTGGCGCGCAGCACCTCGTCCAGCGCGGCGCCGTAGTTCTCCACCAGCTTCTCCGGTGAGAAGGATGCCTTGCCGATGATCAGGTGCAGGTTGGCCTGCTTGTCCACCCGGAAGGTGATCTTGCCGCCCTTGATGTCGGTGACGGCCTTGGCCACGTCCGGGGTCACCGTGCCGGTCTTCGGGTTGGGCATCAGGCCACGCGGGCCGAGGATCCGGGCGATCCGGCCGACCTTGGCCATCTGGTCGGGGGTGGCGATCGCGGCGTCGAAGTCGAGGAAGCCGTCGGTGATCTCGGCGATCAGGTCGTCACTGCCCACCCGGTCGGCTCCGGCGGCCCGCGCGGCCTCGGCCTGGGCGCCGGTGGCGAACACGATCACCCGAGCGGTCTTGCCGGTGCCGTGCGGCAGGCTGACCGTGCCGCGGACCATCTGGTCGGCCTTGCGCGGGTCGACCCCGAGCCGCATCGCCACCTCGACGGTCGCGTCGAACTTGGCGGGTGAACTCGCGATGGCGACCTTCGCGGCCTCCAGCGGGCTGTAGATCTTGGTCTGATCGATCAACTTGGCGGCGTCCTGATACGCCTTGCCGTGCTTTGCCATGAACGTACTCCTTGGATTTCCGTGGTCCGACGGCCGCCGACGGTCGGCGGCCTCCCACTCGGTGGTGCGGTGTTACTGGTGAGGCTGTCGCACTCGGCTAACGGCAACGACTAGTCCGAGACGGTGATTCCCATCGACCGGGCGGTCCCGGCGATGATCTTGGAGGCCTGGTCGAGATCGTTGGCGTTGAGGTCTTCCATCTTGGTCTGGGCGATCTCGCGGACCTGCGCCATGCTGATCTTGGCGACCTTGGTCTTGTGCGGCTCGCCCGATCCCTTCTCGACTCCGGCAGCTTGCAGCAGCAGCCGGGCGGCCGGCGGGGTCTTGGTGACGAAGGTGAACGAGCGGTCCTCATAGACCGAGATCTCCACCGGGACGACCTGGCCACGCTGGGCCTCGGTCGCCGCGTTGTAGGCCTTGCAGAACTCCATGATGTTCACGCCGTGCTGGCCGAGTGCCGGACCGACCGGCGGCGCCGGGTTGGCCATGCCGGCCTTGATCTGCAGCTTGATGACCGCGGTGAGCTTCTTCTTCTTGGGAGGCATTTCGTCGTCTCTTCTTCTGGATAGGCGGATGTGTGCTGGTCGGTGGCGCTAGATCTTGGAGACCTGGCTGAAGGACAGCTCGACCGGAGTCTCACGGCCGAAGATCGAGACCAGCACCTTGAGCTTGGCGTGCAGCGAATCGATCTCGTTGATGGTGGCGGGCAGGGTGGCGAAGGGCCCGTCCATGACGGTCACCGACTCGCCGATCTCGAAGTCCACCACCTCAACCGGAGCCGATCCGGTGCCGTCCGCGGCACCGGCCGAACCGGACTTGCCGGCCGCGCCGGACTTCTGCACCGCCGGGGCGAGGATCTTGATGACCTCGTCCATGGTCAGTGGCGACGGCTTGGAGGTCGCGCCGACGAAGCCGGTCACGCCCGGGGTGTTGCGCACGGCGCCCCAGGAGTCGTCGGTGAGCTCCATCCGCACCAGGATGTAGCCGGGAAACACCTTGCGGTTGACCTGCTGGCGCTTGCCGTTCTTGATCTCCACAACCTCTTCGGTGGGGACCTCCACCTGGTAGATGTAGTCCTCCATGTCCAGCGAGGAGATCCGGCTCTCCAGGTTGGTCTTCACCTTGTTCTCGTAGCCGGCGTAGGAGTGCACCACGAACCAGTCCCCCGGCGCCCGGCGAAGCTGGGCACGCAACTCCTCGACGGGGTCCAGCGAAACCGGCTCTGCCGGCTCCTCACCATTGCCGGCCTCACCACTGCCGGCCAGACCATCGCCAGCCGGCGCCTCGGACCCGTCGGCGGGGGCGGTGTCGGACTCCACGGAGAGTTCGGCGGCGGCCCTGGCCCACGCCTGGTCAGCGTCGTCCTCGGCAGCCTCGTTGTACTTGTCCTCGGCGCTGACCCCGTAGACCTCGTCCTCGACGTCGAGAGCGGGCAGGACGGCCTCGGCATCCGGAGCGGTCAGCTCGTCGGCGGTGCTGCCGTCAGCCGCCGCATCGTCCGCGGCGTTTCTGTCGAACTCGGTCACAGGCTCTCTTCCTTGCTATTCACGTAGTGCGGTCAGGTCGTTGGTGCGGGCCGGTCATCAGGACACCGGCGGCTGGTCGGTCAGCCGAATACCGCCAGTACCGCCTTGGCCAGCCCGAAGTCCAGCAGTGCCACGATGGTCACCATGATCACCACGAAGATCATGACCACCACGGTGTAGGTGATCATCTCCTTGCGTGAGGGCCACAGCACCTTGCGCATCTCGGACCCGGTCTCCCGGGTGCGCCGCTGCAACGCCCGGATCAGCGCCGGCAGCCACTGCCACAGGATGCTGAGGCCTCGGCCCGATCCTGGATCCGGACGCGACGACGGAGCGGGTGCGGCCTGTGTCTCAGTCACCGGTATCTCCTCTCGGGGCGCCGCCTCGTGCTCACCCGAGGTGAATGCGGTACGGCGCTGATGGCGCAGGGGCGGCAGGACTCGAACCTGCAACCGCCGGTTTTGGAGACCGGTGCTCTACCAATTGAGCCACGCCCCTCTAGCAAACCAGTCCGACCAGCCCAACCGCTCTGCCAAAGCGGACCCACCCCACAACCGCCGAATAGCGCCACCGCCACCGAAGCTACTTCGATGCGCGCACGCTCACGCACGGCCCAACGTGGACCCGGAGAGCCAGTGTAAAGGGTGGTGTCGCTGCGGCCAAAAGCCGCCTTGCGCCCAGGCCCGCCGGCCCAGGCTAGCGGGGCTGGGCGTGGCGGCAATCGCCGTGGGCATCTGGAACCATGACGGTATGGGTACCCGCATCTCAGATCGCATCTCAGCCATCGCCGAGTCCGCCACCCTGGCCGTCGACGCCAAGGCCAAGGCCCTGAAGGCGGCCGGCCGGCCGGTGATCGGCTTCGGCGCCGGCGAACCGGACTTCGCCACCCCCGACTACATCGTCCAGGCAGCCGTGGAGGCCGCGCGGCAGCCGCGATACCACCGCTACACCCCGGTCGCCGGACTTCCCGAACTGCGCGCGGCGGTGGCTGCCAAGACCCTGCGCGACTCCGGCTACGCCGTCGAGCCGTCCCAGGTGCTGATCACCAACGGCGGCAAGCAGGCCGTCTACAACGCCTTCGCCACGCTGCTGGACCCGGGCGACGAGGTGCTGCTGGTCGCGCCGTACTGGACGACCTACCCGGAGGCCATCAAGCTGGCCGGCGGGGTTCCCGTCGAGGTCCAGACCGATGAGACCACCGGCTACCTGGCCGATGTCGAGCAGCTGGAGGCCGCTCGTACCGAGCGCACCAAGGTGCTGCTGTTCGTATCCCCGTCCAACCCCTCGGGTGCGGTGTACCAGGCCGAGCAGGTCGAGGCGATCGGGGCCTGGGCGGCCGAGCACGGCCTCTGGGTGGTGACGGACGAGATCTATGAGCACCTGGTCTACGGCGGGCACCGCGCGATCTCGATCGCCACCGCCGCGCCCTCGCTGGGCGACCGCGTGGTAGTGCTCAACGGCGTCGCCAAGACCTACGCGATGACCGGTTGGCGGGTCGGCTGGCTGATCGGGCCCGCGGACGTGGTCAAGGCGGCCTCGAACCTGCAGTCGCACGCCACCTCCAACGTCTCTAATGTCGCCCAGGTGGCGGCGCTGGCGGCGGTCAGCGGTGACCTGTCCGCCGTTGCCGAGATGCGGGCCGCCTTCGACCGCCGCCGGCACACGATCGTGGAGATGCTCTCCACCATCGACGGCGTCCACTGCCCGTCCCCCGGCGGCGCGTTCTACGCCTACCCCCAGGTCAAGGGCTTGCTCGGCCGGCCGCTGCGGGGCAGGACGGCCGGCAGCTCCGCCGAGCTGGCGAACCTGATCCTGGACGAGGTGGAGGTGGCGGTGGTGCCCGGCGAGGCATTCGGCACCCCGGGCTACCTCCGGTTGTCCTATGCCCTGAGCGACGCCGATCTCGTCGAGGGCATCGGCCGGATCCAGAAGCTGGTGGCCGACAGCTGAGATTCCTCCGGTGGGACCGCCCGCTGAGATCCGTCCGCTGGACCGCGCCGCCGCTTGCCGGGCCCGTCAGGCGTCGGCGAGCAGGTCGGCGTACTCCGGGTGCTGGCGGATGTAGGCGGCGACGAACGGGCAGGCCGGCTCCACCCGGAGGTGCTGGTCGCGGATGTCGTCCAGGCAGTACCGGACCAATCGGCTGGCCAGCCCGCGTCCGCCGAATTCCGGCAAGGTCTCGGTGTGCGGGATGACCACCGTGTCGCCGCGCCGGTAGAAGTCAGCCAGACCGACCCGGCGCTCGCCGAGCCGGAGCTCGTAACGACCGGCGGCCTCGTCCTTGCTGATGCTGATGTCCTCGTCGTCACCACTCATGGGCGTACCTCCAGGTCGGTCCTTCGTTCAGGCCTGCCATCACGGCGCCAGCCGGACCCGGACCCGCGCCTTGGCCAGGACCGTCTGACCCGCCACCGACGCGGTCAGCTGGATCTCGGCGGTGTGGTCGGCCTCGTCCATCGAGCGGACCACCGCACTGACCTCCAGGGGGGTGGCCCGATCGGAGGCGACGACCACCGGGCGACTGAAACGGACCTTGTAGTCGAGCACGGCACCGGGATCCCCGACCCAGTCGGTCACCACCCGGACCGCCATCGCCATGGTGAGCATGCCGTGCGCGATGACATCGGGCAGTCCGACCTCGACAGCTGTCTGCTGGTTCCAGTGGATGGGGTTGAAGTCCCCGGAGGCGCCCGCGTAGCGAATCAGCGTCACCCGCTCGATCGGAAAGGTCTGTGCCGGCAGCTCGGTGCCGATCGCCACATCGGCGAAGCGGACGCTCATGATGCGGTCGCCTCGGTCGGTCCGGTCGCCTCGGTCGGTCCGGTCTCCTCGGGAGATCGGGTCTCCGCGGTGCCACGAGCGACCAGCGTCGAGTAGGCGGTGACGACCAGCTCGCCGTCCAGCGTGGTGATGTCGCCTCGGGTGGTGATGAGGTCGTTGCCGGCCGCTACCCGGACCGATTCCACCCGCACGCTCACCTGCAGGACGTCTCCGGCCTGGACCGGCCGGGTGTAGCGGAACTCCTGCTCGCCGTGCACCACCTTGGAGTAGTCCAGCCCGAACTCGGGGTCCCGTACCACCTGGGCCGCCGCCCGCATCGACAGAACGATCGGAAAGGTCGGCGGCGCTATGACGTCGGAGTACCCCAGGGCCTTGGCCGCCGCCTGATCTCGGTGGACCGGATTGTCGTCGCCGATCGCGTCGGCGAACTCGCGGATCTTCTCCCGACCGACCTCGTAGGGCGGGGTCGGGGGGTACTCCCGGCCTTCGAAGGACTGATCCAGCGGCATACCGGCACGCTATCTCACCGCGGCAACGCCTCGTTCGGGAGATACCCGGCACTGCCTCCGGAAACAAAACTGGCGCCAGCCCCTGCCGGGGCGGCGCCAGTCAGCGACGTGTGGTGTGCCTATCGGGTCTCACGGTGGGCGGTGTGCTTGCCGCAGTTGGGACAGAACTTCTTCAGATCCAGCCGGTCGGGGTCGTTGCGCCGGTTCTTCTTGGTGATGTAGTTGCGGTGCTTGCACTCCTGGCACGCCAAGGTGATCTTCGGTCGGACTTCGGTGGCTGCCACGTTCGTGCCTTTCGATAGAGGGTCATGCGATCTATACGGTAGCGAGGGCCGGACTTGAACCGGCGACACAGCGATTATGAGCCGCTTGCTCTACCAGGCTGAGCTACCCCGCCTCGTTCGGTCTGGTTCGGTACCGCCGCCTCGACACACCCGGAACATCGTTCAGCGAGTGCGCCGGTGAACCAGAGCCCCCTTACGGAATCGAACCGTAGACCTTCTCCTTACCATGGAGACGCTCTGCCGACTGAGCTAAGGGGGCCAGACGCTGACGTCTGGACAACCGGATCCGGCTGCCGCCAACGCCGGATGAACTCTACCCGACCCGCCTGCCGTTCCCTAAATTGGGCTACCTGTCGCGGGGGCATGGAAGTCGCCTGCGGGCATGGAAAAGCCCTGGTGATCGCACGGGGGAACGACCACCAGGGCAGTACAAGTATGAACCGTAGGTAGTCGGTTGGCAACCCCGAGCGACGAAATGTGTAGGCGATGTGGATAGTAACCAGTGAAAAGTGTCCACTAAGTCCGATGGGCACCCTTAGCCGCGCCGGTCGCCGAAGCAACACCCGGGAAAGCGAAGCGACACCCGGGAAAGGAAGGACCCCCCGGCTACAGGGCCGGGAGGTCCGTTCGGTGGTGGCGGCTGTTGGGTTCGAACCAACGTAGGCTGAGCCGGCAGATTTACAGTCTGCTCCCTTTGGCCACTCGGGCAAACCGCCTTGGAGAAACAACGTATCAACTTCTGGGTACCGCTCGTGCGCACCCCGACCAGGGCGGGCGCAACGAGCGTACACGAGGGCCCGACCTGCTTTCAGCCCACCTGGCGGCGTTCTCCGGCAGGCCGCGGGCCGGTCGGCACGGCTGGCCGTGGGGCGCTCCGCTACCGTCGCGGGTAGCTACCACAGCACGATCTCGCCGCAGTCGAATCACCCACCGCTAGGAGCATCGAACCCCATGGCCGATCCATCCTTCGACGTCGTCAGCAAGATCGACCGGCAGGAAGCCGACAACGCCCTCAACCAGGCCGCGAAAGAACTGACCCAGCGCTTCGACTTCCGGGGCACCAACGCCTCGATCCAGTGGTCCGGCGAACTCGGCATCACCATCAGGGCTGACACCGAGGACCGGGCGGCGGCCGCGTTGGAGGTCTTCAAGGAGAAGCTGGTCAAGCGCTCGATCTCGCTCAAGGCGCTCGACGCCGATGAGCCGAAGGCCTCGGGCAAGCAGTACGTCATCACCGGCTCGCTCAAGCAGGGCATCGAGGCCGATGTGGCGAAGAAGATCGCCAAGGCGATCCGGGACGAGGGCCCCAAGGGTGTGCAGGCCCAGATCCAGGGCGACCAGCTGCGGGTCTCAGGAAAGAAGCGCGATGACCTGCAGGCGGTCATCGCCATGCTCAAGTCCGGCGACTTCGGCGTGCCGCTGCAGTTCGACAACTACCGGTAACGGGCCGCATGAAGGGCATCGTCCTCGCCGGTGGCTCCGGAACGCGGCTGCATCCGATCACCCGGGCAGTGAGCAAGCAACTGCTGCCGGTCTATGACAAGCCGATGATCTACTACCCGTTGTCGGTCCTGATGCTGGCCGGCATCACCGAGATCCTGATCATCACGACACCGCACGACCAGGAGCAGTTCATCCGGCTGCTCGGCGACGGCTCGGACCTGGGCATCCAGCTCAGCTACGCGGTGCAACCGGAACCGGCGGGCCTGGCCCAGGCATTTCTCATCGGCCGCGAGCACGTCGGCTCGGACACCGTGGCGTTGGTGCTCGGGGACAACATCTTCTACGGCCACCTGCTCGGGCGCACCCTGACCGACGCCGCACAGCTGACGGTGGGCTGCCGGCTGTTCGGCTACCAGGTCTCTGACCCGGAGCGCTACGGGGTCGCCGAGGCTGACGCCGACGGCCGGTTGATCTCCATCGAGGAGAAGCCGGCGGTGCCGAAGTCGAACCTGGCCGTCACAGGTCTGTACTTCTACGACAACACCGTCCTGGACGCGGCTGCCGAGCTTCGACCGTCGGCTCGGGGCGAGTTGGAGATCACCGACCTCAACAACCTCTACGTGGCCCAGGGCACCGCCGAACTCATCGACCTGGGCCGCGGCACGGCCTGGCTGGACACCGGAACCCACGACTCGCTGCTGGAGGCGGGCCAGTTCGTCCAGGTTCTCGAGCACCGCCAGGGCGTCCGGATCGCGTGCCTGGAGGAGATCGCCCTGTCCCGCGGCTTCATCGATGCCAGCCAGGCGCTGAGCCTGGGCCACGCACTGGCCAAGTCGGGCTACGGGCAGTACGTCATCGACGTGGCGCAACGGGCGCTGGCCCGGGTCTGAGGCGGGATCAACCCGCCGGTCACCCTGCTCGATCTGCCCGGTCGGTCTGCCCCGTCCGCCTGTCCGGCTGGTCTGCCCGGGCAGAGGGCTCCGGCGGCAACAGCGCGGCAGCAACGCCGGCCTCGTTGCCCACCGTTCCGACCACCTGCTCGACCCGGCTGGGGCCGGCGACCAGCGGCAGGCCGGCTGCTTGCCAGGCGCGGATGCCCCCGATCAGGTCGGTGGCATCGACGCCGATCGAGCGCAGTGACGCGGCGGCCAGCGAGGACGTGAAGCCCTCGGCGCACACCACGATCCAGCGTTGCCCGGGTTGGGCCCAGCGGAGCCTGGCCGCCGATCGCGGGTGCAACCGCCACTCCAGATGGTTGCGCTCCACCACCAGGGCGCCGCTGATCTCACCGTCGCGGGCTCGTTGCCAGGCCGGTCGGATGTCGACCAGGCGGGCACCGTCGGCCACCGCGGCGGCCGCCTCGGGGGCACTCAGCCGTTCCAGCCCGGCTCGAGCGGCAGCCAGCAGGTCCTCGACCCCGCTGAATCCGGCCCCTGTTTCGCTCATGCCGCCCCGCTCATGCCGCCGGTGAACCCATACTCAGTACTGGCTCCGGGTGCTCGGTCGGCATGCTCACCAGTGTGCGCAGTGCACCGGCATCGTCAAGGTCATAGAAGCTCATGCTGGTCAGGGGCGGTGAGTACGCGTGGACGCTGATCGCCGGCTCCCGTGACAGGTTGCGCACATCGTGAACGTAGTGGCGGCCGAATCCCGCCCCGCTGCCGCTGGGCCGGTGGCGCTCGACCAGCGGCGGCCCGGCACCCGGCCCGGACGCCTCCGGCCACCGGCCGGCTGCCGCCGCGGCCGGCTGGTAGATCGCCTCGGTGAGTACACCGCTGAGCACGGTGAACGCCCCGGCCGAACCGCCGTGGTCGTGCAGTTGAGTGCCTTGGCTGGGCAGCCAGCTGATCAGCCACAGGTCCACCCGCTGGTCGCGGTAGAGCCGCCGGTGCCACCGCCGGCCCTCGTCGTACTCGACGAGATACCGGCAGGCGAGCACCTCGTCAGCGATGAATCGGGCGAAGTCCAGGAGTTCGACAGGGTTGAGGAAGGGCTCGGGCAAGCCCGAAGCACGCCGATGGGCGCTCATAGCAGGTTCTCCAGGGTTAGCGAACAGACAGGGCGCGGGCCGCGACAGCGGGTCCTGTGGCTAACAGCTCTGGTCGAAGGAGTAGGCGCGCCGGCTGGTCCAGAAGGACACCTGCCAGAACGGACGCGGCACGGCCACTGCGGACCGGCGAGACTGCGTCATGTGATCAGTATGCCAAACGGCGGGAGATTCTCTAGTTCGCCCATCGGAAAGAGGCCATGAGCTGCTCGAACCTCTTCAGCAGTTCGACGCAGTCACTTCCGCCGGTGAACTCGGCAAGCAGGGCCAGCTGGCCGTCGGGGGCGGGCACCACGTAGCGGGCGGATCCGGCGGCGACGTCCATATCGATCAGCTCCGCGACAGGGCTGTTGGCGTCCAGGCGCACCGATTCGACCGGCTCGTCCAGCAGGCCGATGCTCAGCACGGCACTCGCGGGCGTCAGGTCACGCATGTTGATGACAGCCGTGCTGAGCACGGCAACCACAGGGGCACCACCTACCTCTTCCGGTACCGAACCGTCGTCAGGCGTGGCTACCAGCCAGTCACGACAGTCCAGTTCGAAGGCCGGCAACTCCAATGCGTGGAGATCGCTGTCCATAACGCCCCCTAGCTCACGTGCTATACCGCCGACCCACCAGCACCGGGTTCCGGTTGCCGCGTTGGTAGTACCCGCGACGCCGGGCTTCTAGACATCTTTTGAGAAAGTCGTAGCTCAATCTGCTTCAATTCGGACACTGTCCTCGCCAGAAAATACCATCCGGACGGTCTTGAAACCAGAAGTTCACGGAAGGCTTTTCGGGTAAGGGTTTCCGGGCTCGCTACGGCCCGCTCCGAGGCCAGTCATTGTGGTAGGGAAGCCGGTCCATTCCTGGCGAAACGTGCTTCCGGCTGTCAATCGGTGCCGGTGGCGGCCACCGTCGCTAACTCCCTTTCGAGTTGGCGATATGCGCTTAGGCTTTGCGCCACCGAACTGGCAGCACTGTCCAGAAATGTCTGCAATGTGAGTCGCTGTTTGTGCCAGTTACGCTCTACTCGAACTAGCGCGTCCCGAAGATCGGGATCATCCATTTGACTACTCAAAGAGCCGTTTCGCGCCAATTCGTCACTGAGAGTGTGGATAGCAGTGACAAGTTGGCCCAGTGCGGTGAAGTCGACCTCTATGTCGGGGGCCGAGCCGCCCACCTTGTCCCGTGCTCGCATACCCGCCGAGGGTAGACAGGCGGTTTGACGAGGTGCAAAAGTTTTCCACAGCCGTGAGCGAGGCCACTCGGACCGACCGGCGCCCACTCTCTACCATGGAGGGGTAGCGCCTGACGCGTGAACCCGTGCCCGGTTCGGTTGGCTGCTCTTACGCAGTATTGGAGGCGGACAGTCGCATGTCCACAGAGGTCCGGCAACTCGATCGAGTAGTCATCCGGATCGCCGGTGACTCTGGCGACGGCATGCAACTCACCGGCGACCGCTTCACCCAGGAAACGGCTAATTTCGGCAACGACCTGTCGAGCCAGCCGAACTTCCCGGCCGAGATCCGGGCACCTGCCGGCACACTGGCCGGGGTCTCCTCCTTCCAGCTGCATTTCGCCGACCACGACATCCTCACCCCTGGTGACCGGCCCGACGTGCTGGTGGCGATGAACCCGGCAGCCCTGAAGGCCAACCTCGGCGACCTGCTGAAGGGCGCCACGATCATCGTCGACACCCGCGACTTCACCGAACGTGCGCTGGCCCGCATCGGCTGGTCGAGCAACCCGCTCACCGACGGCACCCTGGACTCCTTCACGGTGCACGCCCTGGACCTGACCCAGCTGACCCTGGACGCGCTGGCTCACACCAGCCTCTCCCGCAAGGACGCCGGCCGCTCCAAGAACATGTACGCCCTCGGCCTGCTGTCCTGGATGTACTCCCGGCCCACCGAAGGCACCCTGCAGTTCCTCCGCGAGAAGTTCGCCAAGAAGCCCGAGATCGCCGAGGCCAACATCTCGGCGTTCAAGGCCGGCTGGAACTACGGCGAGACCACCGAGGCCTTCGGGGTCTCCTACGAGGTGAAGCCGGCGGCGCTGGCCTCCGGCAACTACCGCAACATCGCCGGCAACCTGGCGTTGGCCTACGGCCTGATCGCCGGTGCCCAGCTGACCAGGCTGCCCCTGTTCCTCGGCGCCTATCCGATCACGCCGGCCTCGGACATCCTGCACGAGCTGTCCAAGCACAAGCGCTTCGGCGTGACCACCTTCCAGGCCGAGGACGAGATCGCCGGCATCGGCGCGGCGCTGGGTGCTTCCTTCGGCGGCGCGCTCGGCGTCACGACGTCCTCCGGTCCCG
>NZ_DASVQG010000341.1:0-15982 GCF_036389215.1 Jatrophihabitans sp.
CAGGAAGTTGCGGGCGTTCTCCTTGCCCTGGCCGAGCTGGTCGCCCTCGTAGGTGTACCAAGCACCGGACTTCCGGACCATGCCCTGCTCGACACCGACGTCGATCAGCGAACCCTCACGGCTGATTCCCTGGCCGTAGACGATGTCGAACTCCGCCTGCTTGAACGGCGGAGCGACCTTGTTCTTGACCACCTTGACCCGGGTCCGGTTGCCTACCGCCTCGCCACCGTCCTTGAGGGTTTCGATACGGCGGACGTCCAGGCGCACCGACGAGTAGAACTTCAGCGCTTTGCCACCGGTGGTGGTCTCGGGCGAGCCGAACATGACGCCGATCTTCTCGCGCAACTGGTTGATGAAGATCGCCGTTGTCTTGGACTGGCTGATCGCCCCCGTCAGCTTGCGCAGGGCCTGGCTCATCAGGCGGGCCTGGAGCCCGACGTGGCTGTCGCCCATCTCGCCCTCGATCTCGGCGCGGGGCACCAGCGCAGCCACCGAGTCGACGACGATGATGTCCAGGGCGCCGGAGCGGATCAGCATGTCCATGATTTCCAGCGCCTGCTCACCGGTGTCGGGCTGGCTGACCAGCAGGGCGTCGGTGTCGACCCCGAGGGCCCGGGCGTATTCGGGATCCAGCGCATGCTCGGCGTCGATGAACGCCGCCACCCCGCCGGCAGCCTGGGCATTGGCGACGGCATGCAGCGCCACGGTCGTCTTGCCCGAGCTCTCCGGGCCGTAGATCTCCACGATCCGGCCACGCGGCAGGCCCCCGATTCCGAGCGCTATGTCCAGCGCGATGGAGCCGGTGGGGATCACCTCGATCGGCACGTAAGGCCGCTCACCCAGCCGCATCACCGAGCCCTTGCCGAACTGCTTGTCTATCTGACCCAGTGCGACTTCGAGTGCCTTGTCACGGTCAAATGCTGCGGCCATCTTGGTACCTCTCTCATGTGGCTGTTCCGTCGAGAGCAACGCTAGAGCTGGCCACCGACACTTTCGCCGGCGAAGCAGATCTGTGGACGACCACGCGCTCGCCTCCTCAGGTTAGCGAACAGGTGTTCGATTGTCCGCAACACGCCGACATCGGTTTCTGGCGGGCGGCCCCCGTTCTGCGGGCCCGTCCTGCCGGCTCAGCCCGGCCGAGGAACCGGCACGCTCAGCGCAGCTTCTGCGGGACGTCGAACTCCTGACAGATCGCGCGCCACACCGATTTCGGTGAGTCCCCCCGCTCGATGGCGTCGTTGACGGTCGCACCCAGCGCCGGCACCCGGTAGTCCGCGGCCAGCGAGTGCGCGTAGGTCGATCCGAACCGGGCTTCCATCCGCTGCCAGAAATCGCTCAGTCGCACACTCGAACAGTAATGCGAGTGCGGCTGATCGCGGTGCTCGGGCAAGATCTCCTCATGTCGGTCCCCGCCTCCCCCGCACCGGAACCCGCCCGCTGGTACGCGCAGGAGACGCTGGTCGGCGCCAAGGTCACGCTCGTGCCGTTGCAACCCGAGCACGCCGAGGGCTACGCCGCGGCAGTGCGCTCCGACGACGGCGCCGAGCAGGTGTACCGCTGGCTGGGTCGGGCTCCGATCCCGGTGACGGCTGAGCTGGCCAGGGCCGAGATCCTCGCCGCGCTGGCGGCCCGGGCCCGCGGTGAGCGGTTTCCGTTCGCCCAGCTGGACTCCGTCACCGGTGAGGTGCTGGGCACCACCAGCTACTACGACGTGGTACCCGAGCTGCGAACACTGTCGATCGGTTACACCTGGCTAGGCAGGCGGTGGTGGCGCACCGGTCACAACACCGAGTCCAAGCTGCTGCTGCTCGCCCAGGCCTTCGACGTGCTGGAAGCCGCCCGGGTGGTCTGGCACACCGACGTGCTCAACGAACGGTCCAGGGCGGCGATCCAAAGGCTCGGCGCCACCTCGGAGGGGGTGCTGCGCAAGCACCGGATCCGAGCCGACGGCACCTGGCGCGACACCGCCCAGTACGCCATGACCGACGAGGACTGGCCGGCAGCCCGGGACCGGCTGCGGACCAGCCTGCGCCGCTGACCACTCATCGACCGCCGCCCTGGCCCTGTCATACCCCGCGCGCACACTGGAGGCATGGACACCTTGTTCGCACCGGCGACCACCGCCTGGTTCGAGGGTGCCTTCGACAGCCCCACCGCGGCCCAGCTCGGGGCCTGGCAGGCCATCGCCAAGGGCGAGCACACGCTGGTGGTCGCCCCGACCGGTTCGGGAAAGACGCTGGCCGCGTTCCTGTCCGCGATCGACCGGCTGGCCGCGCTGCCGATTCCGGATGATCCGAACCGGCGCTGCCGGGTGCTCTACGTCAGCCCGCTCAAGGCGCTGGCGGCAGACGTCGAACGCAACCTGCGCTCGCCGCTGGTCGGAATCTCCCAGGCCGCTCGCCGGCTGGAGCTGCCCGAACCGCGGATTTCGGTCGCCACGCGTTCCGGTGACACCTCGCCCGAGGACCGGCGGGCCTTCGCCCGGCACGGCGCGGACATCCTGATCACCACGCCGGAATCGCTGTTCCTGTTGCTCACCTCCGCGGCCCGGCAAGCCCTGGCCGGGGTCGAGACGGTCATTCTCGACGAGGTGCACGCGGTCGCGGCGACCAAACGGGGCGCGCATCTGGCGGTAAGCCTGGAACGGCTGGACGCGCTGCTCGACCAACCGGCCCAACGGATCGGCCTGTCCGCCACCGTTCGCCCGATCGACGAGGTCGCCACCTTCCTGGCCGGCGGCCGGGCCGTCACCGTGGTCCAACCGCCTACCGTCAAGCGGCTGGACCTGTCGGTGGTGGTGCCGGTCGAAGACCTGACCGAACTCGGCGAGTCCGGCCCCGGCCAGGACCCGCAGCGGCCGACCTCGATCTGGCCGCACGTCGAGGAGCGGATCCTGGACCTGATCGACCAGCACACCTCGACCATCGTCTTCGCCAATTCCCGGCGGCTGGCCGAGCGGCTGACCGCCCGGCTGAACGACCTCGCCCACGAGCGGGACCCGGACCGGGTGGCCGACATCCGGGCACATCACGGCTCGGTGTCGCGCGAGCAGCGCCAGATCGTCGAGGAGGAGCTGAAATCCGGCAGGATACCGGCCGTGGTCGCCACCTCCTCGCTCGAACTGGGCATCGACATGGGCGCGGTCGACCTGGTGGTGCAGGTGGAGTCACCGCCTTCGGTTGCCGCCGGAATGCAGCGGCTGGGCCGGGCCGGGCATCAGGTGGGAGCGGAGTCCCGGGGCGTGATCTTCCCCAAGTACCGCGGTGACCTGCTGGAATGCGCGGTGGTTGCCGAGCGGATCCGCGGCGGTCAGATCGAGTCGATGCGCTATCCCCGGAATCCGCTGGACGTGCTCGCCCAGCAGATCGTGGCGATGGTCGCGCTGGACACCATGACGGTGGACGAGGTCGAGCGGCTGATCCGGCGCAGCGCGTCGTTCGCGACGCTCCCCCGATCCGCGCTGGAGGCGGTTCTGGACATGCTGGCCGGCCGCTATCCCTCCGACGCCTTCGCCGAGTTGCGGCCCAGGCTGGTCTGGGACCGGATCAGCGGGGAACTCACCGGCCGGGCGGGTGCCCAGCGGCTGGCGGTCACCTCGGGCGGCACCATTCCCGACCGCGGCCTGTTCGGGGTGTTCCTGGCCGCCAGCGACGGTCCCGGCCGCCGGGTCGGCGAGCTGGACGAGGAGATGGTCTACGAGTCCCGGGTCGGCGAGGTCTTCCTGCTCGGGTCCTCGTCCTGGCGGATCGAGGACATCACCCACGACCGGGTCCTGGTCAGCCCGGCACCCGGCCAGGCAGGCAAGATGCCGTTCTGGAAGGGGGACTCGCTGGGCCGCCCGGTGGAACTCGGCCGAGCCCTGGGCGCGTTCGTGCGTGAACTCGGCAGCGCCACCGAGGCAGCGGCGATCCAGCGAGCGCGAACGGCCGGGCTGGACGAGTGGGCGGCGGCCAACCTGGTCGGCTACCTCGCCGAACAGCGCCGCGCCACCGGTCACCTGCCCACCGACCGGACGATCGTGGTCGAGCGGTTCCGTGACGAGCTCGGTGACTGGCGGCTGGTCCTGCACTCCCCGTTCGGCGCACCGGTGAACGCCCCGTGGGCGCTGGCGATCTCGGCCGCGCTGCGCGAGCGGTACGGCCTGGACGTGCAGTCGATGCATTCCGACGACGGCATCGTGCTGCGGCTGCCCGACACCACGGCAGAGCCGCCGGGTGCCGACATCACTGTCTTCGACCCGGCGGAGATCGCCGGCCTGGTCACCGGCGAGGTGACGAACTCGGCGCTGTTCGCATCCAGGTTCCGCGAGTGCGCGGCCCGCTCACTGCTGCTGCCCAAGCGTGACCCGCGCCGGCGGGCGCCGCTGTGGCAGCAACGGCAGCGTGCCAACGCGCTGATGCAGGTCGCCCGTGACTACGGCCAGTTCCCGGTGGTGCTGGAAGCCATGCGCGAATGCCTGCAGGACGTCTATGACCTGCCGGGCCTGACCGAACTCATGCGCCAGTTGCAGTCCCGGGAGATCCGGCTGGTCGAGGTCGAGACGGCCAGCCCCTCGCCGTTCTCGCAATCCCTGCTGTTCAGCTACGTCGGCATGTTCCTCTATGACACCGACGCGCCGCTGGCCGAGCGCCGGGCGCAGGCGCTGGCTCTGGACACCTCTCTGCTGGCCGAGCTGATGGGCTCCCCGGACCTGCGGGACCTGCTGGATGAGAACGCCATCGCGGAGTCGATCGCCGATGCGCAGCGGCTCAGCGAGCAGCGCCAGGTTCGGGGGCCGGATCAGACCCACGACCTGCTCCGGGAGGTCGGTGACCTCAGTAGCGCCGAAGCCGTCGCCCGGGGCGCGAGCGAAGCGGACCTGCACCAGCTGCGCTCCACCCGGCGGGCCATCACCGTCCGGATCGCCGGTGAGCTGCGCTGGCTGGCGATCGAGGACGCCGGACGGGTACGCGATGCTCTCGGGGCCGCGCTGCCGATCGGAATTCCGGAGGCATTCACCGAGCTGGTCGCCGATCCGCTGGGTGACCTGCTGTCCAGGTATGCCCGGACGCACGGCCCGTTCGTGATCGCCGAGCCCGCGGCCCGGCTGGGGCTGGGCACGGCTGTCGTCCAGGCCGGCCTGGAACGACTGGTCGCCAGCGGACAGGTGGTCGCAGGTGAGTTCACGCCGGGCCGGGTCGGGCGCGAGTACTGCGGCGCCACCATGCTGCGCACCATCCGGCGGCGGTCGCTGGCGGCGCTCCGCCGGGAGGTGGAGCCGGCCCCCCAGGCGGTGCTGGCTCGGTTCCTGCCCGAGTGGCAGGGCGTCGGAGGCAGCCGTCGCGGCAGGGGCATCGACGGCCTGGCTCGGGTGATCGAACAACTGGCCGGCGTCGCGGTGCCGGCCAGCGCGCTGGAGAGCCTGGTGCTGCCGGCCCGGCTCTCGGACTACTCGCCGGCACTGCTGGACGAGCTCACCAGCTCCGGGGAGGTGCTGTGGTGCGGAGCCGGCGCGCTGGCCGGCAACGACGGCTGGCTGACGCTGGTCCCGGCCTCGGCTGCCGGGGAGCTGTTGCCCCCCGTTGCCGACCTCGAACTGACGCCGGTGCACAAGGCTGTGCTGGCCGCGCTGGACGGTGAGCAGGCACTGTTCCTGCGGGCGATCAGCGACCGGGTGGCCGCTGAGCTGGCCGGTACCGCTGAGCTGGCCGGTACCACGGGGCTGGCCGGTACCGCGGAGGTTGCCGGTACCGGGGGGCTGGCCGGTACCGCAGGGCTGGCCGGCACCGCTGAGGTGTCCGAGGCCGACCTGACCCGGGCGATCTGGGACCTGGCGTTCGCGGGCTTCATCACCAACGACACGCTGGCACCGGTGCGCGGCCGGCTAGGTGGCGGGCGTACCGCGCACGGCCGGCGGCCGGCCCCTCCCCGAGCCAGGTACGGCCGGTTCAACCTGGCCGGCGCCACGCTGGCGGCAACCGGGCGGCAACCCGTCAGCAGCCTTCCGGGGCGCTGGTCCCGGCTGCCCGAGCGCACCCCTGACGATGCCCGCCGGGCGCTGCTGCGTACCGAGGTGCTGCTGGACCGCTACGGCATCCTGACCCGCGGCGAGGTGGCCGCCGAAGGGGTGGTCGGTGGGTTCTCGGCCGTCTATCCGGTGCTCCGGCAGGGCGAGGACGCCGGGCGCTACCGGCGTGGCTACTTCGTCGAGGGCCTGGGCGCGGCCCAGTTCGGGCTCACCGGCGCGATCGACCGGCTGCGCACCCTGACCACCGCCTACGAACGGGGCGATCCCGCGGAAGCCGAGGCGCTGGTGCTGGCAGCCACCGATCCCGCGAACCCCTACGGAGCGGCGCTGGCCTGGCCGGACCGGGTGCACCTGCCCGAACTGGAGGCCGGCAAGCGCGGTCATCAGCCGGCCCGCAAGGCCGGCGCCCTGGTGGTGCTGGTGAACGGCGAATGTGCGCTGTACGTCGAGCGTGGTGGCAAGACGCTGCTGTCCTTCACGGCGGATGAGGCGCTGCTGCAGGCGGCGGCCGCGGCGCTGGCGGTCAGCGCCCGGGCCGGTTCGCTGGGCAAGCTGCATGTCGAATCGGCCGATGGCGACCCGATCGTGGCATCGGTACTGGGTTCGGCCCTGGAGCAGGCAGGCTTTCGCCCGTCGCCCCGGGGCCTGCGGCTGCGAGCGTGAGCTAGGTGCCCGAAGGCGACACCGTCTACATCACCAGCCAGCGGCTGCACGCCGCGCTGGCCGGGCGCCCGGTGACCCGGTTCGACCTGCGGACGCCCGCTCTTGCGCTTGCCGACCTGACCGGTGCCACCGTCACCGAGGTGGTGCCGCGCGGCAAGCACATCCTGATCCGGTTCTCCACCGGGCAGAGCCTGCACAGCCACCTGCGGATGGACGGGAGCTGGCAGGTGGGCCCGGCGAAGTCCCGGCCACGGGGCCGCGACTTCGAGATCAGGGCGCTGGTCGGCAACGCCGACTGGTTGGCCGCCGGCTTCCGGCTGCACGACCTGAAGCTGGTGGCCACCGACGCCGAGAACGAGGTGGTCGGGCACCTCGGCCCGGATCTGCTGGCACCGGACTTCGACCGTGCCGAGGCGCTGCGCAGGTTCGCCGGCCAGCCGTCGAGGCCCATCGGTGAGGCGCTGCTGGACCAGCGGCTGGCCGCCGGCATCGGCAACGTCTACAAGAGCGAGGTGCTGTTCCTGAACAGGCTCAGCCCATTCCTGCCGGTAGCCGACGTACCCGACCTCGGCGCCGTCATCGACGACTCGGTACGGCTGCTGCGCGGCAACCTCGGCGACTACAGCAGGACCACCACCGGTTGGCGCCAGCCCGGCCAGCAGTACTGGGTCTACGGCCGTGCCGGTAAGGGCTGCCGGCGGTGCGGCACCGCGGTGCGCCAGTGCGAGCAGGGCGAGGATCCGGCGACGGAGCGCATCACCTACTTCTGCCCGTCCTGCCAGGCGGCGCCGGCGGACAGCGATCGGCGACCTAGCGCTCGGTCTCGGCCCGTTCGGTGACGGTCTGGTCGCTGGTCAGCGGTGGCCTGGCCTTCTCCAGCGCAGGGGGCGCGGAATCGGACAGGGCCGCGGCGCCGCCGTCGCCACCGGTGGCAGACCCGAGCGAGGCTCGAATCTCGGCCAGCCGCGCCTGGCCGGCCATGTTGGTGGTAGCCCTGCGGACCTCCAGCATCCGGCCCTGGACCGAGTTGGTGGCCAGATCGGCCTGGCCGAGCGCGTTGGCGTAGCGCCGTTCGATCTTGTCGCGTACCTCGTCCAGCGAGGGGGTGTTTCTCGGAGCGGCCAACTCCCCCATCTGGTTCAGCGCCGCCGACACGTGCTCCTGCATCTTGGCCTGCTCCAGCTGGCCCAGCAGCTTCGTGCGCTCGGCCATCTTCTCCTGCAGCGTCATCGCGTTGTCCTGCACGGCCTGGCGGGCCTGCTGGGCGGCGCTGATCGACTGATCGTGCATTTGCTTGAGATCGGCGGCGGCGGCCTCGGCGGTCACCAGTTGGTTGGCCAGCACCCCGGCGGTCTGCTCGAAGTCGGCGGCCTTCGTCTCGTCGCCGGCGGCGCGCGCCTGGTCGGCCAGCACCAGGGCCTGGCGGGCCTGGGCCTGAAGTTCCTCGATCTGGCTCAGCTGCCGGTCGAGTTTGAGCTCCAGCTGATGCTGGGTGCCTATCACGCGCGCGGCTTGATTGCTCAGTGCCACGTGCTGGCGCTGGGCATCCTCGATCGCCTGCCGGATCTGGATCTCGGGGTCGGCGTTCTCGTCGACCTTGGCACCGAACCAGGCTGAGATATAACGCCAGGCCTTGACCAAACCGTTCGCCATCGCTGCTACGACCTTCCGGTAACCGTCGGAGACATCACTGCCTACCCCAGTCTGCATCATGGCCGGCAGCGCGGTCCAAATCGGCTACCGCGGATCGTGGGGGTGACACGAGCGGGTGCAGCCCTATCGGCCGCGGACGCCCTATCTCGCCGCGGGCAGGCCGGAGAGCAGCACCGTCACATCGGCTGCGATGTCGAGCTCGTCCGCCGGCGCGATGATGAACGACGACAGCCAGCGCAGCACCGTCGGAGTGCCGCCCCGGCCGGCCCGGCGCAGCAGCTGCTCGACGGCGCGGGCCACCCGCCCCCAGCCCGGGGTGCGCACATCGACCCGGGCCAGCACCGCGAGCGTGGTGGTGTCCTGGCCACCCAGCGCCTCGAGCAGCGGGTGTTCCGATACCGCTACCGCGGCGGAGGCCAGCGCCTGGGGCAGCTCCAAGTCGGCCACCGTCGACACCAGCCGGTCGATCTCATCGAGCAGCAGGGCCGCCAGCACGTCCTCGCGGGTCCGGAAGTGGTTGTACAGCGTGGCCTTGGCGACCCCGCCCCGTGCGGCGACCTGGGCCATCGTGATCTTGGTTCCGTTCGCCTCGACGGCAGCTCGGGCACCGTCCAGGATCGCCGCCCGGCTGCGAGCCATCGGGCCGGCCATTCGGGCGCCTGCCGTAGCGGCGGGCGAGGTCCGCCGCCGGGAATCGCTGCCGGCCGCCTGTGGGCGGGCACCGCCGGACGGAGCAGCCGAGCCGCCGGCTGGAGCGGCCGAGCCGGACGGAGCAGCCGAGCCGGACGGAGCAGCCGAGCCACCGGCTGGAGCGGCCGAGCCGGACGGAGCAGCCGAGCCGGACGGAGCAGCCGACCTGGCCGGAGCAGCCGACCTGGCCGGAGCAGCCGAGCCACCAGCGGCGACGCCGGTGGCGGAGACCCGCGGCTGCGCTCGGGGTACCGGAGCCGACGTGGTGGACCGAAGCACGAAGTCGGACAGCGGGTCGGGGCGGCGGGGCGAACTCTGCGTGCTCATACCCCGAAGTTAGGTGGCTGACCCGCGCCCACCGGCTAGCCGCATGCCCGACACGCCCATTGTCTCGACCGTGGCATGAGAGTTACCGCACGGCTGGGCCGCACGGCAGTCACATCGGGCTAGGCCGCCACGTTGGGCAGCGCGCGCACCTGCGGTCCCTCGGTGCCCCGGGACGGAGCCGGGGTCAGCACCGGAGAGCCACGCCGGGCGCCGAGCACCATGGCCCGCTCGGCCATCGTCTCCTGGCGACGCAGCGTGTCCGAGACCAGCAGGAACACCTCGGACAGCGGAATGTCGAGTGCCTCGCAGATCGCCGCGAGCAGCTCGGAGGAAGGCTCCTTGTGGCCGCGCTCGATCTCGGACAGGTAACCCAGGCTCACCCGCGCCGCCGCGGACACCTCACGAAGCGTGCGGCGCTGGCGCAGGCGGACCGCGCGCAGGGTCTCGCCGACCACATGGCGGAGAACTGCCATCTCGCGAAACCCCCTTCGTCCACCGATCGCGTCATCTGCCGTGAATCCTCATCGGCCGACTGGCGATCTTCTGAAATCCAATGCTAGTCCGGTCGTATGTTCCAGCGCCGAACCCACCAACTTATTTGCTGACAGCGAACTTGCAGCCGCCCGTCAGGGTGCTCCGGTGAGGTGGAAAACCGCTCCGGCGAGAAGCGCGACTGCTTGTTCAACGATCTGTACCCGGATCGTGTTCCGGTCACCCGTCAGATTCAGTTCTGAGACCGATTCGATACCGTCGTCCGGGCCGGGACCCACGACGGCCATGAAGACCGTTCCTACCGCCTTGCCGTCCTGCGGTTGCGGTCCGGCGACCCCGGTCACCCCGACACCCCAGCTGGCCGACAGCCGGCTGCGCACACCCCGGGCGAGTTCCAGCGCGACCTGGGGGGCGACCGGGCCATGCTCGGCGAGCAGGCTTTCGGTAACGCCGGCCAGCCGGGCCTTGAGGTCGGTGGCATACACCACCAGCCCGCCGCGGAAGGTGGCGCTGGCCCCGGCGGTGCTGGTCAACGCCGCCGACAGCAAGCCGCCAGTCACCGATTCGGCCACCGCCACCGTCTGCTGCTGCTCGCCCAGCATCCGGTGCAGCTGCTCCAACCGGCCGGCGAAGTCCAGGTCCGGGCCGGGGCCGTCAGCAGGGCCGGAGTCGTCAGCAGGGCCGGGGCCGTCAGCAGGGCCGGTCATGCCCCCACCACCCGGCGCAGCCGCACCGCCCGAGCCACGTAGTCAAGGCCCGTCACGACGGTCAGCACCACGGCAGCCGCCATCACCGCGGTGGCGGCGATGTGCAGCGCGCCTGACAGCGGCAGCACCAGCAGCCCGATCGCCACTCCCTGCAGCAGGGTCTTGACCTTGCCGCCACGGCTGGCCGACATCACGCCGTGCCGGATCACCCAGAACCTCAGCAGCGTGACACCGACCTCGCGGACCAGGATCACCACCGTCACCCACCAGGGCAGGTCGCCCAGCATCGACAGCCCGACCAGCGCGGTGCCGATCAGCGCCTTGTCCGCGATCGGGTCGGCCAGCTTGCCGAACTCGGTGACCAGGCCGCGCCGGCGCGCGATCTCGCCGTCGACCCGGTCGGTGAGGCTGGCCACCGCGAAGATCGCCCAGGCCGTCACCCGCCAACCCGGCGCGTGCCCGCTGCCGTGGAACAGCGCCACCGCGAAGAACGGCACCAGCACCAGCCGCAGCATGGTCAGGGCGTTGGCGATGTTCCACGCCGAGACGGTGGTCACCGGATCGGCGATCGGGTCGATGCGCGGTTCGATTCCGGTCATCGCGTCATCGCGCCGAACCGGGAACCACGTCGGCGATCAGGTCCGCACCGTCGTTGCCGGTGACCACCGCCCGCACCAGCAGGCCGGGACGCAGCCCCGCAAGCTCGCCGGTCAGCCGCACCGCGCCGTCTGTCTCGGGCGCCTGGTGGGCCGCCCGGCCGGACAGCTCGCCGTCCTCAGCCGTCTCGATCAGCACCTCGACGCCCTCACCGAGCCGGTCCTCGGCACGCTGGTCGATGAGTTCGTTCACCAGTGTGGCCACCCGCTCGACCCGGCCGGCGATCACGTCGGGGTCGAGCTTGCCGTCGAACTGCTCGGCCTCGGTGCCGTCCTCGTCGGAGTACCCGAACACCCCGACCACATCCAGCCGGGCCAGGGTCAGGAACCGCTCCAGCTCGGCCAGGTCGTCCTCGGTCTCGCCCGGAAAACCCACGATGACGTTGCTCCGGGCCCCTGCCTGCGGCGCCAGCGCCCGGGCCTGGGAGAGCAGGCCGAGGAAGGACTCGGTCGAGCCGAACCGCTTCATCCTGCGCAGCACCTGCGGGGCGGCGTGCTGGAAGGACAGGTCGAAGTACGGCAGCACCCCCGGCGTGCCGGCGATGACCTGCAGCAGCGAGGGGCGCAACTCGGCGGGCTGCAGATAGGAGACCCGGACCCATTCGATGCCCTCGATCGCGGCGAGCTCGGGCAGCAACGCCTCCAGCGCCCGCAGGTTGCCGAGATCCTTGCCGTAGGACGTGGAGTTCTCGCTGACCAGCACGAGCTCGCGGACGCCCTGGCCGGCCAGCCAGTGCGCCTCGGCCAGGATCTCGGCCGGATCGCGGGACACGAACGCGCCGCGGAAGGACGGGATGGCGCAGAACGTGCACCGGCGGTCACAGCCGGAGGCGAGCTTGAGATAGGCCACCGGCGCGTCGTCGAGCCGGGCCCGCGCGGTCGTGGGGCCCCACCGGTGGCCTGGCACGGCGACCTCGGACGCCGCCGACCGGCGCTGGGCCGGGCTGATCGGCAGCAGGGTGCGCCGATCGGTCGGGGTATGCGGGGCGATCGGCCGGCCGGCCAGCACGTCGTCGAGCCGGGCGTCGATGCTGGCGTAGGAGTCGAAGCCGAGAATGGCGTCGGCCTCGGGCAGGGCGCCCGCCAGCTGCTCGCCGTAGCGCTCGGCCAGGCATCCGACGGCGACCACCTTCTTGCCACTGTCCGCAGCCGCCAGCAGGGTGTCGATCGAATCCTTCTTGGCGGAGTCGATGAAGCCGCAGGTGTTCACCACGACCACGTCGGCGGCGTCGGACTCGGCCAGCTGCCAGCCCCGGGAGGTCAGGGTGCCGGCGAGCTCCTCGGAATCCACCTCGTTGCGGGCGCAGCCCAGCGTGACGATGGCGACGCTGCCGCTGGCTGGCGCTCCGGAGGGCGGTTGGGACACATCAGCAGGCTACCCGTGGCGCGGCAGGCGATCCGCGCCCTGGCCAGCTAGCCCGGAGTTCACGCCCGGTTGTGCCACCGGTTGAGTATCGTGCGGCCATGCCCGAGATCAGCCCCGCGAACGCGGCTGACCACATCCTGATCAGGCGGGCCCGCACCAGTGACGTGCCGGCGATCAAGGACCTGGTCGACACCTACACCGGCCAGCGGGTGCTGCTTGCCAAGGACACCGTGACGCTGTACGAGTCGGTGCAGGAATTCCGGGTGGCCGAGCAGGACGGCGCGGTGATCGGGTGCGGCGCGGTGCACGTGCTGTGGGAGGACCTGGGCGAGATCCGGACGCTGGCAGTGGCCCCGGAACGGCGCGGCCGCCGGATCGGTGACCTGCTGCTCGGTGAATTGATCGCCGGCGCCCGCGAACTGGGGCTGCACCGGTTGTTCGCGCTGACCTTCCAGACCCGGTTCTTCGCCCGGCACGGCTTCATCGAGATCGACGACACCCCGGTGGACACCGAGGTGTATGCCCAGCTGCGCCGCTCCTATGACGCCGGCATCGCCGAGTTCCTCGATCTGGAGTACGTCAAGCCGAACACCCTGGGCAACTGCCGGATGCTGCTCACGCTCGACAGCCGTCCCCATGCCCCGGAACGGGCCGCGAACGGCCGCTGGCCGCTGGGCGCCGAACCATCACGTGGAGGTTGATACTTCCGCGCGCCTCTCCAGTCACAGAAGACAACATCTATACCCTGCGTAACGGAGGTGTTGTCTATGACCGGATTTCAGTTGGCCCGTCCTGGGTCTGCCAGCTGGACGGTGCCCGCCCGGGAAGCTGTCGGCTCCGGCCGCCATGCCTCGAACGAGCGCGCCAGGTTGACGTTCCGGCGGCTGTTCTACCTGGCCCGGCACGCGACGCGCGGCTAAGACGCGCGGCTAACACGCCTCGCCGGCCTTTCGGCCCTGACCGCAGTCGCGGTCAGGGCCGTTCGTCGTCTCCACAGTTCGTCGTTACCGCAGTTCGCCTGGTCAGAACGGCACGTCTGGTCAGGACGGCACGGGTGCTGTCCTCAGAACGGCGCGGGTGGTCAGGAGTGCGCCGGTGCTGTCCTCAGAACGGCGCGGGCTCGTCCTCGTCGTCGGCCACCAGGTCCTCGGCACCGCCGCCGTTGCGCAGCGTGTACATCAGCCCGGCAAGCTCATCGGGCTTCACCAGCACGTCGCGGGCCTTGGAACCCTCCGATGGGCCCACGATCGAGCGGGACTCCATCAGGTCCATCAACCGGCCGGCCTTGGCGAACCCGACCCGGAGCTTGCGCTGCAGCATCGACGTCGACCCGAACTGGGTCGAGACCACCAGCTCCACCGCCTGCAGGAAGACGTCCATGTCGTCACCGATATCGGAGTCGATCTCCTTGGTGGCCGCGGCCGGCACCGTCACGTCCTCGCGGTAGGTCGGCTGCAACTGGGCCTTGCAGTGCGCCACGATCGCGCTGATCTCGGCATCGGTGACGTAGGCGCCCTGGATCCGGGCCGGCTTGGAAGCTCCCATCGGCAGGAACAGCCCGTCGCCCTTGCCGAGCAGCTTCTCAGCACCCGGCTGGTCCAGGATGACCCGGGAGTCGGTCACCGACGAGGTCTTGAAGCCCAACCGGGACGGCACGTTGGCCTTGATCAGGCCGGTCACCACGTCGACCGAGGGCCGCTGGGTGGCGATGACCAGGTGGATGCCGGCCGCCCGGGCCAGCTGGGTGATCCGCACGATCGCGTCCTCCACGTCGCGCGGGGCCACCATCATCAGGTCCGCCAGCTCGTCGACGATCACCAGCAGGTAGGGGTAGGGCCTGTAGACCCGCTCGCTGCCGGGCGGGGCGACCAGCTCGCCGTGGCGCACCTTGCGGTTGAAGTCGTCGATGTGCCGCACGCCCGAGGCCTCCATGTCCTCGTAGCGCATGTCCATCTCACGCACCACCCAGCCGAGGGCGTCGGCCGCCTTCTTCGGATTGGTGATCACCGGCGTCACCAGGTGCGGGATCCCCTGGTAGGCGGCGAACTCGACCCGCTTCGGATCGATCAGCACCATCCGGACCTCGTCCGGGGTCGCCCTGGTCAGCACCGACAGGATCAGGGAGTTGATGCACGAGCTCTTGCCGGCGCCGGTCGCCCCCGCGACGAGCAGGTGCGGCATCTTGGCCAGGTTGGCCACCACGAAGCCGCCCTCGACGTCCTTGCCGAGCGCGGCCAGCATCGGGTGGTGGTCGCGCAGCGCCACGTTCGAGCGCAGTACGTCCCCGAGCATCACGATTTCAGGGTCGGTGTTGGGGATCTCGACGCCGACGGCGGACTTGCCGGGGATCGGGCTGATGATCCGGACGTCCGGGCTCTTCACGGCGTAGGCGATGTTGCGGGCCAGCTGGATGATCCGCTCGACCTTGACGCCCGGGCCGAGTTCGACCTCGTAGCGGGTGACGGTGGGACCGCGGCTGAAGCCGGTGACCGCACAGTCGACGTTGAACTCCTCGAAGACCTGCGTCAGCGAGGCGATCACCTCGTCATTGGCCCGGGTGTGCGCCAGGTGTTGTGACCCGACACCGAGGATGTCGGGTGAGGGCAACACGTAGGCGGCGCCACCGTGCAGCTCCAGCTGGGTCGGCCTGGTGACCGGCGGCAGGTCGTCCTCGACCGCCGGCCTGGCCCGGGGCTTGCGTGGCCTGCGGGCAGCCGGGTCCGTCCCGGAAAGCCCGCCGTTCTCCGAGGCTGGATCGATGGCCGGGTCGCCGGCTGGGAACGGGTCGTCGAGGAACGGGTCGACCTCGCCGTCCAGGCCTGGCCCGGTGCCGGCGGTGTCCCCGGCGCGCCGGCCGGTGACCGGATCGTCGGCTTCGCCGGCGGGCGGACGGGTGACCAGCTCACGCACCAGGCTGGGCAGCTGGTTGAGCGGGGTGGCGGTCACCACCAGGACGCCGAAGGCCCCGAGCAGGAACAGCACCAGGACCACCAGGCTGGCCGGCAGTACCCGTTCCAGCTGGCCGGTGAGCACCCCGGTGACCCCGCCGGCATGGGACCAGCCGGTCTCGTCGCGCGGCGAGTCGGCCCACAGGTGCAGCATGCCGGTGACCGTGAGCAGGATCGCCAGCCCGCCGACCAGCAGCCGGCCCCGGCGCTCGGGGTGCGGCTGCTGGCGCAGCAGGTGCACCGCCCAGACGATCAACAGCGGCGGCAGCAGCAGCGCCAGGTTGCCGACCAGCAACCGGAACAGCCCGGTGATCGCCGCCCCGAGCGGGCCGGCCGCGGCGAACCACACCGCGATCGCCGAGATCAGTCCCAGCGCCAGCACGGCCAGGCCCTCGCCGTCGCGGCGGTGGGCCGGGTCCAGCTCGCGCGCGGTGGCCGCGTTGCGTCCCACCGCCCGGGCCAGCGTTCCGGCG
>NZ_DASVQG010000342.1:0-23580 GCF_036389215.1 Jatrophihabitans sp.
ACTGTTCGGTGAGTGGGGCTCGGGCAAGAGTTTCTTCATGGGCCGGCTGCGCCAGCAGGTCGCCGAGCTGAGCACCGAGGAGGGATACCTGCCGCGGATCGAGCAGATCGGTTTCAATGCCTGGCATTACGCCGACACGAACCTCTGGGCAAGCCTGGGCGATGAGATCTTTCGGCAGCTCGCCCGGCCCCGGGCCGACGAGCAGGATGCCCAGGCGCGTGAGATGGAGAAAGCTCGCCGTAAGCAACTGGTCAAGGATCTGGGCGATGTCCTGAGCCAAGAACGCGAGTTGGAGGTGGTCACTAAGAACGCCCAGCTCAAGACCACCGCGCTACGAACCCGCCTGGATGATGCCCGCGAGAAGCAGGGCGAGGCGGTGGCGGTGCTGCTGCGATCGGTCGCCGGGTCTGACAGCTTCAGGAGTGAGTTACAGGCAGCGTGGAAGCACCTCGGTATCACTGACGAGGTCGAGCAGGCTCAGCTGCTGACCCAACAGATTCGCGGAGTCAACCAGGACGTCAACACCTTCCGCAGAGCCACCGCGGGTAGACGGGGCGTCGAGCTGGCGGTGCTGGTCGTCCTGTCAATCCTGGTGCTCGCAGCGGGGTCGCTGGCATCCAATGCCTTGCGGAATTGGCTGGTCAGCGGCGGGTTGGTGGGGATGGCCGGCGGGCTCGTGGCCCTGACAGCTTTCATCGGACGGGTAGGCGCGGGTGCGCGGCTGCTGGCGAAGGTGGCCACCGAAGCCCGCGAAGCGAAGGACGCGGAGGTAACGAAGAAGGTGGAGAAACAGGTTCTCGCGCTCACCGAGGCCGAAGCCGAAGCCGAGATCCTGACAACCCAACTCCAGGAGGTGCGGGCCCGGGCGGGTGAGATCGGACGGCAACTGGCCGAACAGGCTCCCGGTCAGCGGTTCTACGGCTTCGTGGCCGACCGGGCGGCGAGCCAGGACTACCAGAGCAAGCTCGGGCTGATCTCCACCATCAGGCGGGACTTCGAGAAGTTGATAGACCTGATGCGGGACTGGCGCGAACACCCTGAAGACCATGGCAGTCATCAGCCGATCGATCGGATCGTGCTCTACATCGACGATCTCGACCGTTGCTCGCCTGACCAGGTGGTCGAGGTGCTGCAGGCGGTTCACCTGTTACTGGCGCTGGATCTGTTCGTCGTAGTCGTCGGGGTCGATCCACGGTGGCTGCTGCATTCGCTCGAACAGCGATACCGGAGCAACTTCGCTACCGCCGCCGCACCTCCTGCTGACCAGCTGCCGCAGTCGGAATCCAGTGCCTGGGATGCGACTCCGCTGAACTACTTGGAGAAGATCTTCAATATTCCGTTCGTGTTGCCCGGCATGAACCCGGACAGCTTCGCCGACCTGATCAGCGGATGGTCAGTCGTACCGGCTACCAAACCGGACGCGCCAACGCCAACGGTCGTCTCGCGCTCGATCGACCCCAACCCTGGAACGGATCTCGACGAGGCGGAGCCGCTGGTGGCTACCGAACAGCCGGCGCGGCAAGACACAGAGCTGGCGAGTGCCGAACCGGTCGGTCGGTCCGCCGCTGCGGGAGTTGCCGCTGAGGCCCCGGTCGAGCGGGGATCCTTCGTCGATCGGATCGACCATGGCTACCGGCTCAAACCACGGCCGCTCTCCGCCGAGGAGGTCACGCACCTGCGTGCCCTCGCGCCACTCGTGCAGACCCCTAGAGAGGCGAAGCGAGTCTTCAACCTGTACCGGACACTGCGGTGCAGAGGAAACTTGAGCCCGGCCTCGGTCTTCCTCGGAGATGAGGGAACTCCTGGTGAGTTCCAAGCCGTTATCGTGCTGCTCGGGCTGCTCACCGCCGAACCCCGCCTCGTCGGCGACCTGCTCTGGTCGCCTCCGGACTCCACGACCGGGGTGGCCGGCGGTATCTGCCATCGTTCAGCGAGTACCAGCTGGCCGGAGTTGCTCCACGGCCTTGCTCCAGAAGCGTCCCCAACAGGCGGGTGGTGCAACACCCTCGGCAAGCTTGGGCAGCCGGAGAGCTGGGAACAGGTTCTTCCCAAGCTCACGCAGGCCAGCGCGCTGGTCACGCTGCCGGACCTGACGGCCTTCCAGCGGTGGGGCCCGTTGGTAGCCCGGTTCTCCTTCATCCTCTCGCCGTTGGCAGCAGGTGCAACGAATGTTCCGGCAGCGATCCGGCTTGCGGCGCCGACGATCCCGGAGCGACCGGCGGCCCGAACACGTCAACGGGGTTAGCCCCCGGCCATCGCCCCCACGACCAGCAACGGTTCCCTCCCGGCCGCCACCGCCTCGGGCAACGGGGCGTCCGGCGGCTCGTGCGAGACGTCCTGCTCGCAGGCGAAGAACCGGACGAACGGGCGCCGCCGGCCCGTCCCGGGATCGCGCAGGGTGCCGCGCAGCGCCGGGTACTGCCGCTCCAGGGCGTCGAGCACCGCCCGCTGGGTGGCCTCGGACTCCACCGACACCTCGCGGTCACACTGGGCGAGCTGGCGCAGGTGCGCGGGCAGCAGTACCCGGATCATGGCAGCGTCTGCACTTCCACCGACAGCACCGCCGGCAGGTCACGCACGATCGCGGTCCAGCTGTCGCCGGAGTCGGCCGAGGCGTACACCTGCCCGCCGGTGGTCCCGAAGTAGATCCCGCACTCGGGCAGCGAGTCGACCGCCAGCGCGTCGCGCAGCACGTTGACGTAGCAGTCCTGCTGCGGCAGCCCGGTGGTCAGCGGCTGCCAGCTGTTGCCGCCGGTGCGGCTGCGGTACACCCGCAGCTTGCCGTCCGGCGGAAAGTGGTGCGAGTCGCTGGTGATCGGCACCACGTAGACGGTGTCCGGCTCGTGCGCGTGCACGGCGATCGGAAAGCCGAAGTCGCTCGGCAGGTCGCCGCTGATCTCGTGCCAGCTGTCCCCGCCGTCGTCGCTGCGCATCACGTCCCAGTGCTTCTGCATGAACAGCGTCCGCGGCCGGGACGGGTGCATCGCCAGCTTGTGCACACAGTGCCCCACCTCGGCGGCCGGTGACGGGATGCCGTCGGAGAGCAGGCCCTTGTTGACCGGCTGCCAGGAGGTGCCGCCGTCGTCGGTGCGGAACACCCCGGCTGCGGAGATGGCGACGAAGATCCGGTCGGCATCCTCCGGATCGAGGACGACGGTGTGCAGGCACATCCCACCGGCGCCGGGCTGCCAGTGCGGGCCCGAGCCGTGCTCGCGCAGGCCGCGCACCTCCTGCCAGCTGAGGCCGCCGTCGGTGGAGCGGAACAGGGCCGCATCCTCCACGCCGGCATAGACGGTGTCCCGGTCGGCCGGCGAGGGTTCCAGGTGCCAGACCCGGGCGAACTCCCACGGGTGCGGCGTCCCGTCATACCACTGGTGGGTGCCCGGCACGCCCGCGTAGCTGAAGTCGTTGCCGACCGGCTCCCAGCTGGCCCCGCCGTCGTCCGAACGCTGGATCAGCTGGCCGAACCAGCCGGTGGACTGCGAGGCGTACAGCCGGTCCGGGTCGACCGGCGAGCCGGCCAGGTGGTACACCTCCCAGCCCGCGAACTGCGGACCGCTGACCTGCCAGTCCTGCCTGCGCTCGTCCGAGGTCAGCAGGAAGGCGCCCTTGCGGGTGCCGACCAGAACCCGTACTCCACTCATCGCCCGCCCCCCGAACCGAGTGTGTCGCGACGAGTGCGGCATATCGGCACCGTGCTCATCGCTGTGGGAAAAACCTACGACGGGTCACGGCCCGGCGTCCACACCCCACGCCTGGCCGATCCGGCTATTGCTGGCTGAGCCTCGCCTCGAGCACCCAGCTCAGGGCTGGGACGGCGCCGTCTCGGCCAGCAGGGCCCGCATGACGGCGCGAGTCCGGGCAGGGGAGGTGAGGACGTCGGTGCTGTCCACGACCTGGTCGATGGTGCCCAGCGGCGGCAGGCCTCTGACCGCGGGGTCGGCGATACCGCGGCGGAGTGCGTCGGCGAAGCGTTCGGCGTGCAGGACCAGGTACGGACGGTAGTGATAGGGCCGGACGGATGGATCGACGGGCGCGCTCAGCGCCAGCCGGTTCTGTGCCTGCCCGAGGAGCTGGTAGGCCGCGCACAGGCCGGTCTGCCGGTCCTTCCATGTTGTCGCGCTCAGCACGGTTTCGAGTGACTCTTTCAGCACGGCAGCGATCGCCAGGGTGCCGAACGACGAGCCGAGCCACTTCGAGTACGGCGCCCAGCGCCGCTCGAGCAGGAAGCTCAGCCGGATGAGGTCGCGCACCAGCCGGGCCGCGACCGCAGCCGAGCCCAGCTCGTCGCCGACCTCACCGGCCCGCCCGACGAACGCCTCCTCCTGGGAGATCCGCTGCCACTGGCAGGCCAGGGCGTAGCGCCAGAGGTCATCGGGATACCACTGGATGCGCCGACGGGCTTCGGCCAGCTGGCCCAGCCCGTCGGAGAACACCGCGCCGCCGGTGTTCTCGGCGAGGCGTTGGGTGGGTGCTGCCAGCCAGTCCAGCGCGGTGATCTCACCGAGCGGGTCGAACCCGAGCTCGTAGCCGAACCACCCGGCGATGCTGGTGACGGCGATGCGGTGGTTGACCGGGCCGTCGGTCTCGGCCATGTGCCCGATCGGGCCGCCGTCGGGAGCGTGGAAGTGCGTGGGCCAGCCGGCGAAGGACTTGGGCAACTGCTCGGCCAGCGCCTGCCAGGTCGACTCGCCGCGGGTCCGCAGGTCCTCCTCGCGCAGGAAGATCTGCAACCGGGGACCCCACTCGTGATCGGTGGAGCGGTCGGTGTCCAAGCCCAGCACCTCGGAGCCGGACCCCAGCCGGGCCGCGCTGAACGGGATGCCAGGCAGGGTGCGCTGCAGGATCGGCAGCACGGCGTCGGAGTAGAAGCGTCGCGACAGTTCCAGTCCGGGAAGGAACTGAGCCACCATGGCCCTACTGTGCCATTGTGGCGGCATGCGGAGTATGACGGTGACCGAAGTCAGGGCGCGTCTGAATGAATTGGCGGACGAAGCCGAATCGACTCACGAGCAGATCCTCATCACCAAGCATGGTCGACCCGCCGCGGTGATCATCACGGCTGACGATCTGGAGTCCCTGCAGGAAACGGTGTACTGGCTGTCGGGTCCTGGTATCCGTGAATCGATCGCCGAGGCGGACGCGGACGTTGAAGCCGGTCGCACCATCGGCAGTGACGAGTTGCGTAACCAGCTCGGCCTTCCGCCGCGGTGACCTATCGGGTCGAGTGGTCCGGTGAGCTTCAAGGGATATGGAGCGCCCGCAACGGTGACTCGGTACTGCTTCCGATCGATGAGATTCTCAGACCATAGTGATACTGCACGTCGACCTTCGTGCGCACGCCTATCGCCCTCGGTGACGTAGGTGGACCTCTCGACGCGGCCGGGCGGCGGTGAAGGAGCAGCCATGAGCTACGTCAAGGATCCGCGGGTGGACGCCTACATCGACGGCCTCACCGACTGGCAGCAGTCGATCTGCCGGGAGGTGCGCGACCTGGTGCACGCGGCGGACCCGGAGGTCACCGAGACGATCAAGCGGCGCGACCGGCCGTACTTCGTCCTGCAGGGCAACATCTGCGCGTTACTGGCTGCCAAGGATCACGTCAACGTCTTCCTCTACGACGGCGGCATCGTCGCTGACCCCGAGCACATCATCACCGCCGGCCACGACAACAAGACCGCCCGTACGGTGGCGATCCGGCCGGGGGAGCAGATCAACTCTCGCGCGCTGACCGCGATGTTCCGCCAGATCATCGCCGACAACCGGGCCGGCGGCTGGCGCAAGCTCACGCGGACCTGAGGCAGTCACCAGCGGCTCCAACGGGCACCTGCCAGGGTTCGTCCAGCTGCTGCTCCGGCACCAGCCAGCGCCACGACTGTCGTCTCTTGAGGTGCTCTTGCTAGGAGCCATCCAAGCGGGGGTGGCGGCGCAAACAAACATGACCTAAGTTCTGGCTCGTGAGTGCGCAGCCAGCTGAGCCGAGACAGCTGCTCGCGCTTCCGTACGACGAGCGCCGCATGGTTGTCGTCACCACCGTCACGCCCGATGATGCCGGCTTCCTCGCTCGGAAGTCCACGAGCGCGGTAGTCACGACGTTGCTCTCGGTGATCTCCCCGGTGGTCCCGCTTGGTATGGGCCCTCTGTTAGCGGCTGCGGCGATCCAGAAATTCCGCCAGAACACGGACGGTCGTACGGGAGAACTGCTGGCCGTGACCCCCGTCGAAGCAACGCAGCTCGAGTTCCCGATCGGCCACCCACGGAGAAAGGTTGTCTACGTAGGCCACCCCATCGACAAGCCGAAGTACCTTCCAGTTGCCCAGTTTCATACGTTCCTCTTCGAGCACAAGGTCGCCGAAGCTCTCAGGCTGATCCGGTCCCTCGGCGCGCAGACGGTCGAGGTCGTGCGCATCGAAGGCTGGGACCACAACGCAGGCATCCATCTCAGCGTGCCGGTTCCCGGATCGGATCAGGTGGAGTTGGGAGCCTCAGCCGAACGCAACCGAGCCAGCGGCAACTACGTGATGACGAGGATGACGCTGAGTCCCACAGAGGCGCCACACGTTCCGGATGGTCTGGTGTGGTTCAGCCACGAGCCACTCTGGATGGAAGTCGCCGAAGCCCGGATGCGTTCCGGACTGACTTCCTTCTCCCTGGATGTCCGCTCGGCGGACGATTATGGCGTCAACGCGGGGTTGAAGGTGCTGGTGTCGAAGTCGGGGCTCGAAGCTGGGGGTTCGTTCGTCGAGCACCAATCAACGACGTGGCGTCTGCAGGGAACTTTCGCCAAGTAAAACGGGGCCCGACCCCCTGATCGATTCCGTACCGGATAACGGAACGCCCGTACTCGCTGAATTCAGGTCAGGGTCGAGTGAGCGTGTCATGGCGGAGCTGAGGGGCACTCGGAAACCACTCCCAGCTGCGAGGATGGTCGCCGTGCGCGCTGACCTGTTTCGCGACCAGCCGGTGCTGACCGGTGACCTGGTCCGGCTGGAACCGCTGACCGGCGCGGTGCTGGAGGACTACCTTCGCGGGCCTGGCCGATCCGGAAGTGGGCCGGCTCACCGGCACCCACGCATCCTTCGACCGGGCGCAGACCGAGCAGTGGCTGAACAGCCGGGCGCTGCAGCATGATCGCGCCGACTGGGCGGTGTTGCGCCGCTCCGACGGCGCCTTTCTCGGCGAGGCGGTGCTCAACGACCTCGACGCCGACAACGCCTCAGTCAACTACCGAATCTGGCTTGCCGGCCCCGAGGCGTACGGCAGGGGCTACGGAACGGAGGTCACCCGGCTGGTCCTCGAGTACGCCCTCGACACCGCGGGCCTGCACCGGGTCAGCCTGGGCGTCTTCGACTTCAATCCGCGGGCGCTCCGGGTGTATGAGAAGTGCGGGTTCCAGCTGGAGGGCCGGTTGCGCGATGTGCTGCTGTGGGAGGGCCACTGGCACGACGAGCTCGTCATGTCGGTGCTCAGCACCGATCCGAGGCCAGGAATCCGCTTTTCCTGAACGATGGTTGGGGAAAGGCTCAGGCGGGGCGGCTGGACCCAACGTCTTTGCCTTCGCCTTCGAGGCCCCGGCTCATGGCGGCCAGCGTTCGACGCATGCCGGCCCGATTCAGCGAGGGGCGGTCGTCGGGGCGGGCACCGGTGAAGATGATCCCCAACAGCTTGGTGACGGGAGCGCCACGCCCGGCCCGGAGATCATGCCAATACTCCGTTACCGTCGTGCCCCCGTCCCGGGGGGTCATGCGATAGCCCCACTCCGCGACCGGCAGGCCGAAGGTCGTCACCCGAAAGGCGAACTCCCGAGCCTCGTCGGCCCGGGTCACCACTGCGGTGGTGAACCAGATCCAGCCTCGCCGACGGTTGAACCCGATGAAGCGGGTTCCGACGCGCACGGGGCCGCGAAACCAGGCACCGAGAAATTCCGGACTCCACTCCCGCATCCGCTGGATGGAGCTCACCGCCCGGTAGACGGCGGCCGGAGTCGCAGCGATGAAGACGCTCTCCTCCACGACCTTCGGCTGCTCCATGAGCTCCTCCGATTCATCGGTGTCCTCGGCGTTCGCCCAGTTCGGCACAAAGTATCCTGCGACGCGCAGAGGGGACAAGGCTTGGGATTGTCGGCCCGCGCACCTGTCGCGGGTCGATGTACCAGCCGCAGTCTTGACAGCCCGCGCGGAAACCCAAGATGCTGGGCTGGACAGAGCAAACCGTCACATCGCGCAATGCCGGCGCGTGGGTGACAGTGCTCTGGCATTGCGAACCGAGTAGGGAAGGTGTTCGCGATGGCAACCGGTGAAACCGGGTTCGACGACGTTACCTTTGACCTGATCTCCGTGCAGTACCACTCCCTGAAAGCCGGCCACGACTACGGCCAGTACGTCCGCGACGCATCCAACGCCGGTCGCGAGGACATCGCGGACTTCTTCCGCGAGGTCATGAAGCAGGACTCCGAGCGGGGCAAGCGGTGCCACGAGTTCCTCAAGGAGCTCAGCGGGTCGGATGAGTCCGGCCCAGCGGTGACCTGAGCCGAGCGGTCCAGCGGTGACCTGAGCCAAAGCCGGGCACCGGCAGGATGAGTTCGAACGGGGGCACCGGAAGGTCAGGCTGATCGCGCTCGAAATCCCACAGTCGGCCGTTCGGTGAGGCATAGTCACCCTCCACCAGGGGGTGACTATGCCGATCATCGAGATCCATGACGCGCACAAGACCTACCGCCGCTGGCGCAAGCCCGCCGAGCATGCCGTCCGCGGCCTGAACCTCGACGTCGAGCCCGGCGGCGTCTTCGGTTTTCTCGGCCCGAACGGCTCGGGCAAGACCACCACGATCCGGTTGCTGCTGGGCCTGGTGCGGGCGGACTCGGGCAGCATGCGGGTGCTCGGTCACCCGGTGCCCGCCCAGCTGCCGCAGGTGATCGGTCGGATCGGCTCCCTGGTCGAGACACCGCTCTTCTTCCCGAACTTCAGCGGCCGCCGCAACCTGCGCCTGCTCGCCGACGCCAGCGCCATCGACACCCGGCGGGTGGACGAGCTGCTGGAGTTCGTCGGGCTGACCTCGCGGGCCGGTGACCGGGTCAAGGGCTACTCACTCGGCATGAAGCAGCGGCTGGGCATCGCGGCGGCGCTGCTGAAGAACCCGGAACTGCTGATCCTGGACGAGCCCGGCAACGGCCTGGACGCGGCCGGCATCCGGGAGGTCCGTGAACTCATCGTCCGGCTCGGCGCCGGCGGCGTGACCGTGCTGCTGTCCTCCCACCAGCTCAGCGAGGTACAGCAGGTCTGTGACCGGGTGGCGATCATGTCGCGCGGCCGGGTGATCAGCACCGGCTCGGTCGCCGACCTGCTCGCCTCCAGCACCACCGGCGACGTCCGGGTCCGGCTGGCCGATCCGGCCGGCGGGCGAGCCGTCCTCGAACGTGCCGGCTTCACCGTGAGCTCGCTGCCGGACGCCTGGCGGGTCAGCGGAGTCAGCGACCCCGCCGCCGTGACCAAGACACTCAGCGACGCCGGGCACTATCTCAGCGAGCTGACCCCGATCGGCGCCGACCTGGAAAGCGTGTTCCTGGAGCTGACCGCCGAGGCCGACGGATCGCCCGCCGGCCCACCGGGGTCGTCGAAACGGGGGGCATCGCCGCCCCTGCCGCAACCCGTGCTGTCGAGCCCGGAGCCACCGCAACCCCAGCCACCGCAACCCGAACCAGCGCAACCCGAACCGGCGCAGCCCGTGATAGCCGGGCAGCCGTGATGACCCGCGCCGACCTTGGCACGCCGGTCTCCGCGACCGGCCCGCGCACCTCCGCACCGGCCTTCGGTCGGCTGGTCCGCGCCGAGTTCCGCCGGCTGGCGGCCCGCCGGTTCACCCGGGTCATCGTCGGCCTCGGCCTGATCGGCTACCTGATCGCGATCGCACTGATCTGGCATTACCACGACCGGGTCACCGCCGCCGACATTGCCCAGGCCACCGCGCAGCGCGACCAGCAGATCACCCAGCAGTGCCAGCAGGACGAAACCGTGCAGGGCGAGACCGTGCAGGACTGCACACCGCCCACGGCCGAGCAGTTCCCGATCGACCAGTTCTTGCGCAACCAGCCGTTCCTACCCGAGCAGATCGATGACTACGCGCTCGCGGTGGGAGCGGCGACCGCGATGGTCGCCTTCCTGCTGGCCGCCTCCTTCATCGGCGCGGAATGGTCCAGCAAGAACCTGGTCGCCTGGTTGTTCTGGGAACCCCGGCGGTTGCGGGTGATGGCTGCCAAGCTGGTGGCCCTGCTCAGCTCGGTACTGATGCTCGCGGTGATCGCCCAGATCGTGTGGTACGGCGCCGCCAAGGTGCTGGTGCACTACCGGGGACTGCCGGTGTCGACGCTCGGCCCGCTGGCCGCGCACTTCTGGTCGCATGTCGTCAACGCCCAGGCCCGGGCGGCCCTGCTGGTGCTCGTCACCGCCCTGGTCGGCTTCAGCCTGGCCAGCCTGATGCGCAACTCCGCCGCGGCGCTGGGGGTGGCGTTCGTGTACTTCGCCGTCGTCGAGAACGTCATCCGGGCAGTGAACCGGGAACTGGAGCCCTACCTCTTCACCACCAACGTGGCCGCCTGGATCGCCAACAACGGCATCACCGTGTTGGGCAAGGATGTCTACAACCAGCAAGAGGGCTACGTGATGGCTCGCGAGATCCACATCTCCAACGCCCACGGTGCCGTGATGTTGCTGATCTTCGCGGGTGTCGCCACGGCGGCAGCGGTGACGACCTTCGCTCGCCGCGACATCAGCTGAGCCATGCCGGAGGACATCCCCGAGGACGCTATGCCCGAGGACGCTATGCCCGAGGACGCTTGGGCTACGCTCGCCGACGCCTTCGTCGAGGGTGCCTACGCCACCGTGAAGGGACGGGTGCGCACCTACGTCCTGCATCAGCAGTTGCTCCGGCACCTCCCACCGCCTCCGGCCACGGTGCTCGACGTCGGCGGCGGGGCGGCGCACCAGTCGCTGCCGCTGGCACGGCTGGGCTACCAGGTGACCGTGCTGGACCCCTCCCAGGCCATGCTCGCCAAGGCCGAACAGCGGGTGGGCGCCGAACCCGCGGAGGTGCGGCGTCGGGTCCGGCTTCTCCAGGCAGACGGGCAGAACGCGCACCAGGCGGTGGACGGCGAGACGTTCGACGCCGTGCTCTGCCACGGCGTGCTGATGTACCTGCCGCGGCCCGAGCCCATGATCGACGCCTTGTGCCGGTGCGTCGCGCCCGGTGGGCTGGTGTCGGTTCTGGCGCTCAACGCCCGGACCCTGGCCGTGCGCCCCGCGCTGGATCGCCGCTGGGCGGACGCGCTGGCCGCCTTCGACGCCGTCGGCGAGGTCGGTGTGCTGGGAACCCGGACCCGGGCCGACACCGTCGAGGAGCTGTCGCGGTTGATGCGTCAGGGCCGGGTGGACCCGGTTGCCTGGTACGGCGTCTGGCTGTTCGTCGACTGGCTCGACCTGCCGGTCGAGGACACCGACCTGGACGCCGCCGCCGCCGTGGAACTGCAGGCGAGCCTGCGCGACCCCTACCGGCAGCTGAGCCGGGTGTTTCACCTCATCGGGCACCAGCGGTAGTCGGGCACCATCGGTAATCCGCGCCACGACGGCCGGCTCCGCTGGGTCAAATGCGGGGCATCACCGGCCGTCGCGGGCACACTGAGGCCCATGGCTCAGGGGACGAAGGACGAACTGCGGCGCGAGCGGCTGCGCGAGTACGACGCGGCGCTGACCGCTGCCCGGGCGCCGGTAGCCGTGCTGGCGCTGTTCGCCGCCGGCCGGGAGGCGCGGGCGGCGGAGGAGCTGCTGGAAGAGGCCTTCGCCGCGACCGCCGTGGACGGCGTCGACGCGGCGGACGCACTGCCGGCCGCCGTGTGGGTGGCGCTACGGCAGGCTGACATCGACGCCACCCTCGAGCTGCTGATGCGGATGTCGCGCACCGAGTTCGTACTGGCCGCGCACGAGGAACTCGACGCCCGGTACCGGCTGACCAAGGTCGAGGAGCGCCGCCCGCTGCCCGACGTCGAACTTCTCATCGGACAGCTCGCGGCGTTCCTGCACATCCCCCGGGACGTGGTGGCGATCATCTCAGGCTGGGGAGCCGAGGACCCGCGCACCGCCGCGGAGATCGAGACGCTGCTCGAACAACGGTTCGGGTCGCCCAGCGGAAACCGGCCCGGCTCACGCGCGGCCGGCTTCGGTGCGGCCGGCCTGAATGTCGCCGGGTCGGGTGGTGTCGCATCGGGTGCCGTCGGGTCGGGCGCTGTCGGGTCGGGCGCCGTTCGGCAGCCGGACGGTGGCGGGCGTAACGGTGCCGGACTCAGGATGTCCAGTGCCGAGTTCAGCGCGTTGCTCAACCTGGCCCCGGAGCAACGCGCCGTCCTGGGCACCCTGGTCCGCCAGACCGAGATCACGATCGCCGCGGACGGGTAACCGCCGATCCGGGCGACGGCACCGGACTGGGCGCGGGGTTAACCGGCCCGCTGCTCCAGCGCGTCCTCGTACGCGACGTCCTGGCCCGGGATGCCGTCCGGCGCGGCCGCCTCGCGCGCCAGCCCGCTGCCGGCGCCGTGGTGCTGGTCGGCCGTGCGGTGGCTCTCGGAGATGCCCGACGACTTGGCCATGCCCGACGACTCGGGGATGCCCGACGACTCGGGGATGCCCGGCGCCTCGGCGTGCACGTACTTCTCCCCGCGCAGCAGCGAGGCCACCGCGGCGATCAGCAGCATCGCGATCGAGACCCCGAAGGCGATGGCCAGCCCGTGCCGGAACGGGTCGGCCAGCAGGTGCGGAAAGAACGAGCGGCCGGTCAGCGTCGCCACGTCCACCCCGGAACCCGGCTGCAGCTGCTGCGGGTCGACCTGGGAGACCAGTGCCTGGATCGGGTTGTCCCCGAGGAAGGCGGCGAACAGGGTGCCCACCGGCGGTGTCCGGGCGATGGTGGAGGCGGCGTCGGGTGTGATGCCGAGCCGGGTCAGGCCGTCATACAGCGAGGCCGGCAGCCGGCTGGCCAGCCCGATCGCCATCAGGGTGAAGAAGCCGCCCATCGACAGCACCATGCCGGCGTTCATCCCGGTGGCACGCACGCCCGAGGCCGCACCGCGCTCGGAGGCCGGCACCGAGTTCATGATGGCCGCCGAGTTGGGCGCCGACATCAGGCCCATGCCGATGCCGTTGAGGGCCAGCAGCAGGGCGAACAGGGCGTAGTCGAAGTCGGCGGGGATCGCCATCAGGCCGCCGAACGTTGCGGCGGTGAGCAGCAGGCCGCCGGTGGAGAAAGCACGTGCTCCGAAGCGGTCCGACAGCGCGCCCGACGCGGGGCCCGCCACCAGGAAGCCGATCGTCAGCGGCAGCATGTAGATACCGGCCCACAGCGGCGTGCTGGCGAAGTCGTAGCCGTGCAACGGCAGCCAGATGCCCTGCAGCCAGATGATCAGCATGAACTGCAGGCCACCACGTGCCATCGAGGCCAGGACGTTCACCAGTTGGCCGGCCGCGAAGGCGCGGATCCGGAACAGCTTGAGGTCGATCATCGGCTCGCTGACCCGGACCTCGACCAACCCGAACACGATCAGCAGGGCGATGCCGCCGATCAGCCCGGCCAGCACCGTCGGCGAGGTCCAGCCCATGGTGTGGCCGCCGTAGGGCTGCAGGCCGTAGGTGATGGCGATCAGGATCGCGATCAGGCCGATGCCGAAGGTGAGGTTTCCCCACCAGTCGATGGCGACCTTGCGCCGGTTGTCGCGTGCCTTGTCGTGCAGTGTGCGGTAGCCCATCCAGGTGCCCCAGACACCGATCGGCACGCTCACCCAGAAGACCGCCCGCCAGTGCCACTCCGAGAGCAGCCCGCCGACCACCAGGCCGGCGAAGGACCCGCCGACCGCGGCGACCTGGTTGACGCCGAGGGCGAAACCGCGCCGGTCCGCCGGGAACGCGTCGGTGATGATCGCGGTCGAGTTGGCCGTCAGCATGGCGCCGCCGACGCCCTGCACGATCCGCAGTGCGATCAGCTCCAGCGCCCCGGCCGAGCCGGTGTTGGGCACCAGCGCGCAGGCCACCGAGGCCAGGGTGAAGATCAGGAAGCCCAGGTTGAACAGCTTCGCCCGGCCGTACTGGTCACCCAGCCGGCCGAAGGTGACCACCAGCACGGCCGTCACCAGCAGATAGCCCATCAACATCCAGAGCAGGTAGGAGATGTTCGCCGGGGCCAGCGGGTTCAGTCCCAGCCCCTCGAAGATCGCCGGCAACGAGATCAGCAGGATCGAGGAGTTCAGGGTGGCGGCCAGGATGCCGACGGTCGTGACCGACAGCGCGACCCGGCGGGTGTGTGCGGCTGGAACTGGCACGAGCGTCCTTTCGTTCGTTAGCCAGACTAACTAGTAACGAGGACGCGGGCAATTTCTGCCCTGGACGCGATTCCGTCTGTTCCAGGAAGCCGGCGTCCGGCAGGTGTCCGGAGTGTCCACAGCTACGGCTTGCCCACAGCGCTATGGTGCATTTCTATGACCCGGCTCACAGCGGATACGAAGGAGACCGATGTCGACATCCATGCGCGGCCCTGATCCCATCCCCCCGACCAGTGGAGTCGACCACCCGGTCGGCAGTTACCAAGAGGTCGCCGACTCGCCCGAGTTCGAGGCGCTGCGGCGGACCTTCCGCCGCTTCGTCTTCCCGATGTCCGCGCTGTTCCTCGCGTGGTACCTGCTCTTCGTCCTGCTCTCGATCTACGCCACCGACTTCATGGGCACCAAGGTCATCGGGAACATCCACCTCGGCTTGATCATCGGCCTGCTGCAGTTCCTGTCGACCTTCATCATCACCACCGTGTACGCCCGGTGGGCCGACCGCAAGTTCGACCCGGCCGCCGCCGAGCTCGCCCGCCGCGTCCACCTGACCGGGGACGCCCGATGAGCCCCGAACTGCTGGCCGCCGAAGACATCGGCGAGCCGGCCGTCAACATCTTGATCTTCGCCGCCTTCGTCGTAGTCACGCTGGTCATCGTCCTGCGGGTCTCGCGGCGCAAGGCCGGTGCCAGCGAGTTCTACGCGGGCGGGCGTAACTTCACCGGCCCGCAGAACGGCGTCGCGCTGGCCGGTGACTACCTGTCGGCCGCGAGCTTCCTCGGCATCGCCGGGGCCATCGCGCTCTACGGCTACGACGGGTTCCTCTACTCGATCGGCTTCCTCGTCGCCTGGCTCGTCGCTTTGCTGCTCGTCGCCGAGCTGCTGCGCAACACCGGCCGGTTCACGATGGCCGACGTCCTGTCCTTCCGGCTCGCGCAGCGGCCGGTGCGGGCGGCGGCCGGCCTGTCGACGCTCATCGTCACGTTCTTCTACCTGCTGGCGCAGATGGCCGGTGCGGGCGGGCTCGTCGCGCTGCTGCTCGGCGTCGACAGCAAGACCGGCCAGGGCTTCGTCATCGCGATCGTCGGCGTCCTCATGATCGCCTACGTCCTCATCGGCGGCATGCGCGGCACGACGTGGGTGCAGATCATCAAGGCCGCGCTGCTCATCATCGGCGCCGCGGTCATGGTCGTGTGGGTGCTCGCCAAGTACGGCTTCAACATCTCCGACCTGCTCGGCGCGTCCGTCGACAAGGCCGGCAAGACGGGCCCGCAGTTGCTCGACCCCGGCGCGCAGTACGGGAAGAGCAGCTTGACCAAGCTGGACTTCCTCTCCCTCGGCCTCGCGCTGGTGCTGGGGACGGCGGGCCTGCCGCACGTCCTGATGCGCTTCTACACGGTGCCCTCGGCCAAGGAGGCCCGCCGCTCGGTCATCTGGGCGATCTGGCTGATCGGCATCTTCTACCTGTTCACGCTCATCCTCGGCTTCGGTGCCGGCGCCCTCGTCGGTCCGAAGGCGATCGCGGCCGCGCCCGGCAAGGCCAACTCGGCGGCCCCGCTGCTCGCCTTCGAGCTCGGCGGGACGGTGCTGCTCGGCCTCATCGCCGCCGTCGCGTTCGCGACCATCCTCGCCGTGGTGGCCGGTCTGACGATCACGGCCAGTGCGTCCTTCGCACACGACGTCTACAACAACGTCATCAAGCGCGGGGAGGTCACCAGCGAGGGCGAGGTCCGGGTCGCGCGGGTGACGGCTGTCGTCATCGGCATCATCGCCATCATCGGCGGCATCCTGGCCAACGGCCAGAACATCGCCTTCCTGGTGGCGCTCGCCTTCGCCATAGCGGCCAGCGCCAACCTGCCGACGATCGTGTTCTCGCTGTTCTGGAGGCGGTTCAACACCCGAGGGGCGCTGTTCAGCATCTACGGCGGCCTGCTCTCGTGCCTGGTGCTGATCGCTTTCTCGCCGGTCGTGTCGGGCAAGCCTGCCAATCCGGCCACCGGCAAGAGCCCGTCGATGTTCACCGATCCGTCGGTCGACTTCCACTGGTTCGGGCTCGACAACCCGGGGATCGTCACGATCCCGCTGTCGTTCCTGCTTGCGATCATCGGGACGCTCTCGAGCCGTGACCGCTCGACGGCTGAGAAGGCGGCCGAGATGGAGGTCCGCTCGCTCACCGGCGCCGGCGCCGAGCAGGCGGTCGCCGCGCACTGAGGCGTTGCGGTGGCGGTGTACGACACCGCCACCGCAGCGTGAGAGGCCACCTTTCGCCGATCCCTAGAATGCAGGGGTGACAGTTCAGCCGATCCGCCTTTTCGGTGATCCCGTGCTCCGCACGCCGGCCGACCCGGTGACCGTGTTCGACAAGGAGCTGCGCCGACTGGTCGCCGACCTGACCGAGACGATGATCGACGCGCCGGGCGCCGGGCTCGCCGCGCCCCAGATCGGTGTCGGCCTGCGGGTGTTCACCTACCGCGTCTCGGAGGAGGAGCAGGGCCACCTGATCAATCCGGTGCTGCACTTCCCCTCCGAGGAGACCCAGGACGGTCCGGAGGGCTGCCTGTCCATCCCGGGGCTCTCCTGGGAGTGCCGCCGGCTGGAACATGTCGTGGCACACGGCCAGAACAGCTACGGCGACCCGATCACCGTGGTCGGCACCGACCGGCTCTCGCGCTGCATCCAGCATGAGACCGACCACCTGGACGGCGTGCTGTTCGTCGACCGGCTCGATCCGCAGACCCGCCGGGCGGCGCTGGCCGAGATCCGCAATGCCGAATGGGCGGGGCTCGCGCCGCCGGTGGTCAAGCTCAGCCCGCACGGTGGCCGTACCGGCGTGTTCGGCCACCCTCGGTGAGGTTGCTGTTCGCCGGAACCCCCGAGGTGGCCGTGCCGTCGCTGCGCGCGCTGCTGGAACACCCGGTGCACGAGGTGGTCGCGGTGCTGACCCGGCCGCAGGCGCCGTCGGGGCGAGGCCGCCGGCTGACCCCGTCACCGGTGGCCGAACTGGCGCGCCAGGCCGAGATCGAGGTGCTCAGCCCGGGCCGGCCGGCCGACGACGACTTCGTGCGGCGGCTGGCCGAGCTGGACGTCGACTGCGCTCCGGTGGTCGCCTACGGGGCGCTGCTGCGCGAGCCGGTGCTGAGCATGCCCAAGCACGGCTGGGTCAACCTGCACTTCTCGCTGCTGCCGACCTGGCGAGGCGCGGCACCGGTGCAACATGCTCTGCTGCACGGCGACGACACCACCGGCGCATCGACGTTCCTGATCGGGCCCGGCCTGGACGACGGCCCGGTGTTCGGGGTGCTGACCGAGCGGGTCCGGCCCACCGACACCAGCGGTGAGCTGCTCGCCAGGCTCGCCGAGGCGGGCGCGCCGCTGCTGGTGGCGACCCTGGACGGCATTGCCGACGGCTCGCTCCGGCCGCAGCCGCAACCCTCCGACGGCGTCTCCCACGCGCCGAAGCTGACCGTCGCCGACGCCCGGATCGACTTCGGCCAGCCTGCCCTGGCGGTGGAGCGCCGGATCCGGGCCTGCACTCCGGACCCCGGTGCCTGGACCTCCTTCCGGGACGGCCGGCTCAAGCTCGGACCGGCGTCACCGGCCTCGGCCGACGCGCTGTCGGCGTCCGCGGACGCGCCGCCGGCGGCCGGTGAGCTGCCGGCCGGTGAGCTGCCGGCCGGTGAACTGCTGGTCGGCAAGAGCGCGGTGCTGGTCGGCACCGCCACCACGCCGCTGCGGCTGGGCTTGGTGCAGCCGGCCGGCAAGAACCCGATGCCGGCCGCCGACTGGGCCCGCGGCCTGCGGCTGGCCTCCGGTGAGCGCCTTGGCTGAGAACCCCACCCATCGCAACCCCAACGACCCCAACCCCCGCGAGCGGCGGCAGGGCAGCCGGTCCGACCCGGCCAGGTCCACCCAGTCCGACCGGCGGCAGGGCAGCCGGTCGGCCCCGACCCGAGCGCGCAGTGGTCGCTCACAGAACATCCGCCCCGCCGACAACCTGCCGGCGGCTGCCCAGCACGACCGCCCGACGCGCGTGGAAGCGCGCGACGCACCCCGCGCGGCTGCCTACGCGGTGCTGCAGGCGGTCAGCGAGCAGGACGCCTACGCCAACCTGGTGCTGCCCCGGCAGCTGGCCGAGGCCGGCCTCACCGGCCGGGACGCGGCGCTGGCCACCGAACTCGGCTACGGCACGCTCCGGGCCTCGGGCACCCTGGACGAGGTGCTGCGCCGGTGCGCCAGCCGGGACCTCGCCGACATCCAGACCTCGGTGCTGAACCTGCTGCGCCTGGGTGCCTACCAGTTGCTGCGCACCCGGATACCCACCCATGCCGCGGTGGCCACCACTGTGGATCTAGCGCGAGCCACCGGCAACGACCGGGCGGCGGGCTTCGTCAACGCGGTGCTGCGCAAGGTCAGCGCCCGGGACTTCGACGGCTGGTGCGACGAGATCGCCAAGGACGCCTCGCCGCTGGGCAAGCTGGCGCTGCGCTACAGCCATCCGGGTTGGATCGTGGCCGCCTTCGCCGACGCTCTCGGCGCTGAGCATTCCGAACCGGCAGAGCCGTCCCAGCCGGCGGAGCCGTCCCAGCCGGCGGAGCAGTCGGAGCCGGCGGAGCCGTCCGAGCCGGCAGAGCAGTCGGAGCTGGCGCGGGCGCTGGCCGCCGACGACCAGCGTCCGGAGACCCACCTGGTCGGCTGGCCCGGCCGGATCTCCCAGGCCGAGCTCGCTGCCGAGGCCGGTGGTGAGCCCGGGCCGTACTCGCCCTATGCCGTCCGGCTGAGCTCCGGCGGCGAGCCGGGCGCGCTGGCCGCCGTCCGGCAGCACCAGGCCGGCGTGCAGGACGAGGGCAGCCAGCTGTGCGCGCTCGCGCTGGCCGGCCTGCCGCTGACCGGGCCGGACGAGCGGTGGCTGGACCTGTGCGCCGGGCCCGGTGGCAAGGCCGCGCTGCTGGCGGCGCTGGCGGCTGGCCGGGGCGCCCGGCTCACCGCCCAGGAGCTGCACCCGCACCGGGCCGAGCTGATCGCCCGGGCGACCGAGGGCTGGGACGTCGAGATCGTGGTGGGTGACTCCCGGACCCGCCAGCCCGACGAGCGCGGCTATGACCGGGTCCTGCTGGACGCCCCGTGCACCGGGCTGGGGGCGCTGCGGCGCAGGCCCGAATCACGCTGGCGGCGCGGCCCGGCAGACCTGCCGGAACTGGTGACGCTGCAGGCGGCCTTGCTGGCCGCGGCGCTGCGGCTCGTCCGGCCGGGCGGCCTGGTCGGCTACGCCACCTGCTCGCCGCACCTGCAGGAGACCCGGCACCAGATCGAGCGGCTGCTCGCCGGCAACCCGGCCGTCGAACTGGTCGATGCCCGCCCCGCGTTCGCGCAGGTGCCCGGCACCGAGGGCTCGGCCATGGTGCAACTGTGGCCGCACCGGCACGGCACCGACGCGATGTTCTTCGCCGCGCTGCGCCGCACCGCCTGACCGGACGGAGCCGAGCTACACGCCCCGGGTGACGTCGCGGTAGCGAGCCTCGATCAGCGAGTACAGCGCGAAGACGAGCAGCCCGGCCGCGATGACACAGAGTGCGGCGACTCCCCAGGCATGACCGGCCAGCAGCAGCAGTTCACCGTCGAGTCCGCGGGCGCCACGCGGGTCGTAGCTGAACCCGGCCACGATCAGGAAGATGCCGATCGGCACGAACACCACGGCTCGGGCGGCGATGCCGATGCTGCCGGATACCCGCGCCAGCCTGGCCAGCGGCGCCGGCGCACCCTCCACCAGGCCTTCGGTGAAGTCCTGCCGCGCGACGCCACGCAGCTGCCACCCGCAGACCGCCAGCACCAGCACGCCCGCCCCGACCACGAGCACGGCACCACCGGGGATGTCGAGCAGCTGTGCCGTGGTGTCGTGCTGCTGTGATTCCGAGCCGGCCCGGCGGTTGCCGAGCAGGTAGCTGATCGGCAGCAGCCCGACGGCGACGTAGCTCAGTCCCTGGCCGGCGACGGAGAGCCGCCGCACCGCGCCAGGACGCCGGTCCCGCCAGGCCGCGAACAGCCGGACGGCGGCCAGCAGCAGGAACCCGGCGGCGGCGCAGCCGAGCAGCAGCTTGCCGGCCAGGCTCTGGGAGATCAGGGACAGCGCACCCCCGGCGTTGGCCTGCCCGCCGCCGGTGCTGGCGGCCGGCCTGGTTCCGGCGCCGGAGAGCGCGGCCTGCCGGGCCTGGTCCGCGGCTACGCCCCCGAGCGTCGCGATCCGCATCACGAGGTAGGCCAGCAGCACGTAGAACAGCCCGCGGGCCAGGTAGCCGGTCCGGGCGGCGAGATGCAGTGCTCTGGCTCCGCCGCTCGCTCCGCCAGTGACGCAGTCCGGCGCCGCACCCGGGTCGCGAGCGCGGGTGGGCATGCTTGCAGCCTACGTACCGGCAGCACGGACGACTAAAACAGCGACTAACTTGTGCAACCCTGACTCGTCGCACGCCGGGCATCCGGAACCGAGGAGGAGCGCGGAACCGGGCACGGCACGTCCGGTCTGTCACATCGGCGGCCACCTAGACTCTGCACGTGTCCCCTTCAGCTCCCGAACCCATGATCGCGCCCAGCATCCTGTCCGCCGACTTCGCCTACCTGGCGGCGGCGGCCGAGGCGGTGGCCGGGGCGGACTGGCTGCACGTCGACGTCATGGACAACCACTTCGTGCCGAACCTGACACTGGGCCTGCCGGTGGTCGAGAGCCTGCACCGGGCCACCGACCTGCCGCTGGACTGTCACCTGATGATCGAGGATCCGGACCGGTGGGCACCGGGTTACGCCGAGGCGGGTGCCGCGAACGTGACCTTCCACGCCGAAGCCGCCCACGACCTGGTCGGCACCGCCCGGGCGATCCGGTCCGCCGGCGCGCTGGCCGGGCTCTCGGTCAAGCCGGGCACCCCGATCGAGCCCTACCTGGACGTCCTGACGGAGTTCGACACGCTGCTGGTGATGTCGGTCGAGCCCGGCTTCGGCGGCCAGAAGTTCATCCCCGACGTGCTGAGCAAGGTCCGCACGGCCCGCGAGCACGTCAACTCCGGGCACCTGCGGCTGTTCATCGAGATCGACGGCGGCATCAGTTCCGAGACCATCGAGCAGGCCGCGGAGGCCGGCGTGGACGTCTTCGTCGCGGGATCGGCGGTCTATGCGGCCGACGACCCGGCCCGCGCGGTCCGGCTGCTGCGCGAGCAGGCCCGGGCCGGCATGGCGCGCGCTGCCCACGCCGCCCGCCGGCTATGAGCGAGCCCAGCGACGCCGAGGTGGCGGCGATCCGGCTGGCGGCTGAGCTGGCTGCCCGGGTGGCCGGCCGGACCAGCCCCAACCCGGCGGTCGGTGCGGTGGTGCTCGACCCGGACGGCCGGATCGCCGGCGAGGGCGCCACCCAGCCGGTCGGCAAGGAGCATGCCGAGGTGATGGCGCTGCGGGCGGCGGGCAGCCGGGCCACCGGCGGCACCCTGGTGGTGACCCTGGAACCGTGCAACCACCTGGGCCGGACCGGGCCGTGCACCGAGGCGGTCATCGAGGCCGGCATCGCCCGCGTCGTCTATGCCGTCGACGATCCCAATCCGGTCGCCGCCGGCGGCGCCCAGCGGTTGCGCGAGGCCGGTCTGCAGGTGCTGGCCGGCGTCGAGGAGGTCGAGGTGCTGCGCGGCGTGCTCGGTCCGTGGCGGCACGCGGTGACCCAGTCCCGGCCGTACGTGACCTGGAAGTTCGCCGGCACCCTGGACGGCCGGGGGGCGGCCGCCGACGGCACCTCCCGGTGGGTCAGCAACGCGCTCTCCCGGACCGACGTGCACGCCCTGCGCGACGTGGTCGACGCGATCGTGGTGGGCAGCGGAACGGTCCTGGTGGACGACCCGCAGCTGACCGTGCGCGGGGTCCGGGGCGCGGGCTCGGACGAGCTGGCCGACCGGCAACCGCTGCGGGCGGTGATGGATCGGCGGCACCGGGTGCCACCGGATGCCCGGATCTTCGACGACGCGGCCGAGACGGTGGTGCTGGACACCGCGGTGCCGCGATTCGCGTTGAAGGCACTGTTCGATCGGGGAGTGCGGCACGTGCTGCTGGAGGGCGGCCCCACCCTGGCCGGAGCCTTCCTGGAGGCCCGGCTGGTCGATCAGGTGGTGGCGTACATCGCCCCGAAACTGCTGGGCGCCGGGGCCGCCGTGCTGGAAGATGCAGGAATAAGGACCATGTCCCAGGCCGTCTCACTGGATGTACAGGACGTGCAGCGTCTGGGTGACGACCTTAAGATCACCGGCCGTCCTGTCTGGTCGAATGCGGTCGAACCAGTGCCGCGAAAGGAATAGCGATGTTCACCGGCATCATCGAAGAGGTCGGCGAGGTCGTACAGCTCAGGTCAGCGAGCAGCTCCGCCGTCCTGCGGATCCGCGCGGCCACCGTGGGCAGCGACATCGCGCACGGCGCCTCGATCGCCGTCAACGGGGTGTGCCTGACCGTGGTCGGCCGGCATCCGGCCGCCGACCCGGGCCCCGGTGACGCCGCTGTTCTGGAGCTGGATTTCGACGTGATGGCCGAAACCCTGCAGCGCAGCGTGATCGGTGGCCTGACCGCCGGCCGGCGGGTCAATCTCGAACGCGCGGCCCGGCTGGACAGCCGGCTGGACGGCCACATCGTGCAGGGCCATGTCGACGGCACCGCCACGGTGCTGGCCCGTACCCCCGGCGAGGCCTGGGAGACCTTCCGCTTCTCGATCCCGGCCGGCTTGGCCCGCTACGTCGCCGAGAAGGGCTCGATCGCCGTGGACGGGGTGTCGCTGACCGTCGCGTCGGTGGGTACCGAGCCGGACGGGACGGACTGGTTCGAGGTCGGCCTCATACCGGAAACTTTGCGTGCAACCGCCCTTACCGACCGTGCCGTGGGCGATGATGTCAACCTAGAAGTGGACGTACTAGCCAAATACACCGAACGCTTGCTCACCTATGGGAGACCCACGACTACGAACGGCGGCACCTGACATGCTGGATCCGATCCACAAGGCGATCGCCGAGATTGCGGCCGGCCGGCCGGTAGTGGTGGTAGACGACGAGGACCGCGAGAACGAAGGCGATCTGATCTTCGCCGCCGAGCTCGCCACTCCCGAGCTGGTCGCGTTCATGGTCCGGTACACCTCGGGCTACATCTGCGTCTCGGTCACCGAGGAGGACGCCGACCGGCTGGACCTCCCGCCGATGTTCCGGGTCAACCAGGACCGG
>NZ_DASVQG010000343.1:0-17147 GCF_036389215.1 Jatrophihabitans sp.
TACCACATCGCGCTGATCGACCCGCAGACGCAGAAGCACGGCGACGAGGGCGAGATCTGCGTGCTGCTGGACCCGCGGCCGCTGGGCCTGATGGTCGGCTACCACGGCGACGAGGAGCTGACCGCGGAGCGGATGGCGGGCGGTTACTACCACACCGGCGACATCGGCTCCCGGGACGCCGACGGCTACATCACGTATGTCGGGCGCACCGACGACGTGTTCAAGGCGTCGGACTACCGGATCAGCCCGTTCGAGCTGGAGAGCGTCCTGATCGAGCACCCGGCGGTCGCCGAGGCCGCGGTGGTGCCTTCGCCCGATGAGATCCGGCTGTCGGTGCCCAAGGCCTACGTCGTGCTGGCCGGGGGCTATGCGCCCTCGCCGGAGTTGGCGGCAGAGATCCTGGGGTTCTGCCGGGAGCACCTGGCGCCGTACAAGCGGATCCGCCGGTTGGAGTTCGCCGAACTGCCCAAGACGATCAGCGGCAAGATCCGCCGCGTCGACCTGCGAGAGGCCGAGAACGGCCGGGGCCAGCAGCGGGCGGCGGGGGAGTACCGCGAGGAGGACTTCACGCGGTAGCGATCGGCGCGGTGTCCGCGCCGGTGAGCCGGAGCAGGTCGGCCGGGGCGAGTTCCACCTGCAGGCCCCGCTTGCCCGCCGAGACGAACACCGTCTCCAAGCCGGTGGCCGAGGAATCCACCAGCACCGGTATCGCGCTCTTGTGACCGAGCGGGCTGATCCCGCCGAGGACGTAGCCGGTCGCCCGCTGCGCCTTGGCCGGATCGGCCAGCTCGGCCCGCCGGCCACCGGCCGCGCTGGCCAGCGCCTTGAGGTTCAGCCGGCTGGCCACCGGAACCACCGCGCAGACCAGCCGGCCGTCGACCGTCGCGATCAGGGTCTTGAAGATCCGGTGCGGGTCGACGCCGAGCAGGGCCGCGGCCTCCTCGCCGTAGGAACCGGCCCGGCTGTCGTGGGCGTAGGCGTGCAGGGTGTAGCTGACGTGGGCGCGATCCAGCGCGACCGTTGCCGGCGTTCCACCACTCATGACTGGAACATCCTGCCAGCCGCGCCGCACCACGATGAGCCGGCCCGCAACGGGCTGGCCCGCCATGAGCCGGCCCGCAACGGGCTGGGCCAGAATGGAGGGCATGCGCGAGGTGCACAGGTCCAGGGGCTCCGGCGAGCCGATCCGGCTGGGCCAGTTCCTGAAGCTGGCCGACGCGGTCGAGCTGGGCTCGGACGTCAAGCTGCTGTTAGGTGCCGGCAGCGTCGAGGTCAACGGCGAGGTCGAGACCCGGCGCGGCCGCCAGCTGGTGCCCGGTGACGTGGTGACTGTGCGCGGTGAGCAACTGGTCGTACACTGAGAGTTGGCTGTTGCCCCAAGATGCCGGATAGTCGATGATCTCTATGTAAAGAAAGGCGATTTGCCTTTCTAAAAGGGCGGGCCTGCGGTCGGGCTGGCCACGGGGGATCGGACACATGAGTTGACTCACAGTATCGGCGTGCCGTATTCCGGCGGCCTTGCACGGGCCTGGGGACATCGAGCTCCTCAGCTGATCAGCGTCGCCATCCTGGGCGCTATCGCCCTGGGAGTGCGCCCGATAACGCCGACGCCATTGACGATGCTCACCTCGGTGGCGCTGCTGGTGTTCGTGATCGTCACCTGGTTGTTCATGCGCCAGCACGACCGGCGGCTGTGCGAGAGTTGCGCCGCCTCGATGCCGCTCAACGCCGCTGAGACCGCGGCCCGGTTCGGCCGCCGGTTCCGGCTGGCCCACGCCGGCAGCAATCCGCGGGTGATGATTCCCTACCTGATCGTCCTGGTGGGATCGAACTTCCTGACCGGGCCGGTGGGCCGGATCGGGTGGGCGCTGGTGCAGTCCACGATGATCTACCTGATCCTCGCGCACTCCAGCCACCGCAAGCTGCAGCCGTGGTGCCCGCAATGCTCCGGCGGTGACGACGGTGATCGGGACAATGTGGATGAACCAGACTTACCACGTGGCGACCGGCAGCTGATCTGAGCCGATCGGGCACCGCCGGGAATGGATGGCCGACAGCGGTGCGTTGCAGATCTTCGAACGCCGGAGTTATCACCGGCCTCGAACGCCCGGCAAGGAGCAAGCAATGCTCGTACTCGATCGCCTGTCCGCGCCGGGCGTGGCATCTGCGACCAAGCACCTCACAGGCCTTGCCACACCCGTAAGCTCACAGGTGTCGGACCCGAGCGTGGGCCCGGCAGCTCAGGCGAAGGGAATTGTGGTGGCCGAGGAGACCGTCGAGGAGCGTCGAGCTCGGTTCGAGCGTGACGCCCTTCCGTTCCTCGACCAGCTGTATGCCGCCGCGATGCGGATGACCCGCAATCCGGCCGATGCCGAGGACCTGGTTCAGGAGACGTTCGTGAAGGCGTTCGCGGCCTTCCACCAGTTCCATGAGGGCACCAACCTCAAGGCGTGGCTGTACCGGATTTTGACCAACTCCTTCATCAACAGCTATCGCAAGAAGCAGCGGCAGCCGCAGCAGTCCAATTCCGACACGATCGAGGACTGGCAGCTGCACGCGGCCGAATCGCACACTTCCAACGGGCTCCGTTCGGCGGAGATGGAAGCCCTGGACCACCTACCCGACTCCGACGTCAAGGACGCCTTGCAGTCCCTGCCGGAGGAGTTCCGGCTCGCGGTGTACCTCGCCGACGTCGAGGGTTTCGCCTACAAGGAGATCGCAGAGATCATGGACACGCCGATCGGCACCGTGATGTCCCGCTTGCACCGGGGCCGCAAACAGCTTCAAGTGCTGCTGGCCGATTACGCGCGCGACCGTGGGCTCGTCAAGGCAGCCACCTCGACGGCTCAGAGCGCCGAAGGAGAACACTCATGACCGGCTTCGGGCCCGGCGGCATGGACTGTGAGGAGGTCCTCGCCGACGTCTATCTCTACCTCGACGACGAGACCGACGGGGTCGTCCGCCAGCGGATTCGCACTCATCTCGACGGCTGCGCGCCATGCCTGCGCCAGTTCGGGCTCGAGCAGGATGTGAAGGTGCTGGTGGCCCGCAGTTGCGGGGGCGATGTCGCGCCGAGCGGTCTGAAGTCCCGGATCCGGATCCGGCTGCAGCAGGCGGCCATCGACGCCAGCCACCTGGAGTACCGCGCCGAGTAATTTCTCATGACGTCGAACGCCTGACTCCCGGGAGCTCCCGGAAGTCAGGCGTTCGTGTTTTCGACGTCGCCGGCTACCAGCCGGGTCAGCCCCGGACGCCGCCGGGCACCGGCAGGCCACCGTCGGAACCGGGCAGCGCGGTGACCTCCGGCCCGGCCTTCTCCGCGTAGTAGTCCTCGTAGGTCGTCGCATCGACGCCCTCGGGCGCCTTGATCGCCCGCAGCACGAGGGTGAGCACCACGGCGACCACGATGTTGAGAACCAGCGCCGAGAACGCGATGTAGACCTTGGTGTGGGTGTAGGGGAAGGTCGCCAGCGAACCGCCGAAGTGCTGGGTGGCCGCCGACTTCTGATGGTAGGCCGCGGTGGTTCCGTAGATGATGCCGACTGCCCAGCCGGCCAGCAACGCCCAGCGGTGCAGCCACCGGGTGTAGAGGCCCACCACGATCGCCAGCAGGGTCTGCAGGATCCAGACGCCGCCGAGCAGCTGCAGGTTGATGGCGTTCTGCTTGTCCAGCGCCAGCACGAAGGCCAGCGCGCCGAACTTGACCACCAGCGAGGTGATCTTGGCGGCCTGCGCCTCCTGCTTGGGAGTGGCGTCGCGGACCAGGAACTCCTTGTAGACGTTGCGGGTGAACATGTTGGCCGCGGCGATGGACATGATCGCCGCGGGCACCAGCGCACCGATCGCGATGGCCGAGTACGCGACGCCGGCGAACCAGCTCGGGAACTCGTCGCGGAAGAAGTGCGGCACCGCCAGCTGCGGGTTCGGCTTGCCGTCGCTGCCGATCACCGAGGTCTTCTCCGCGATCGCCGCGTAACCGAGCAGCGCCAGCATCGCCAGCAGCAGCGAATAAGCCGGCAGGATCGTGGTGTTGCGCCGGATCACGTTGCGCGACTTGCCCGACAGCACGGCGGTCATCGAGTGCGGGTACATGAACAGCGCCAGCGCTGAGCCGAGGGCCAGCGTCGCATAGGCCCAGTAGTTGTTGCTGGCTGGCACGAAGACCCCGGTGGCAGCACCGGTCTTGGGGTTCTTGGTCTTCATCTTGGTTTCGGCCGCCTCGAACAGGTGGTGGAAGCCGATGTGCACCCCGACGTAGACGACCGCGACCGCGATCACCAGATAGATCAGGCTGTCCTTGACGAAGGCGATGATGGCCGGCGCCCGCAGGCCGGAGGAGTAGGTGTAGGCCGCCAGCACCGCGAACGCGATCAGCAGCGGCAGGTCGCGGACGAAGGCATTGCCCCGGCCGCCCAGGCCGATCGTGTCGATGACTGCCTGGATGCCCACCAGCTGCAGCGCGATGTAGGGCATCGTGGCGATGATGCCGGTGACGGCGACGGCCAGGGCCAGGGCACGGGAGTCGAACCGGCCCCGGACGAAGTCGGCCGCGGTGACGTAACCCTTGCTGTGCGCGACCGACCACATGCGCGGCATGAAGATGAAGACGATCGGATAGATCAGGATGGTGTAGGCGACGGCGAAGAACCCGGTGACCGCCCCGGTGGCGAACATCGCGGCCGGTACCGCGATGAAGGTGTAGGCGGTGTAGAGGTCACCGCCGAGCAGGAACCAGGTGATCACCGTGCCGAAGCTGCGCCCGCCCAGGCCCCACTCGTCCAGGCTGTGCGGGCTGTCGGCCTTGCGCCAGTTGGCTGCCCAGAACCCGCCGATCGTCACCACGACGAAGAAGAACAGCAGGACGGCCAGAGCCACGCCGTCCACCTTGGTGCCGGCGGCCAGGTCCACGGTGCCGGTGTTCGCGGCGGTGGCGGCGGTGGCGGCGGTTGTCAGGGCGGTGCTCATCGAGTGCCTCGGCTACGGTCGCGCTGGACGAGCTGGTAGGCGCCACCGGTGCAGAACCCACACAGGATCACCCAGAGCATCTGGTACCAATAGAAGAAGGGAATACCCCAGAGCTCGGGATCCTTGCGGGCATAGATCGGCACCCAGAGCAGGGCGGCGAGCGGGATGGCCAGCAGGATGCCGGCGGCTGCCGCGATGCCCGGGGACAGGCGGTGCCTGGACGGCTGAGACAAGACGACCTCCAAGTGTGCGGACCGTCGAACCGTAGTGCGGGACAGGCGAACCGTAGTGCAGGATCGAACCTCGGTGCAGGGCAGGCGTACCTCGGTGCAGGGCAGGCCTGCTCGGCGCTCAACTCGTTATAGCGCCAGGCTCCCATTCGCGCCAGCCATCAATCGCCAGCCTCGCCGAGGCGGGTCCTTGAATCTCCGGCCGCGGGACTGTGGCACCCTCAGCACACCATGTCAGCACTGTCGGACCTGCTCGCCAGCCAGACCCAGCTGGACCAGCACCAGACCGCCCACCTGCAGCAGTTGGTCGCCGAATGGCAGCTGCTGTCGGACCTGTCCTTCGCCGACCTGCTGCTGTGGGTCCCGACCGCTACTGAGGGGGAGTTCCTGTGCGCGGCCCAGTGCCGTCCCACCACCGGAGCCACCGCCTACCTGCAGGACCGGGTCGGTGAGCGGCTGTCCGGCAGCCGGGCCGCGGCGCTGCGGATCGCGCTGGCCGAAGCGCGGATCTTCCGCGAGTCCGACCCGGACTGGGAAGGCGAAACCCCGATCCGGCGAGAGGCGATCCCGATCCTGTTCGGTGACCGGCCGGTGGCCGTGCTGGGCCGCGACGGCAACCTGACCAGCCTGCGCAGTCCCAGCCAGCTGGAGCTGGCCTACCTGCAGAGCGCCGCGGACCTGGCCTCGATGGTGGCCACCGGCAAGTTCCCCGGCCCACCGAACGAGCGCGAGGAGGGTGCCGGGCCGCGGGTCGGCGACGGCATGGTGCGCCTGGACGCCGAGGGCCAGGTGCTCTATGCCAGCCCCAACGGCTCGTCGGCGTTCCGGCGGCTCGGCTTCACCGGCAACCTGCTGGGCGCACCGTTCGGCCACGTGGTCACCGAACTGGCCCGCGACCCGTTCAAGGCCGCTGACCTGAACGAGATGACCGCCGAGGCACTGGGCGGGGTGCATCCACTGAGCCGGGAACTCGACGGCGACGGCGCGATCGTGCAGTTCCGCGCGATCCCGCTGCACCCCCGCGGGGAATCCCTCGGTGCGCTGGTGCTGCTCCAGGACGTCACCGAGCTTCGCCGCCGGGACCGGCAGATCCTGAGCAAGGACGCGACCATCCGAGAGATCCACCACCGGGTGAAGAACAACCTGCAGACAGTGGCGGCGCTGCTGCGGCTGCAGTCACGCCGGGTTGCCAACCCCGAGGCCCGGACCGCGCTGGAGGAGTCCATGCGCCGGGTGTCCTCCATCGCGCTGGTGCACGAGACGCTGTCCTCGGCCATCGACGAGGAGGTCGCCTTCGACGAGGTCGTGGACCGGCTGCTGTCGATGCTCGGGGAGGTGACCGGCTCCGGTGCCCGGGTGCTGGTCGAGCGGGTCGGCAGCTTCGGCCGGCTACCGGCGGAGTTGGCCACACCACTAGTGATGGTGCTCACAGAGCTGGTGGGCAACGCCGTCGAACACGGTTTTCCCGGCACCCGCTTCGGAACGGTGCAGGTGATCGGGGACCGCGTTCGCGGCGTGTTGAGCGTTCAGATCCTCGACGACGGCGCCGGCCTGCCTGAGCGGTTCTCACTCGACAACAGTGACCGGTTGGGGCTCCAGATCGTCCGGACGTTGGTGGAGGCGGAACTGGATGCGACCCTGGATCTCAGCGGTCGCGGCCCAGAACAGCCTGGCACTGCCGTAACCCTGCGCATTCCGCTCACCCGCCGGGAACGGGAGTCGGGCGGCTGAGCGCACAGGGAGATCGGCGGCTACGACATTCGGGCCCGGGCGCGGGCATTGCGGCGCTTGAGGGCGCGACGTTCGTCCTCGCTCAGGCCGCCCCACACTCCGGCGTCCTGGCCGCTCTCTAAAGCCCACGACAGGCACTCTGACATGACGGGACAGCGACGGCACACGGCCTTCGCTTCTTCGATCTGCATCAATGCCGGACCGGTATTACCGATCGGAAAGAACAGTTCCGGGTCCTCGTCGCGGCATACCGCGCGGTGACGCCAGTCCATTAGGTCGTTCTCCTCACATGGCTTGGAAACTGCTGACAGGCGAACTTGAACCTGGCAGGCAGGTGCTTGTGAATTCTTTCACGAGCTGCCGAGTAGTTCAAGCAACCGGCACATGACACGTCTGTCACGTGGTTCGGTTCACACGATCTGTGGTTCAGCGGACGACGAGTTCCTGGGTCGGTCACGTCCGGTCTACCTACAAGCCTTGCCCACCTTGAGCATCGGGGCAAGTCCAAAACACTTAGTTACTGCATCTGTCTGTCAATCGCACAGCCCGAACACAGGCGCCGCACGTTGATTTGTCCAGATGATCATCAACTGCCGTGGCATCGCCGTCAAGGGTCTTATTGCAGACAGGGGTATGCGGACAACCCTTGTGTGGAAAGCGTTATGTGCCTGTCGGGCGCGCCGGCACCGATCAGACATAGACGTCGAGGGCTGCCGACACACTACGAAAGCGCACCTGCTGGCGCTCCTCCAGCGCATCGCCGTCCACCTGGAACGGCAGCGGTCGCTCGGCATGCAGAACGAACTCGGTCAAATCGTGTTCCAGCCGGGATCCGAAGCCCTTGCTGCGGCCGCCCGCTCGGCGCCGTGAGCCGGCAATCATCCGGGCGGCGGCGAACACGATGCCGGTCGCACCCATCCGGGTCCGGGCGTAGACATCCAGGCCGGTGTCGAACGAGGCTCGCGGCGTGGGCGAGACCGGCCGCTCGCCCAGGAACGTCCACGGGTCGCAGTTGGTCACCAGCGCGAAGTACAGGTCGGGCACGGTGCGGCCGTCCGGAAACTCGAGTGTGATGGCAGGACTGCGCCGGTCCTGTTGGAAGTAGGTGCGCACCGCGGTGCGCACGTACAGCGAGTGCGTGGAGGTGCGGCCCCGGCGGCGATGCGCCTCGACGGCTGCCACCACCGCGGCGTCGTAGCCGAGGCCGGCGGCGAAGACGAACCACCGGTCGTCGGCCTGCCCCAGGCCGATGTGCCGGTGCCGGTCGGTGTTCATCGCGTCGATCAGCACCGAGGTGGCCTCGACCGGGTCATTGGGCAGGCCGAGCGCACGGGCCACCACGTTGGTCGAGCCGCCCGGCACGATGCCCAGCCGTGGAACGCCGGGATGCACGCCGTCGGTCAGCAGGCCGTTGACCACCTCGTTCACCGTGCCGTCCCCGCCGAGGGCCACCACGACGTCGACACCGTCGCGCATCGCCCGGCAGGCCAGCGCGGCGGCATGACCCCGGTTCGCCGTCTCCTCGACCTCGAGCTTGGCATCGGCGGACAGGGCGTGCACCAGGACATCTCGCTGGCGCACCGTGGTGGCGGTGGCACGTGGGTTCGACACGACCAGGACTCGCACGGCCTGACTGTACCGCTCGGTCGGGGTGGCGAGATTCAGGCGCGGGTGCCCGCCACGAGCCGGCCGCCGGGCACTCGCATACGCTGCTCGGATGCCTGACAGCGCAGTCGAACCGGCCGCCGGCCCGCCTTCCGGCGTCCGGGCGGCGAGCGCCATCGTGCTGCTCGAAGCGGCCGCGTTGGCCGTCACCGCACTGGTGCTGCTGGCGCTGGCCTTCGTGCACACCACCACCCGGCTCTGGGCGGCGGTGGCGATCGTCGGCTTCGCCCTGCTCGGCGCGGCGGTCCTGGCACTGTGCGCCCGGGGACTGGTGGAACTGCGGCCCAGCGCCCGGTCGCCCGTCATCCTGATGCAGTTGCTGGCGATTCCGGTCGGCTACTCGGTGGGGATCCAGGCCGGCCGGGCGCTGGTCGGGGTGCCGATCCTGATCGCGGCGATCGCGGTGCTGGCGCTGCTGATGATGCCGTCCTCGCGGCAGGCGCTGGACCGCTTTCGGTAGCATCGGCCGCCTCGCCGCCTCGCCGCCTCGCCGCCTCGCCGCCTCGCCCGGCGCGCTAACGGTGGTGCACGTCGGGCAGTAGCTCGCGGAGTTCGGCCAGGGTCTTGGCCAGCAGCCGTGAGACGTGCACCTGCGAGACCCCCAGTACCTGGGCGATCTCGCTCTGGGTCTTGTTCTCCACGAACCGCAACAGCAGCGCCTGCCGTTCCCGCTCGTTCAGCCGGGCCAGCACCGGGCGCAGCGCATGCCGCAGTTCCACATGCTCCATGGCGGTGTCTGACTCGACCAGGCTCTCGGCGATGGTCCGGCCGGTGGCGACGCTGGGCACATCGATCGGCACTGCCGAGTAGGCCCGAGCCGAATCGGTCGCCTCGATGACCTGTTCCGGGCTCAACTTGAGATGCCCGGCCAGTTCGGCGACCGTCGGTGCGCGACCGAATCGCTGGGTCAGCTCGCTGATGCCGACGGTGACCTCGGACTGCAATTCCTGCAACCGGCGTGGCACGCGCACCATCGGCCCGCGGTCGCGGAAATGGCGCTTGATCTCACCGACGATGTTCGGCGTGGCGAAGGTCGAGAACTCCAGGCCCCGCTCCTGCTCGAAGCGGTCGATCGACTGCAGCAGGCCGATGGTGCCGATCTGCAGCAGGTCGTCGGTGGGCTCACCGCGACCGGTGAACCGGTGTGCCAGATAGCGCACCAGCGGCAGGTGAATCTCCACCAGCGCGTTGCGGACCTGCTGGCGTCGCGAACTCCCCGGCTGCAATGTGCCCAGTTCGGCAAACAGTTGATGGGTGCGATCGCGGTCCGGTCGGCTTCGTTCCGTCATTGGTCCCGGGCGCCGCGAGTCTTGGTCAGGACGAGCGACAGCCGTTGGCCGGACTCATCGAGCACGACCGAATCGGTGAGAGCGGTCAATACCAGCCAGGCGAAACTCGATCGGTCCTGGTGGCCGGCTCCACCCTGCTGGACGGTTACGGCCACCTCGACCCGCAGGCTGGTGGCCGAGCCGCCGAAGACCGCGGACAGTTTCGAACCCGGCCCGGCATGGGGAAGCAGCAGTGCGCCGGCCTCGTCCACCGCGATCCGCAGATCATCGATCTCGTCCAGGGTGAAGTCCCGCTGCGCCGCCAGCGAGGCGACCACGGTGCGCAGCACCGAGAGGTAGGCCGGATCCGCCGGCACTGTCAGCTCGACGGTATCGGTGGCGTTCCTCCGGCGTTCGGTGGTCACGCGCCGCCGCCCGCGCTGACAGCGGTGTCGACGTTCCAGTGCAGCACGACCGGGTAGCCGTGCTCGTAACCCAGGCTGCAGACGGCGCCCGTGCCGAGCCAGAAGTGCCGGCCCCAGGTCACCGGGTCGCCGAGCCAGCGGGCGGCCAGGCACCGGATCGCGTGGCCGTGTGAGAACACCAGGACCGGTCCGGACCGGCCGGCCGCCTCCAACCGGGCCGTGGTCGTGGTGAGCAGCCGATCGAACCGCGCGCTGACGGCGGCTGCGTCCTCGCCGCCGGGAATGGGACCCGACCAGACCGACCAGTCCGGCCACTGCTTGCGGATCTCGGGTGAGGTCAGGCCCTCCAGGTCGCCGTAATCCCATTCGGCGGCGTCCTCGACCGTCTCCTCAGCCGGGAACCCGGCGAGTTCGGCGGTTCGCCAGGCTCGTTGCCGCGGTGAGCTGAGCACCAGCGCGGGTTCCGTCGCACCGAGCACGCCCCGGATCAGCGGGCCGGCGGCGCGGGCCTGCTGCTCACCGAACTCGGTCAGCGCGATGTCGGACCTGCCGGTGTGCTGGCCGCTGCGGCTCCACTCGGTCTCGCCGTGCCGGATCAGCACCAGGGCAGGCTTGGTGTTGGGCACCGGCCAGCGCCGGATGACCGAGGCCGACTCACCCTCCACCGGCCTGCGGTCCGCGCCCGTGCTTGCGTGTTCATCTCCGAGTGTCCGAGGCACGTTTCCACCATAGACCGGCGGCGAGGCGGGACTTGGAAACAACGGGCCCCACTATGACCCGCTGGCGAACAGCGGGGGTACCACCCGCCGGCGAACAGCGGGAGCCACCCGCCGGTGAACAGCGGGAGCCACCCGCCGGTGACAGCTGGGAGAGCGCGAGCCGGCGAACATGAAAGCGGGTGCTGCCTCCTCAGAGGTAGCACCCGCTCGTGGCGCCGTTCCGGTCCGCGGCCCAGTCGGCCCGCGGACGCGGCGCGCCTGCCGGCCTGCGTCAGGCGGCCTTCTTCGTCTCCCAGAAGATGGTGTCGATCTCGGCGATCATGTCCAGCAGCTTCTGGCCCTCGGCCGGGTCGACCGAACTCTTGCCACCGGCCGCGCCGGCCTGCTTGGTGGCCTTGTTGAACAGCTCGTGCAGCTGCGGGTACTTCTCGAAGTGCGGCGGCTTGAAGTAGTCGGTCCACAGCACCCACAGGTGGTGCTTGACCAGATCGGCCCGCTGCTCCTTGATCATCAGCGCCCGGGTCCGGAACACCGGGTCCTCGTTGGCCTGGTACTTCTCCTGAATGGCCTTGACCGATTCTGCCTCGATGCGAGCCTGTGCCGGGTCGTACACACCGCACGGCAGGTCGCAGTGAGCGGAAGCGGTGATCGAACGGCGCATCAAGCGCATGACATCTCCTCCAGTCGCGACTACAGCGCATTCCAGTAGCGGAACGCTTGTTGGACCCTACCCCGGCGCGGGCTCGCCGGATCAGGCAGCATCTCCCAGCATGCAGGCTCTTCTCCCCTGGCAGCGGGTTCGCGTCGAGGGCCGGTCGATGACCCCGACCTTGCTGCCGGGGGACTGGTTGCTGGTGCGGCACGGGGCCCGGGTCCGGCGGGGCGCCATCGTGCTGGCAAGGTTCCGCCGCCGTCCTGACCTGCTGGTGATCAAGCGCGCGGTGGCCGAGCAGGATGGTGGCTGGTTGCTGGCCAGCGACAACGCCGGCCAGGGCAGCGACTCGCGCCAGTACGGGGTGGCCGACGTGCTCGCCACGGTGGTGCGGGTCTGGCACCGGAGCCGGCCGACGGCAGGCGGCCACGCGTGGTCGGTGGCGCGTCGCTGGTGGGGAACGGCTCCGCCGGAGCTGAGTCCGCCGGAGCTGGGCCCGGAGTTCGGCCCGCTGGAGTCCGGCCCGGAGTTCGGCCCGCTGGAGGAGCGGCCGGGATGAGCGCGGCCGGGATGAGCGCGGCCGGGATGAGCGCGGTTCGGGATGAGCGCGGCCCGGCCTGCCCAATGCAGCATGCAATAAGCCAGCCATCGGAGCGGCGGTGCCGCACCCTGGAAGCACACCAGCGCTGTGTCACTGTTTTCGTACGAGTGCTTAGGAGCTTGTCGCGTGGTACCTACGTTCGATCCGTCCAGCCCGCTCTTCAAGATTCACCTGGGCGGCAAGCTGGTGGTGACCAGCACCCTGCCGCTGATCGACCGGGAGGCGCTGTCGCTGGCCTATACCCCTGGCGTGGCGCAGGTCTCGGCGGCCATTGCCGCTGACGAGTCGCTGGCGGCCAGCTACACCTGGCGCTCCCGGCTGGTGGCGGTGATCAGCGACGGCACCGCGGTGCTGGGCCTGGGAGACATCGGCCCCGCCGCCGCCCTGCCGGTGATGGAAGGAAAGTGCGCGCTGTTCGAGCAGTTCGCCGGGCTCAACGCCATTCCGATCGTGCTGGGCACCACCGATACCGATGAGATCGTCGAGACCATCGTGCGGATCGCGCCGTCCTTCGGCGGCATCAACCTGGAAGACATCTCGGCACCGCGCTGCTTCGAGATCGAGCGCCGGCTGCGGGAGCTGCTGCCGATCCCGGTCTTCCACGACGACCAGCACGGCACCGCGATCGTGGTGCTGGCCGCGCTGCGCAACGCCGCGACCCTGACCGGGCGGCAGCTGGCCGATCTTCGGGTGGTGGTGTCGGGAGCCGGCGCGGCGGGCATCGCGTGCAGCAGGATCCTGCTGGCGGCCGGCATCGGGGACCTGGCGCTGGCGGACTCCCGCGGCATCGTGCACAGCGCTCGCAACGACCTGAACCCGATCAAGCGCGAACTCGCCGAGCTGACGAATCACGCCGGTCACACCGGCACCCTGGAGTCCGCGCTGGCCGGTGCCGACGTCTTTCTCGGGGTCAGCGCCGGAGCCGTCGCCGAGCCCGCGATCGCGAGCATGGCCGGCAACTCGATCGTCTTCGCGCTGGCCAACCCGACTCCGGAGGTGGAGCCGGAGATCGCGCGCCGGCACGCGGCGGTGGTGGCCACCGGGCGCAGCGACCACCCGAACCAGATCAACAACGTGCTGGCGTTTCCGGGCGTGTTCGCCGGCGCCTTCGACGCCGGCGCCCGGCAGATCACCGAGGGGATGAAGCTGGCCGCGGCCGACGCGCTCGGTTCGGTGGTGGCCACCGAGCTGCGCCCGGACTACATCGTGCCGGCGCCCTTCGACGAGCGGGTGGTGCCGGCGGTGCGGTTGGCGGTGGCCGAGCAGGCCCGCCGCGAAGGGGTGTCCGCAGCGCTGGACTAACGAGCTGGGTTAGCCTGTGGCCGAGCCGGCCGGTATCGGAGTCGGACTGGAACGGCGGGGGTTGGCGGTGCTGGCAAGCTCAGACCAGCTGCGCTGGGCCCGCCGGCTCGGGCAGCTCTACCTCGGCCTGGTGCTGTACGGGGTGTCGGCAGCGATGCAGGTGCAAGCCGGGCTGGGCCTGGACCCGTGGGACGTGCTGCACCAAGGCGTTGCCAAGGCGCTGGACCATCAGATCGGCACCGTCAGCATCGCGGTCGGGGCACTCGTCCTGCTGCTGTGGATTCCGCTGCGCCAGCGCCCGGGGCTCGGCACGGTGAGCAACGTGCTGGTGGTCGGCCTGGCGATGAACGCGACGCTGGCGGTGCTGCCGGTGCAGTCCGGCAACGTGGCGCGGGCGGCCCTGCTGGCCGGGGCGGTGCTGCTGTGCGGCGTGGCCACCGGCATGTACATCTCTGCCGGTTTCGGTCCCGGCCCGCGCGACGGCCTGATGACCGGAATCGCGCGCCGGACCGGCATCTCCATCCGGCTCAGCAGAACCGCTGTCGAGCTGACCGTGCTGGTCACCGGCTGGTTGCTGGGCGGCACGGTGGGGGTGGGAACGGTGCTGTTCGCCGTCGCGATCGGACCGCTGGCGCAGCTGTTCCTCCGGCTCTTCGCGCGCTTCGGGCTGGACAGCTCGAACCTGACCGGCACCGCCCGGGACGAGGCGGCAGTGGCGCCGTCGAACCCGGCCTGCTGACCGGCTCGCCTCAGTCGTCCTCGTCGTCGGCCCTGGCCAGCCAGGTCGCCAGCCGGTCCACCGCGACCTCGAAGTCGGGGTTGAGGTCGACGAAACTGCGCAACCGGTCAGCGAGCCAGGCCAGGCTCACCTCCTCCTCGCCCCGGCGCGACTCCAGTTCCTCGATCCCGCGATCGGTGAAGTACATAGGCCTTCGGAGTCCCTTCCTTCACTCGCCCGGGTAGCGGACGCCGAGGTCGGCCCGCGCGCCGTCGAGCAGTTCCAGGATGGCGATGGTGTCAGCCGCCGGGATCAGCGGGCTCTCGGTCAGCCCGGCCCGCAGGCACCGGGCGACCTCGCCGATCTCGGGCCCGTAGCCGTGGACCTCGCTGCCCAGCGGGTCATCTATCCGGGACTCCAGGTCACCGATCTTCACGGTCAACGCCGAGGGCCGGTGGAACCGGCCCTCGGCCCGGATCCAACCCTCGGTCCCGACCACCAGTCCCCGGTAGGGCACCTTGACCGGCGCCGAGCACCACAGCTGGGCGTCCCGGCCGTCGGGATAGCTCCACTGCATCGCCACGGTGGCGTCGCTGCCGGTCGGGGCCAGCGCCCCGGTGACCGACACCGAGGGCGGCCGGCCGAGGAAGATCCAGGCGAAGGTGACCGGGTAGATGCCCAGGTCGAGCAGCGCGCCACCGCCGTTGGCGAGGTCGTAGAGCCGGTGGGTGGCATCGAAGGGCCGGCCGAGGCCCATCTCGGCCCGGACCGACACCAGCTCGCCGATCGCTGAGCCGGCGACCAGTTCCTGCGCCTTGCGGATCAGTGGATTGGTGCGCATCCACATGGCTTCCATCGCGAACACCCCGGCGGCAGCGGCAGCGGCGAACACCTCGCGGGCATCGGCTGCGTTCAGGCAGACCGGCTTCTCGATCAGGACCGCCTTGCCGGCCTCGATGGCCATCAGCGCCTGGTCGCGGTGACCGGGGTGGGTGGTGGCGATGTAGACGACGTCCAGGCCGGGATCGGAGACCAGTTCGCGGTAGCTGCCGTAGGAGCGCGGCGCGCCGTACCTGTCCGCGAAGCCGGCGGCCCGGTCGGCCTGCCGGGCGCCGACCGCGGCCAGCGTGTTGCCCGGGGTGCGGATCAGGTCGGTGGCGAACTTGGCAGCGATTCCACCGGCGCCGAGGATGCCCCAGCGGATCGGCGGATCCTCGGTTTCCGGTTCGGCCACCCGTCCAATCTAGCCGAGCGCGGTGGCGACGACCTCGCGCTGCTGCTTCTCGTGCACGCTGGCCGAGCCGACCGCCGGCGATGCCGAGGCCCTGCGCGAGGCGCGGTAGAGCTGCCGGGTGTCACCGTGCGCGGCCAGCCGCTCGGGCAGGTTGAGTGCGATGAACGGGTAGGCACCCTGGTTGGCCGGCTCCTCCTGCGCCCAGATCAGCTGCGCCTGCGGGTACTTGGCCAGCTCCGCGGCGATCTCGTCGCCGGGCAGCGGGTAAAGCTGCTCCAGCCGTACCAGTGCGACGTCCGAACGGCCGTTCTCGGTCCGAGCCGCCAGCAGGTCGTAGTACACCTTGCCGCTGCACAGCACCACCCGGCTGACCTGCTCGGGCGCCACCGAGGAGTCACCGATCACCGGCCGGAAACCGCCGTCGGTGAAGTCCTCCAGCTGGCTGACCGCGGCCTTGAGCCGCAGCAGCGACTTCGGGGTGAAGGCGACCAGCGGCCGGCGGATGTCCGACAGCGCCTGCCGGCGCAGCAGGTGGAAGTAGTTGGCCGGTGAGGAGCACATCGCGACCGTCATGTTGTTCTCGCCCGCCAGCTGCAGGAACCGCTCCGGCCGGCCGGTGGAGTGGTCGGGCCCCTGGCCCTCGTAGCCGTGCGGCAGCAGCAGCGTCACCGAGGATCGCTGCCCCCACTTGGCCTCGCCGGAGGAGATGAACTCGTCGATGATGGTCTGCGCGCCGTTGGCGAAGTCGCCGAACTGCGCCTCCCAGACCACCAGGACGTCGGGGTTGGCGACCGAGTAGCCGTACTCGAATCCCATCGCGGCGTACTCCGACAGCAGCGAGTCATAAGCCCGGAACTGGGCCTTGGCACCCGGGATGTGCCGCAGCGGGGTGTACTCCTCGCCGGTCACCCGGTCGATCAGCACCGCGTGCCGCTGGGTGAAGGTGCCGCGCCGGGAGTCCTGGCCGGCCAGGCGGACCGGGTGGCCGTCGACGGTCAGCGAGCCGAACGCCAGCAGTTCCGCGGTCGCCCAGTCCACGTCCCCGCCGGTGGTCTGGGCGACCCGCCGGTCGATCTGCGGCTTGAGCCGGGGATGGATGCTGAACCCGGCCGGGTGGTTGGCGTAGAGGTCACCGATGGTCTTGATCAGCTCGGCCGAGATCGCCGTCGATGCGCGCGGCAGGGCGGGCGATTCCTCCATCACCGGCTCGGGCCGCGGCTTGCCGGTAGCGTCCCGGGTCTCCAGGAACACCTTCTCCAGCTGGGACTGGAAGTCCTTCAGCGCCTCTTCGGCGTCGGTGATGGTGATGTCACCACGGCCGATCAAGGCCTCGGTGTAGAGCTTGCGGACGCTGCGCTTGCTGTCGATGATGTCGTACATCAGCGGCTGTGTGAACGAGGGGTTGTCGGCCTCGTTGTGCCCGCGGCGGCGGTAGCACACCATGTCGATGATGACGTCCTTCTTGAACTTCACCCGGTAGTCCACCGCGAGCTTGGCGACCCGCACGCAGGCTTCGGGGTCATCGCCGTTGACGTGGAAGATCGGCGCGGAGATCATCCGCGCGATGTCGGTGCAGTACAGGCTGGAGCGCGACTGCGCCGGTGAGGTGGTGAAGCCCACCTGGTTGTTGACCACGA
>NZ_DASVQG010000344.1:0-6586 GCF_036389215.1 Jatrophihabitans sp.
GACCCATCGCCAGGCCGGCGAGGATCTCACCGATGACGGCCGGCTGCCCGAGCGCTCGCGCCAGCACACCGAGAACCCGGGCCAGGACCAGGATCGCGGCGAGGGCCAGGAAGAGGTGCTCGATCTGATCGGTGGGCACAGGTCGATACTCCTTTCCTCTGCTGGGCGTGTGCAGACATTAACCCAGGCCCACAAGGCGCGGAACCCTGAAAACGCCCTGCTGAGGCACACCTCACGCATGCCACAAGGTTGGTCGTTGCCCCGTTAGGGACAGACGGTACAGGCAGGTCTAATTCGGCTGTGAGCCAGCTGAATTCGGCACTGCGCTACTCAATTTGGTACGGCTCAATTGGGTACGGCGCTGCTCAATTTGGTGCCGCGGCGGCTGAATTGGTGCCGCGCCGGCTCGATGAGGCACGGCGCCGGCTCAGCGGACCGGCGTAGGTCAGTCAGTCCCGGGTACTCCCGCGGTACACGGTGAGCGCGTCTCGTCGCACCGAGAAGGTCACCTTGTTCGGTGCGTCGGTGACCTCGCCGTCGCGGGCCAGGTAGCCGGGCGGCCCCGAGATGGTGACACTCAGATTCGGCTTGCGGGTCTCCAGGTAGCGGGAACTGCGGTACAGGTCGCCGGTGAGCGCGCCGAGCAAGAGCCGCCACTGGGAGCCGGGCAGCGCCGAGTCGACCAGCCGGACGTCCAGCTGGCCGGAATCCAGCCGGCTGCGCCACCTGGGCACGAAGCCGCGCGGTGAGTAGCCGCCGTTGCCGACGAAGATCATGACGAGCCGGCGCTGCACGCCGTCCACCTCGGCGGCCAGCGGCGGGCAGGTGCGCAGCACCTTCGCGATCGCCCCGGCCGCCGCCACCGGCTTGCCCAGCCGCCGCTCCCAGCGCTCGCGGACCTTCACGAACTCCGGGTAGCTGCCCAGGCTGGCGGTGTTGAGGAAGAGCTGGCCGTTGACGTCGCCGACATCGATGGTGATGGCCCGGCCGGCGGCCAGCGCCTCGACGGCGTCGGCGACCTCGGGCAGCTCCAGGTCCTTGGCGAAGTGGTTGAAGGTGCCGGCCGGTATCACCAGCATCGGCCGGCCGGCGTCCAGCGCCGCGGTGGCCGCGGCGTTGACCGTGCCGTCGCCGCCGGCGACCCCGAGCACCTCGGCGCGGGCGGCGGCTGCCTTCATCACCTCGGGGACGTCGTCCTCCTCGGTCAGCTCGATGACCTCGGCGGCGGGAAGCGCTTGCCTGAGCGCTTCGGCCACGCCGCCGTTGCCACCGCCGCCGGCATGCAGGCTGATCACGGCCACCAGGCCACGGCCGTCCGGCCGGGGCGGCTGCGGGCGGGCCGGCTCGGCGTCGATCCGGACCGGCTCCTGGTGATGCGCGGGTACCGCCGCGATCCCGAGGCCCGCGACGGTGGCGCCGAGGGCAGCTCCGGCGAGCACGTCGCTGGTGAAGTGGACGCCGGTGAAGATCCGGGAGAAGCAGACGCCGCCGGCCAGCAGCCCGATCGGGACGGCCAGTTCGGGAAATTCCTTGCCCACGGCGACCGCGAAGGCCGCCGCCGAGGCGGAGTGGCCGGACGGGAACGAGCTGGAGGTGGGCACGTGGTGCGCGATCCGGGCGGTGGGCACGTCGCGCAGCAGCGGGCGGCGGCGCGGCACGGCCCGCTTGCCTACCTGGTTGGCGAGCAGGCTGGCCACCGCGATCGAGCCCATGCCGCGGATCGCCGCCCGCCGGGCCCGGATGTCACCGGTGGTGGCCAGGACGGTGGAGACGGCCATCCACAGCTTGGACTTGTCGGCGGCGCGGGTGAGCAGCGGCAGGCCCGTTTCGAGCACGGGGGGCAGCTTCGAGGCGCTGATCCGGGCGCTGACCGCCACATCCCAGCGGCTGACGAGCGGAAAGGGGCGGCGGTTCATCTTTGCAGCCTAGATGTCGCCGGGTCGGCGCGCGGGGCGAATCCGCGGATGGCGGATGGGGCACACCGGCAGCGCTGAGACCGCAGGGTTCTCACGGCTGCCCGGCCGGCGCCCGGCCCGTGCGAGCCTGATGAGCTTGCCGACACCGGGATCACCGGGGGCGGTGAGCCCGTCGAATCCCGGCCCGGTCGGGAAACCGCGCGGTTCGTGCCGGAAACACGCCGTTGGCGGAAAGCAAGATCCCCGCCACCTGAATATGGTTCACATTCCACTACCTGTCAGGCAATTTGTCTCCCCGCTACTCGGAATGCGCTCACCCGCTAAATACCGCCAAGGTGGGGTTCGCGCCGGCCGGAAAGGCACATTGACTTGCTTGACCCGACGAGTGAATACTCGTCGATCATCGGCCGAGATCAACGGGAAACCTGCAAGGGAAAGCCTCAGCCCTCATCGGAACCGATTGCAGTGATCTGCACTCCCGCATCGCCTGCGGAGGAAAAGACGATGGCTATCTCGCAATACGACTCGCCCGGCTACCTGCCCGACTTCGCCGGCATACCCGGCCAGGCCGCCGCATGGAGCGCGGCGGTCTCGGCGTGGTTCGACGGCAACATCGAGCTGGCGCAGCAGAAGCTGAAAGCGGGCGAGCGGGCACAGTTCTACAACCAACTCACGACGACGCCGAGCGGCCCGGTATTCGACCAGGCCTTCGTATGGAATGGCCTGCCCGGGACATACCGCAATAGGTACGGCCGGCTCGCCACTTTCCCGCTCGCGGATCAGATGTTGCCGCTTACCCAGCGGATGGACGGGCCAGGTTCGTACTATGTCGGACCGCAGTGGGAGAGCCTCTACTACCGGCCGAACGACGAGTACTGCGAGTGGCACGTCGACCGCAATGCCGACGGCAAGATCCAGCGGGTGACATTCACCTCGGAGCCGCCGGAGTACTGGCAGGCATTGCACGGTGACACCCTGCAAGACGCCGATGGGAACTGGTCCCTCACCTTTCCCGGCGATCCCGGCCTGCTGCTCGACCTTTACCACGAGATGGTCAGTCCCGACGTGCAACTGGCGGATCTGATCTGTCAGGAGGATCTGGTCGACCTCAGCACCGGCACGCCACAAGTGATCTACCCGAGAGGCGCGTACAACCCTTACAACCGCTGGAACACCACCGATGGCATCGTCCACCTGACACACCCCGCCAACAGCCTCTCGGCGGAGATCAACCTCGGTGCGATGGCAACGGTGCTGCGGGTCGCGACGGACGGAACGCCGATCACCGATCCCGATGCGTTGATCTGCGCCGCGCAGTACGGCGGCGTGAACCGGTCCAGCGACCCGACGATCGGATCGTGCGTCAACGAGCTGGCCGCTCTCGGCTTCGCCGTCACGCTGCGGAACCCGGTCGGCCTGTCCATGAACCACATCGACCTGGCAGGGTTCACCACACCACACGGCGAGCCGGTCCCGCCGGAGTATTTCCGAGTGATCCGCGGCGACGCGACGCTGGGGCTGATCGAGCGAGCCGTGTTCGAGGTGCCGCCGGAGGAAGGCTACGTGGTCGGCGACATCGCGATCGGCGGCGTTCCGATCAGCTACGGCGGCCAGATCGCCGAGCACATCACGGTCAACTTCGTCGGCATGGCCGCCGCGCCCGGATCGTTCTCCAACACGCCGGTCCCGCCGCAGGCTTCGTGCTGCCAGAGCGTGCAGGAAGGCGGTTGGCTCCGGTACGCCCCGGCGGGCGAACCCTGCTACCCGGGCTTCGAACCCGCCTTCGCCTACGCCGGCCCCGTCCCGGTGCAGCTGCTCACGGCCGCCCCGACGCCGACTCGTCAGGGCCGGCACAAGACCCGCGTCGTCTAGGAGGACGTATGGACGCCAGGCTTGCCATGTCCGCCGCAGCCGCGCCCGAGGGGGGCCCAACGGAGCCACTGCTCGATGTGGACGACATCCAGGGCAACGCCATCCCGGGATTCATGAAGCCGTACCAGTACGTGATGGCCCTGCGGATCGAGGATGCCGTTGCGGCGAAACGGTGGCTGGCATCGAACGCCGGCCTGTTCACCACGATCGCGGGCCTGCTGCCCTCGCGGCTCGCGGTGCGCGCCGAGCGGCTCGCGAGGCGGGTTTCGGCAGGCGCGACCGAAGCGGCGGCGGCGCTGGATGATGCGTGGCTCAACATCGCCTTCTCCTACGCCGGCCTGGCCAAGTTGCTTGCCGGCACCGCGCACGAGAGCGACCTCGCGGCGTTCACCGATGAAGCGTTCGTTGCCGGGCTCGTCGCGCGCTCCAGGCTGCTCGGCGACCCGGTCGACCCGGCTGCCGAGGGCAACCCGGCGAACTGGGTCGTCGGCGGCCCCGGCAACGAGCCCGACATCCTGCTCGTGTTCGGCACCGACAACCCGACGACCCAGGAGTCCTTCGTCGCCACCCGACGCGCCAGCGCTACCGGGGGCGGCATGACGGTGCTCTACGAGGAGGCCGGCCAGAAGCTGAACCCGTTGGGGCAGGAGCACTTCGGCTTCAAGGACGGCGTGTCGCAGCCTGGCCCGCGCGGGCGGGTGGCGGCGGATCCGGATACCTACCTCACGCCGCGGAGCATCGACCCGAGCGCGACCCCGGCGGCATGGTTCTACGGGCTGCCGGGGCAGTACCTCGTCTGGCCCGGCGAGTTCGTCTTCGGCCTGCCGGCGGCGGCGGCCGACCCGTTGCTGCCCGGCCCGGCCGAGGTGCCCGGACCGGGATGGAGCGCGAACGGCTCGTACCTCGTCTTCCGCCGGTTGCGCCAGGACGTCGCCGGGTTCCGGGCCTTCGTCGCGGAGCAGGCGGCGGCAGTGGCGAAGCAGCCGGGGTTCAGTCAGGTGACACCGGACCTGCTCGCGGCGTGGATCGTCGGCCGGTGGCCCAGCGGTGCCCCGGTGTCCCGGACGCCGAGCGGTGACGTGCCGGGACTCGGCGCGGACCCGCTGGCCAACAATCACTTCGGCTACGCCGCCGCCTCGGTGCGGCTTCCCCTCACAGGCGGCGATCAGGACGCCTATCCGCTGGCGCCGTCGGACCCGGTCGGCCTGACCTGCCCGCTGCCCGCGCACATCCGCAAGGTCAACACGCGGGATGCCGGGAACGACCAGGGCGGGCGCCGCGCCTCGTTCAACCGCCGGGTGCTGCGGGTCGGGTTGCCCTTCGGGCCGCCGCTGCCGGACAACGAGCCCGACCCTGTCAACGGCAACCGCGGGCTGCTGTTCCTCTGCTACCAGCGCTCGATCGTCGAGCAGTTCGAGTTCCTGAACACGACCTGGATGGGCGACCCGACGAATCCCCGCGCGCCCAGTGGCTACGACCTGCTGGTCGGCCAGAACGGCCAGCCCGGCGATCAGCGGGTGCGAAGCGCGACGCTGCTCAACGGCGAGGGCGGCACCGCGACGGTGACCGCGTCCGTCGAGTACGTCATCCCCACCGGCGGTGGCTACTTCTTCTCGCCATCGATCAGCGCGATCACCACGGTGCTGGCGGCGTCGTGAAGAGAGCCAAGGCCAGGCATTCGGGGCGTAGCCCGGTGTCGGCAGCTATGCGGACCGGGGCGCACGCAGACGGTGACTCCGGGTCTGCGAGGCGTGTTAGGGTGCGCGGGTTATAGGTGCTGCACGTGGCGAACGCAGGCTGTCGGCGCAGGCACCGATGGCGGTCAGCGGTCGATGCGGGGTGGCGATATGGCATACGTGCGGATGATCGGCAAGCAGGAGGCGGACGGCGACCTGCTGGAGGCCTACCAAGCGATGGCTGCCCGTCGGATGCCCGCCGCATACCAGCCGGCTCACGGTGGCGCGCCTGGGATCATTCGAGCGCACTCCCTTGATCCGGAGTTGCTGCGACGCACGTTCGCCGTCTCTGGTTCACTCAGCAACGATGCGCTTCCCTGGCAATCGCGAGAGCTGATCAATGCGGTGACCTCCCGCGAGAACGAGTGCTTCTATTGAACGACCGCTCACGCAGAGTTTCTGCGTGTAGCCAGCGGCGACGACACCGTCAGCCGCTCCATCATCCTGGGGGAGACCGTTGACGAGCTCTCACCGCAGGATGCTTGCCTGGTGGATTTCGCCCAGACCTTGACGGCTCGGCCGTGGACCATCGGCCCCGCCCATATTCAACGGCTGTCGGCAGTGGGGTTGTCGCGGACGTCGATCACGCTCGTCATCGGGCTGGTGGCCATGTTCAACTACCTGACCCGAGTGGCGGACGGCACCGGAGTCGAGGCGGATTACCGCAACGAGCTTCCTGAGTTCGTCTACCGAGGCGTCACGGAGTCGGTCCCGAGACCTGGACCGGAGGAGTGGCCGCCCGTCGACCCCTCGATCGAGCCGATCTCGGTGTTGGCTGACGTGCACCCGAAATGGTGCCGCTGGCGGGACTACCTACTGGAGAGCCCTGGCCCGGTACCCGAGGAAACACGGCGCCAGCTTCGATCGATAGCGGCACGCAACGCCTGCGATGGCGCCATAGCTCCGCCGGACGAGGCCGAGCCGGAAGACGCTGCCTGGAACGCGACAGGTTCGGGATTGACGTTGTCGACGTTCGCGGAAAAGCTGAGCCGCACGCCATGGCTCATGGCCGCATCCGATGTTGACGCGCTGCGTTCGCTCGGCATGGACGACCTCTCGATC
>NZ_DASVQG010000345.1:0-1819 GCF_036389215.1 Jatrophihabitans sp.
GATCGACTCCGAGGACAAGCCGACCCGGGTCGGCTACCGCAAGGACGAGGAAGGCCGCAGCATCCGGGTCTCGCGGCGCACCGGTAAGGACCTCTGACGCCATGAGTGCACCCACCCGTGAGCTGCCCCGCATGCTCGCCCACTACCGCGAGTCCATCGCCCCGGCGCTGCAGTCCGAGTTCGGCTACGAGAACGTCATGCAGATCCCGCGGCTGACGAAGATCGTCGTCAACATGGGCGTCGGCGAGGCCACCCGCGACGCCAAGCTGATGGACGGCGCGGTCCGCGACCTGACCGCCATCACCGGCCAGCGGCCGGCCGTCGTGCGGGCCCGCAAGTCCATCGCGCAGTTCAAGCTGCGCGAGGGCATGCCGATCGGCGCGAAGGTCACCCTCCGCGGCGACCGCATGTGGGAGTTCCTGGACCGGCTGCTGTCGCTGGCCCTGCCCCGCATCCGTGACTTCCGCGGGCTCAACGCCAAGCAGTTCGACGGTCACGGCAACTACACGTTCGGCCTGACCGAGCAGTCGATGTTCCGCGAGATCGACGTGGACAAGATCGACCGTCCGCGCGGCATGGACATCACGCTGGTCACCACCGCCACGAACGACGAGGAGGGTCGCGAGCTCCTCCGCCTGCTGGGCTTCCCGTTCGCCGGCCAGCCCGTCGTGACCACCACCCGCTGAGCGGGGGAGGAGACACCCAGATGGCCAAGAAGGCGCTGATCAACAAGGCGGCCCGCAAGCCGAAGTTCGCGGTCCGCGGCTACACCCGGTGCCAGCGGTGCGGTCGCCCGCACTCGGTCTTCCGCAAGTTCGGCCTGTGCCGGATCTGCCTGCGGGAGATGGCGCACGCCGGCGAGCTGCCGGGCGTCAGCAAGTCCAGCTGGTAAAGGACCCGGCTGCCCCCACGACACGCTCCGCGCCGTGGGGCCCTGCAGCCGGGCCGTTCCATCCCCTCACCAGGCACCACCGATCGCCGAGAGGCCCGCGCGAGACCGCGTGAGGAACCGCGGCGAGAGAGGCACGACACCCATGACGATGACCGACCCGATCGCGGACATGCTGACGCGGATCCGGAACGCCAACCAGGCGTACCACGACTCCACGACCATGCCGTCGTCCAAGCTGAAGACGCACATCGCCGAGATCCTCCAGCAGGAGGGCTACATCGCCGGCTGGACCGTCAACGAGGTCGAGAAGGACGGCACCACCCGCAAGGAGCTGGTGGTGGACCTCAAGTACGGCCCCAACCGTGAGCGGAGCATCGCCGGCGTCCGGCGCGTCTCCAAGCCCGGTCTGCGGGTGTACGCCAAGTCCAACGCGCTGCCGAAGGTGCTCGGCGGCCTCGGGGTGGCCATCATCTCCACCTCGACCGGGCTGCTGACCGACCGCCAGGCGAACAAGAAGGGCGTGGGTGGGGAAGTCCTCGCCTACGTCTGGTGAGGAGCGAGTGACATGTCGCGGATCGGACGACTGCCGATTCCCGTGCCCGGTGGCGTGGACGTCACCATCGACGGCCAGACGCTGAGCGTCAAGGGTCCCAAGGGCACGCTGAACCACACCGTCGCCTCGCCGATCACGGTCGAGCGCGGCGACGACGGCACGCTGCAGGTGCAGCGTCCTGACGACGAGCGGGAGAGCCGGGCCCTGCACGGGCTGTCGCGCACGCTCATCGCCAACATGATCACCGGCGTCACCGAGGGCTACACCAAGACCCTCGAGATCGTCGGCGTCGGGTACCGCGTGCAGGCCCGCGGGTCGGACCTCGAGTTCGCCCTGGGCTACAGCCACCCGGTGCCGGTGAGGGCCCCCGAGGG
>NZ_DASVQG010000346.1:0-52348 GCF_036389215.1 Jatrophihabitans sp.
GCACCTGAGGCTGGCGCTGGAGGCGTCGCTGCGGCGGTTGCAGACCGACTGGATCGACCTGTACCAGGTGCACGCCCACGATCCGCTGACACCGATCGAGGAGACGCTGCGGTTCCTGGACGACGCGGTGCGGGCAGGCAAGATCAACTACATCGGGCTGTCGAACTTCACCGGCTGGCAGTTGCAGCACGCCGTGGACACCGCCGAACACCTGGGCCTCAGCGCACCGGTCACCCTGCAGCCGCAGTACAACCTGCTGGTACGCGAGATCGAGTGGGAGATCGTGCCGGCCAGCGAGGCGAACGGGCTCGGCCTGCTGCCCTGGTCGCCGTTGGGCGGCGGATGGCTGACCGGCAAGTACAGCAAGGAGGAGCGGCCCTCGGGCGCCACCCGGCTCGGTGAGAACCCGGACCGCGGGGTGGAGGGCTATGACCGCCGGTCCAGCCGGCAGCGCACCTGGGATGTCATCGACGTCGTCCGGGCGGTGGCCGACGAACTGGGGGTGACGATGGCCCAGGTCGCGCTGGCCTGGCTGTCGGACCGTCCGGCGGTGACCTCGGTGATCCTGGGCGCCCGGACGATCACCCAGCTCGAGGACAACCTGCAGGCCGCGGACCTGCACCTGAGCGCCGAGCAGACCGAGCGGCTGGACAAGGCCAGTGATCCGGAGCCCGCCGACTACCCGTACGGCGAGCCCGGTGTCCAGCAGCGGGCCCGGAAGATAGCCGGCGGCCGCTGACTGACAGTCCCCTGGTCGGACCTGCCCGATCTCGGACCGCCGGACCTCGCCCGGCCCGGCTCTGTCAGAATTGGGCCAGAGCGCCGGTCCCGGGGGCCGTCGCGTTCTGGAGGGTTCGCATAGTGGCCGAGTGCAAGCGCCTTGAAAGCGCTCGACAGGAGACTGTCCGTGGGTTCAAATCCCACACCCTCCGCAGCGATCCCGCGTACCTGCCGCTACGGCTGTGGGTTCGCGCCGCCCAGTAGCCGATTGAACAAGTCGATCGTCTCTGCCGTCAGCGGCTCGCCAGCAGCGATGCGCCGCGACAGATTCAGCCGTATCTCAAGATCTGGCGAGCCGGCACCGTCAGCCGAGTGCTGATCGAGTACCGCCCGGTGTGACGTCGGCCGGCACCGTCGAGCCAGCTCAGTCGAGTGCGGGGACCTCGCGCGGACCGTTAGGTACGCCCTCGTCCAAGACTCGGGTCAAGTGCTCGTGCAAGTCCTGGGGCTGAACGTCACGATGCCGGTGGCGACGTCGGACGGGGAGAACCAGCGAATGCCGTCGACGTTCTCGGCGAGGAGATCCACAGGCCCAGAACCCGTCGGGAAGGTCGAGCCCCTCCCACCGGAAGTGGACGAGCAGAACATGGTCATCCTCGTCCAGGAGGAGGTCCGGCCGGGGGACGCGGGCAGCGACTCAGCGGCCGGTCACGCCGTCGATCTGCTCCCGCAGGATGTCGGCATGGCCGGCATGCCGCGCGGTCTCGCTGGTGGCGTGTGCGAGCAGCCAGCGCAGGCTGAGCCGCTTGCCGTCCACCGGCCGGGCCATCAGCGCCGCCGGATCGCCTACAGACCGGATAGCGGCATCGCTTGCCTGGATCGCCTCGTGGTAGCCGGCCAGCACCTGCTCGGTGCTGCGCCCGGCCGGGACCGCCATCCCCAAGTCCGCTTCCGGGTCCGGCTCGGAGCCGAGCAGGTCATAGCCGAACCAGAGCCGCTCCGCCTCGCTCAGGTGCTGGACCAGCCCCAGGATGGTGGTGCCCGAAGCCACCAGTACCCGGCGCAACTGCTCGTCGCTCAGGCCATCGGCCTTCTTGAGCACGCAGCTGCGGGCGAAGCTGAGAAAGGCGGTGGCGGTGTCCAGCTCACCCCCGTCATTGCGGGGCACCGGTTGCCGCTGAGTCTCGGTCATGCCCTGAAGATAACCCCGGCCTGACCGCACTCGACTCGATCGGGCGTTCACCACGGCTACGTTCGGCTGCATAAACGATGCGAACGACCGTGGTTACCGGAGCGGATCAATCGGCGAGGAGACCGGCGCGGCAGCTTCTGCTACTACTGAATGGTGTATAGGCCATTGCTGCCTACACGTCTCTCGTCTGCACAAACAGGGGACTGGCTGCGGTCTATGTGCACGATGAACGTGCCGGACACGCGATTACACGTCGCCCCCACAGCTGGTTTCCGTCTACAGGAGAGCACCGCTCTCCACACGGTTGAGACGTGGGTTTGTTCTGGATGCTGAGCAGCCCGCGGAGTGGTCACGCGGCTTGGTAACCATGGGTCGTTCAGATCGAGGGCCGGGACTCCCGGGTGCGAAAGCCCCGTCCCCCAGTCGCCTTGGTTCAACCCGCGTGTTCAGGGCATCTACCAAAGCAAAGACTAGACGCGCATCAGACCCATTCGTAGTTCTGCATCATTGTCACCTCCCTGGGCGAAACATTCACAAGCGAAACCGACGGGTCTGTCCATAGCCAGATGCCAGCGCCGAGGTTAGCCGCCAATGCGACTCTTCGCGCGCTGACCTCGTGCCACAAACCGTCTATATAAGCTCCACGGACTGCGGAGTTTTATAGGCGGTTTGGATATGCACGTTAGGCGCTACGCCTGAGTGGTCGGTTTCTACTGCCGGAAGGCAGCGATACCCGCACCATCGGCCGGAGTATTTGCGGTTGGAGGGTTTATGCCGTTCACTTTCCTCACCGCAGCGTGCCTTGTGAGAACTAGCGAGCTGGTGGACACGAACCAAACTTCCGACGTGACAGCGAGAAGTTCGTTATGTACTGTCTGTCACCACGGCGCGTCAGGGATTGACCCATCTTCATGGTCCTCACCCCGGTGTTCGCACGTTAGCGGGGGTCGGGTTCGCAGTGGGAGAGGGTGATCGTGACAGCAATATCCGGATGGGCGCTGTGGCGGGCGTCGTTGTTCGCGATGATCGTGATCCTGGCTGTCGACCTGGCGGCGGCAGGCACGGCGCTAGCCTCGATCGGGGCCTTCCACCAGTCGGACCTCTGGACCGCAGCCCTCCTGGCGTCCCTCAGCATCGTGTACTCGCGCTTCACCGTCAGCTGGGAGCGGGCCCGGCGTGCGTTGCGGCAGGAGAAGTTGCCGGCGCTCTGCCCGAACCTGCTCGCCACCTGGGCATTCGCAGCCGCAGCCGTGCTGCCTCTGACACTGGCGGCAATTGTGATCGCGGCCGCCGCGATAGCCGAATGGCCGGCCCGCAACATCGCGGGGCAGGCGACGCCGTACCGATACGTCTACAGCACTGCCGGCGCGATCCTGGCCGCCACCGCTGCCAACAGCTGCATGGCGCTGGCCTTGCCCGATCCGCTTCCGCTCGCCCTGGCAGCCGCCGGTTACATGCTGGTGGGCATGGCCGCCGTCGCGCTGGCGATGGTGTCAGCCGGCCAGTACAAGGCGCTGAGCCTGCTGTTGAAAGCTGAGAGCCACAAGCTGGAAGTGCTGACCATCGGACTCGCCGCGGCGCAGGTACAGCTGATCAACCTCCACGTCCCGTTGGCCTGGCTCTCACTGCCGGCGGCGATCCTGATCCAGCGCTGGGCCGTGCAGTCGGACCTTCACCTCACCGATGACACCACCATTCGCCCGATGACCGAAGCCGCGTGGCTGACGGTGGCCCGCGAGGTGGTGGCCGCCTGCCCGGTGACGGCCATCATGCGGATCGACACCGCCGACCCGGCAGCGGTAAGCCTGGTGGCCCGGATGCAGGTGGGGTGCGACGCGATCGGCGCGATGGGCAAGTCAGGCCTGGCGATCCTGCTGGCGGACTGCCCCGGCACCAACGCCGAAGCCCTGGCGACGCGGATGCGCGCCGCACTGCACCAGCAGGCCATCCCGGCACTGGTGGCGGTCGCGGCCAAGCCCCGGGACGGCCAGTCCTCGGCCGATCTGCTCGCCGTCTGCGAGGCCGAGCTGATCACCCGGGCAGCGGCGCAGGGCCCGTCGAAGTCGCTGCGGCCCGAGGCTTAGCCGCCCTTGCCCCGTCCGGTCTGGGCCTGCAGCCGGTCGATGTGCTCGGAGGCCTGCGCCTTGGTCAGGTCAGCGGGCAACTGCTCACCGGCCTCGCGGGCCAGCGTGTCGAGATAGCTGCGCTGGGCGCCGGTCATCGGCTCGTCTCCGGTGACCCAGTCACTCGGGTCCTTCTCGGTCGTGCCGGCCGCTCCGGGACTGCTGGCGCCGATCGTGTCCCCACTCTGGTCATCGGAGTCGCTGGTGGTTCGGGGCTGCTCGCTCATGCTTTCCACCCTAGCGAAGGTGCGACCTTGAGGCTGGCTTGAGCCTTCTGCTATCAAACGCTGAGTTCCAACGTAACCTAACGCAGAACAAACATCGGCACAGTACTCCTAACAGTTTCATGCCCCGGTCAACCCCCGACCGGACCAACCAGGGAGTCCCCGATGTCAGTACAACTCAGCACGGTTCGCAGCAAGGTACTCGTCTCAGCCGCGCTGCTCGGCACCGCTGCGGCAGCGGCGGGCCTGGGCACCTTCGGCTCGTTCACCTCCGCTACCTCGGCTTCGGCCAGCGTCAGCTCTGGCACCGTCTCGATCGCGCTCGGCGCCGCCAACACCGCGGCCAACCGGTTCAGCGTTGCCGCGACCGGCCTGGTGCCCGGTGACACGGTGCAGCGGGGCGTGACCTTGACCAACGCCGCCGGCAACCAGGCGCTCTCCAGCATCGTGCTGACCACGAGCGCCACCACCAGCTCCAAGCTCGACACCGACGCGACCCTCGGGCTGCAACTCAAGATCGACTCCTGCTCCACCGCGTGGACCGAGACCGGCACCGCGCCGGCCTACGTCTACAGCTGCTCGGGCACCACCAAGTCGGTGCTGACCACCCGCGCGCTGATCGGCAGCAACGTGGCACTGAGCAACCTGAGCGCGCTGGCGGCCAACAACACCGACAACCTGGTCGTGACCATGAGTTTCCCCGCGGCGGCGGACAACACCTTCCAGAACCAGTCGTCGGTGGTCAGCTTCACCTTCACCGGCACCCAGCGCGCGGCCACCAACCAGTAGCCGCCCCCGAGCGGGCTGGTCCCGGTGTCGTCCGCCCGGGATCAGCCCTTCTCCACAGCCGCACCCCGTGCAGTCCGCAACCGCACAGCAGTATCTGGAAGGAAGTCCGCATGACCCGCATCGAGCGTCCGGCGCGCGTGCTGCTCGTCGAGGATGACGACGACATCCGGGCGCTGTTCACGGCGGCGCTGCACCGGGGCGGGTACCACCCCAGGGTTGCCAGCTCCGGGCAGCAGGCGCTGGACCAGGCCGGCGAACTGGTGCCGGACCTGGTCATCTCCGACGTCTCGATGCCGGGGCTGTCGGGCCTGGATGTCTGCCGGGCCCTGAAGGCAGAGCCGCGGACGGCCAGCACCGCAGTGCTGCTGGTCAGCGCGCTGGCCTCCCCGCAGGACCGCGAAGCCGGTCTGCAGGCCGGCGCCGACGACTATCTCACCAAGCCGATCCGGCCGTCCCTGCTGCTGGAACGGGTCCGGTCACTGCTCGGGGCGCTGGCATGACACTGCTCCGGCGGGCCGCTCGGTTGCTGAGCACGCTGCTGCTGGGGCTCGCCGTCCTCGTCCTGCTGGCGGTCACCATCGGCCCACGGCTGCTGCACTACCGCACCGCGACGATGCTCACCGCCAGCATGTCGCCGGCCATCGAGTCCGGTGACGTCATCATCGACACCCCGCTGGCACTCGGCGACGTGCGGGTCGGCCAGGTGCTGACCTACCACATTCCCGTCGATGACCACCGGGTCGTCAGCCACCGGGTGATCGAGGTCCAACGGCCCGGCCCGGGCATCGTCAACATCCGGACCCAGGGGGATGCCAACAGCGCCCCCGACCCGTGGATCGCGACCCTCAACGGCAAGATGGTCTGGCAGGTGCGGACCGTCGTGCCCAAGGCCGGCACCGCGATCCGGGCGCTACGAGTTCCGCTGGTGCACACCCTGCTCACCAGCGCGGTACCGGTCCTCCTGCTGTGTTGGTTGCTGCTGAGCATCTGGCGCCCGACCCGGGCCAAGCCTGCCGCGACAGTCCAGCAGGCCAACACCTCCGAGCCGGTCGGGCTGGCGGAACCGGCCCAGCTGCTGACACCGCCCGCACCTGCCGTGTGAGCTTGCGCCGCTAGTGATCGCCGGAATCGGCGTCCACCGTTCGGGGCAGCCGCACGCACACGGTGGTACCGCCACCAGCGGTGCCGATGATCGACAGCGTGCCACCGTGCGCGGCCACGATCCGCTCGCAGGCAGCCAGGCCCAGCCCCGTCCCGGCGGTCTCTGACTCCAGCCGTACCAACGGCCGCAGCACCGCCGGCCGCTGGTCGGCAGGAATTCCGGGACCGTTGTCGGCCACCCTGAGCTCACTGCCCCAGCTGGTCGCGGCGACCGTCACCGCCACCTCGCACGGGCTGCCCGGCTTGCGGTAGCGCAGCGAGTTGTCGAGCAGGTTGTACAGCAGCACCCGAAGCTGCACCGGATCGGCGATCACCGTGGCCTGATCGCAGCGCACCTCGGCACCGGCAGCCAGCGGTCCCAGATCGGCGAGGATCCTCTCGACGAGCTCGGGTACCCGCACCGGCGCGTGCTGGGGAGCGCCGCCCACGCTGGCATAGCTGAGCAGCTGGTCGATGGCTGACATCATCCGCTGGCTCGCCGAGAGCGACCGGTTGACGTACTCCAGGGCCGTCGGGTCCTGGCGCACCGCCGGATGATCCTGCAGCAACTCCCCGAAGCCCAGCGACGCGGTGAGCGGCGTCTTGAGGTTGTGGCTGAGCTGGGCGGCGAACGCCGCCAGCTGCCGGTGCGAGCGCGCCAGCTCCGCCACCGTCTGGCGCAGCTGATTCGAGCGGCGGCCCAGCTCCAGCACGTCCACGACGCCGGCGGCCAGCGCGGTCAGCGCGGCCCGCTGGTCCTCATCCAGGGTCCTGGGCTCACGGTCGAACACGCAGAGGGTGCCTACCAGGTGCCCACCGGGTGCCCGCAGCGGGCTGGCCGCGTAGAACCGGATCAGCCCGAGTTCGCCGGTCACCCACCGGTTCGAGGCGAACCGCTGGTCCTGCCGGGCATCGGACACGACCAGCTGCTCGCCGAGGCGCAGGGTGACCTCGCACATCGAATCGGCACGATCGGAGACCGTCGGCTCGCAGCCGACGGCCGCAAGCTGGAACTGGTGCCGATCATCGATCAGGTTCAGCACCGCACCGCGCACACCGCAGACCAGGGCAGCGAGCCGGGTGAAGCCGGCCAGCGTCGCCTCGTCCGCACCTCCGGGTGGTTGCACCGGCCGGCCGGCCAGGATGCCGTATTCGCGCAGCGCCGAGATCCGGTCCCGCTCACGGTCGGCCGCCGTGACCGGGCTCGGCGGGGTCATCCGACGCCGAGCCGGTACCCGACGCCGCGAACCGTCCGGATGTAGCGCCCGCTGCGCGGATCGTCACCGAGCTTGCGACGCAGGTTGGCCATGTGCACCTCGACCAGGTGACCGTCGCTGACCCAGTCGGTACCCCACACCGTCCGCAGCAGCGTCTCGCGCGGCCAGACCCGCCGGGGCCCTGACAGCAGGGTGGCGAGCAGGTCGAACTCGGTCCGGGTCAGGTCCAGCTCCACCCCGTTGAGCATCGCCATCCGACCCTCGATGTCGACCTCGAGCCCGCCGTGCCGTACCGACTCGGCCGGCGCTCCGGGCGCGGACAGCGAACCGGCACCCGAGCGCGGGCGGCGCAGCATCGCCGCTATCCGGGCCCGCAGCTCCCGCGGGCTGAACGGCTTGGTCAGATAGTCGTCGGCGCCGATCTCCAGCCCCATCAGCCGGTCGATCTCGTCCGGACGGGCCGTCAGCATCACCACGTAGGCATCGGTGATCTCCCGGATCCGGCGGCACACCTCGATGCCGTCGAGATCGGGCAGGTTCAGATCCAGGGTGACCACATCCGGCTCGACCTCGCGGACGGCGGCGATGCCGTCGATGCCGCTGGCCGCCTCGGTCACCTCGAAGCCGGACTGGCGCAACAGCTCGGCGATCAGGGCGCGGATGTCAGCGTCGTCATCGACGATGACTGCGGACCAGGCTCTCTCGACCACCACAGTGATTACCGTAGGTGACCGGCCGGGTCCAGGCATAGCGAATCGCGGGAACAGCCGCTGATACGCGGTCAGCCCGCGGTGGCTATGTCGCCGATCAGCAGCTGATCGCCACGGCCTGGCTCGTGCTGCTCGACCAGTTCAGGTAGTAAGTAACCATTGTCAACGTGTAGTTGGTGTTCTTGGTGATCGCAAACGCCTTGCTGGTGGCCGACTTGGGAGTGACCGTCTGCAGCAGCGTCGCGCCGTTGTACACGTGATAGCCGGTTGCCCTGGCATCGACCGTCGCCGTCCAGGTCAGCGTGATGTTGCAGGCGCTGCGGGAGACCGACAGGCCCGTCGGCGGGTGAAGCAGTGCGCTGGAAGCTGACTGGGCCGAGGCAGCCTGCTGGTTGAAGCTGGCCTCGGCCACCGTCGGCGCGGACCATAGGGTCACGGCGAGCAGCACTGCGGCAGTGATAGATGCCCGCATCGCGCCCTCGTCCCTTCCCGCCGGTACTGATCACGCTGGCGAACCGGAACAGCGTTCCGGCCATGTCTACCCTTCCTAGCTCACGTAAATTTCATATGCCCCAAACGCTCAAGATTGGCTCAAGACTCCTGCCTATGGTGGCCTCGCCATACTGGAGGGGTGATCTCGATAGAAACCGCGCGCTTGCTCAGAGACGCCGGCTTGCGCTGGACGCCTGCGTCCGGCGATCGCTTCGTGGTGGTCGATCGTGGAATGGACGACGAAGTGTTCGTGCTCAGCGACATGACCGTCGAGGTGCACCAGCTCGAGCACGGCCAGGTGATCGGGTTCAACGGCACCACCGAATGGGCACTGGACTCGGTGGAGGATCGCGATGCGGTCTGGCTGCCGCGGGAGGACCAGCTACGCGAGCTGCTGGCCGGAACGTTCCGCGGCCTGGACCGGATCGACGGCGACTGGCGGGTGCGGCTGGAGGTCAATTCGGTGCCGGTGCAGGTGCGCCATTCCGATGCCGAGCAGGCCTACGCGCTCGGGCTGCTCCAGCTGATCTCGCACTCGGCCTGAGCGGCTACGGCCGGCCCGCGCCTAGCGTGGCGCCGGTTCGCCGACCAGCGAACCCTGGATCTCCCGGCACCGGCCGCGCATCTCGGCGACCACCTCGCCGTCGGCACGCCGCACCGTCACGTCGTACAAGCCGCCGCGACCGCGCCGGTAGCGCTCCACGGCCACCGCCCGGAGCTCGTCCCCGGCCCGGACCTGGGCGAGGAAGTCGATGTCGCAGCCGGTTGCCACCGTGGTTCGGTTGTAGCTGTTGCAGGCCACCGCGAACGCGGTGTCAGCGAGGGTGAACACCATGCCGCCGTGGCCGATCAGGTGGCCGTTCAGCATTGCCGGCGTCACCGTCATCGCCATCTCGGCCCGGCCGGGGGCTGCCCAGAGCGCCCGGATGCCGAGCGAGGCCGAGGCCGCGTCGGCGCCGAGCATGGTCCGCATGCACAGCTCGGCCAGCTCACGGGCGGCGTCCTCGGCGGGCAGGCTGTCAGCAGGCAGGCTGTCGGTCATGGTTTGCACGCTAGCGGTGTCCTGGCCGGCTGACCGGACAGTGGCGGTGGTCGTAGGGTTGACCGGAGGCGAGCTTGGGGTCCGACCTCTGGAAGGGAGCCAGCGATGGCGCACGACAGTGAGCAACCAATCCTGCGGCAGATTCACGAGCTGGTCGCCGAGGAGCACCAGCTGCGTTCGACCCACACCGGCATCGGGCTGAACTCGGCCGAGCGCGGCAGGCTCGATGCCATCGAGCGGGAGCTGGACCGTTGCTGGGACCTGCTGCGGCACCGGCGAGCGGCCGAGGAGTACGGCAGTGAGACCGGCCGGGACGCCGAAGACGGCGATGCCGCCGGAACCGACGACAACCCGGACATCTAGCACCACCAGACATCTAGCACCACCAGCCGGTTATCGCCGTACGCTGGCGCCAGGCACCTCAGGGAGGTTTACATGCGACTGCGCTTCTGGCGAACCTCCGAGCCGGCCGACCGGCAGACCGCACTTCGCGCGCTCCGGTCGCTGAAGCGGAACCGGCTGCTGCGCCCTGCAGCCGACCCGACTCCCGGGTCGGCCAATGACCTGTACTACGCCATCCAGGCGGGCCTCGGCGGCGGCGCCTAGGTCACGACACCTAGGCCCAGACGAGGCCCGGACGTCGCCCGGCTGTCGGGCCAGCACCGGTGGGGTCAGGTCAGCACGGGTTAGGTCAGCACCAGCCAGGTCCGGCCGTCGATCAACTCCCGGACGGCGTCCAGGTGCCCGGCATGGCAGGCCGTCTCGGTGATCACGGCCAGGATGTTGTTGCGCAGGTTCCGGGGTGGCAGGCCGGGAAAGATCTCAGCGGGCCACCAGGCAGGAGCCGCGTCGAGCGGCGTGGTGCTGATGACGGCGTCCGCCAACGCCGTCTCCCGGCGGTAGAGCTCGAACACCGCCTGGGCAGGGACATCAGGGCCGACGCGCCAGGCGGCGTCACCGTCCCCCAGCTCGACCTGCTCGCCGGCCGCGACGGCGCGGAACCAGAACCGCTCGACGTCCAGGGCGAGATGGTTGACCAGGCCGAGGCAGGTCCACCCCGACGGCAGCACCGGACGGCGCAGGTCGTCCTCGGAAAGGCCTTCCAGGATTCCCAGCACGTGCTCGCGCTGGTAGCCGAGCCAGTCGCGCAGCGTGCCGAGTTCGGTGTTCGATGCCTGGGTGTTCGATGCCTCGGTGTTCGATGCCGGTTCCGCCACGGGTCAGCTCCACAGTCAGCTCGGACGCCGATCCTAACCAGGCCGCCGGCACATCGCGTGCGTCAGCCGGCCGGCAGCTGCCGTGGCGCTCCGAGCAGGTAGGTCAGCAGCACCACGGTGATCACTTCGGCGCACAGCAACCCGACCAGGACGACGATCTGGAACCTGGCGGCCTCGACCGCGCTGGCACCGCCGAGCAGCGCCCCGATGAACGCCCCGGGCAGCGTCACCAGCCCTACCGTCCGGGTCTGGTCCAGGGCCGGCACCAATGCCTCCGACGCCGCCCACCGGGCCACCTCGCGGACGGCCTGCCGCGGGGTGGCCCCGATGGAGAGCCAGGCCTCCACCTCGTCCCGGCGCCGGCGCAGGCCCTCGCCGAGGTGCCGACCGGCCAGGGTGGCCGCGGTCATGGTGCCACCCAGCACGATGCCGGACACCGCCACGAAGTTGCGCACGTTCCGGTCCAGGGTGGGCAGGGCGACGATGATCGCGATCACCACCGACGCGCCGGCCCCGCAGGAGAGCATCACCGCGGCCAGCGCCGCCTCGGTGGGCCGCAGCCGCCGAGCCGCGGTCCAGGTGGCCACCGTGAACATCACCGCCACGACCGCGATGGAGGTCACCGGTGCGGCGAACACCCCGCGCAGGGCCACAGCGACGAACGCCAGTTGCAGCACCGCCCGCAGCGACGCCACCAGCAGGTCACGGTGCCGGTTCAGCCGACCGGCGTAGGAGACGCCGATCGCGATCATCAGCAACGCAGCCAGGCCGACGGCCAGGTGGACCCATTCGGTCACGCCAGGACCGTACCGCCTTCACGGCCTTGAGGCTCTGGATCGTGCGTGCTGCATCGTCAGGCCCGCATCGTCAGGCCGCATCGTCCGGGCTGCTGCCCTTGCCCTGCGATCCGGCGCCCCTGAGCGGTTCGGTCGGCTACCGTCGGGGCACCAGCCCACACCTTCGGAGGGAACGCCGCCGTGGACTTCACCGAAACCGCCGAACAGCTGGCGCTGCGCTCGGCGGTCGCCGATCTGGGCCGGGAGTTCGGCATCGACTACTGGCTGGCCAAGGCCCGCAAGCACGAGGTGACCACCGAGCTGTGGGAGAAGGCTGCCAAGCTCGGCTTCATCGGGGTCAACACCCCTGAGCAGTACGGCGGTGGCGGAGCCGGCATCACCGAACTGGCGATCGTCTGCGAGGAGCTCGCGGCGGCCGGGGCGCCGCTGTTGCTGCTGGTCGTGTCACCGGCCATCTGCGCCACCATCATCGCCCAGAGCGGCACCGAGGAGCAGAAGCAGCGCTGGCTGCCGGGCATGGCGAACGGCTCGATCAAGATGGCGTTCGCGATCACCGAGCCCGACGCGGGGCTGAACTCGCACAAGATCTCCACGAGTGCGGTGCCGCGGCCGGACGGCGGTTACACCGTCAACGGCCGCAAGTACTACATCTCCGCCGTCGACCAGGCCGATTACATCCTGGTGGTCGGGCAATCCCCGGCCTCGCGCGACGGTGGCCAGATCCGTCCGGCGCTGTTCGTCGTGCCGACCGACGCACCGGGCTTGGAGTACCGGCCGATCGAGATGGAGCTGGTGTCGCCGGAGCGGCAGTTCTTCTGCTACTTCGACGACGTGCAGGTGCCCATCGAGAACGTGATCGGCGGCTCGCTCGACGCCGCGCTGCCGGCGCTGTTCGCGGGCCTGAACCCGGAGCGGATCACCGTCGCCGCGTTCTCGATCGGCACCGCCCGGTTCGCGCTGGGCAGGGCGACCCGCTACGCCAACGAGCGCACGGTCTGGAAGCAGCCGATCGGGGCGCACCAGGCGATCGCGCATCCGCTGGCCAAGGCGCACATCGAGACCGAACTCGCCAAGCTCATGGTGTACAAGGCGGCCGGTGCGCATGACGCCGGCGATGCGATGGCGGCCGGGGAAGCGTCGAACATGGCCAAGTACGCCGCCGGTGAGGCAGCGTGGAACGCCCTGGATGCGGCGATCCAGACGCACGGCGGAAACGGCTTGACCAGCGAGTACGGCCTCGGTGCGCTGCTCGGCGTGGTGCGGGCGATGCGGATTGCCCCGGTGAGCAAAGAGATGCTGCTCAACTTCGTGGCCCAGTTCTCACTCGGTCTGCCAAAGTCCTACTGAGGGGTGGCTTCTCGGCGGCCGTGCCTCTGAGTTCTGCTGACACTGATAGCAGATTAGTTTTATCCACATGGCACGACGGTCCCATCTGGATACGACTCTGCTTATCCACAAAGGTGAAACAGCGCCGCTTGTGGTCAGTAGGCCACGCTAGTCTTGCACCATGACCGCAGCCGACTTCGACCTTCGCGAGTGGGACTTCCTGCCACCGCTGGACGATGCCGCGCTGCCGGACATCCCTCCTCCTGACTTGGTGCTGGTCGAGTGGGTAGAGCCGCCCGTGCTCCCAGTGCCCACGCTGGTCTTCGCCGATCAAGCTGACGCGGCGACTGATCCTGCCCCGGCATTGCGCCATGGCACCGCGTGGCGGCGACCTGGCCTCGCCGAGATGGCTCGGTTGGCCGCCGTGACGTTCTCCGAGCTGGACGCCTCCGAGCGCATCAGTGCCTTGGCCGATCACCAGCGGCAGGCAGCTTGGTGGTCGGCACGCCAGCTCTCGCTGTTGAGCCTCATCTCCGTGCAGGATTCTTCAGACAAGCACTGGTGTGTCGAAGAGGTCGGTTGTGCGCTGGGGCTATCCGGTCCGGCCGCGCAGAACCTGCTCAAGAACGCCGAGCGGTTGTGCCGTCAGTTGCCGGTTACCTTCACAGCATTGGCCGAGGGCCGGATCGGTACTGCCCAGGCGACCGCCGTCACCGAGGCGTCCTACGAATTGCCGGACGAAGTCCTGCCCGACTACGAAGCCCGCGTGATGAGGTACGCGCACCGGCAATCCACCGTGCAGCTGAAGCGGGCCGCCAAGCGAGCCGCGCTGCAACTGGATCCGGCCTCTGCCGAGCACAAGCATCAGCGCTCGGTCGGTGACCGGCACATCCGGCTGGCACCGGCTGATTGCGGAACGTCCTGGCTGATGGCCCTGCTTCCAGCCGCCCAGGCCCAACTGCTCTACGACCGGATAGACGCTGTCGCCCGGCTGGCGCCGGCCGATGATGCCCGGACGATGGATCAGCTTCGGGCCGACGAGCTGGTGAACGCGGTCCTGCACGGCGCCCGGGGTGAACTGCCGAGACTGCAAGGACATCAGCCCGCCATCAACGTCACGGTCGCGTTGTCGACCCTGGTCGGCCAGGACGAGGAACCGGGCTGGCTCGACGGCTATGGCCCGATCACCGCCGGCTACGCCCGGCAGCTCGCCCACGATCCCAGCGGTACCTGGCGGCGGCTGGTCACCGACCCGGTAAGTGGCCAGTTGCTCGACTACGGCACCACCCGCTACCGGCCACCGAGGCATCTCAGCGATCACGTCATCGGCCGCGACGGCGAGTGCACCTTTCCGTTCTGCACTCATCGGGCACGCCGGTCCGACCTCGATCACATCGTGGCCTACCCACGGGGTAGCACGAGCGCCGGCAACCTGCACCCGTTGCACCGCAGGCACCATAACGCCAAAACTGAAGCCGGCTGGCGGGTCTGGCGAGATGGCAACACCGGCAGCACCCGATGGATCAGTCCGGCAGGCAGGCACTATCGCACCACACCACCCCAGCGTTGGCCGCTGCCCGAGCCGGCAAGCTCAGGTACCGGACCGGAGCCGCCGCCGTTCTAGCCGGGCGTGCAGGACGGGTTCGACGACGGCGCCGACGAGCTGCTGGCTGCTGTGCTGCTCTTGCTGGGGGAGACCGACGGCGTGCCAGAACCTGAACCGGACGGGCTCGAGGACGGGGTGTCCGAGGGTGAGGGCGACGGTGACGGTGACGGGCACACCGGCTTCACCGCAACCGTAAGGGTGATCGTGGTCGAGGGGTCGTAGAAGATGCCCGGCGTCGGGTCGACCGCCATCACCTGGCCGACCTGATAGCCCGGCTGCACCGGGGCCGTGCTCGACCGGGCGATGGTGGTGAACCCGAGCTGGTTCAACTTCGTCCGCGCCTGCTGCTCGGTCAGCTTGGTGACGTCAGGCAGTTTCACCTTGCCGTTGGCAACCTGCAGCTTGACGGTGGTACCCGGCTGCACCGAGGCGTTGGCCGGCGGATCCTGGCCGACCACCTGGCCGGCCGGCTTCGCACTGTCGATGTCGGACCGGCTCGCCGCCAGGCCTTCGGAGGCCAGCGCCTTCTGCGCCTCGCTGTAGGACAGCCCGACGACATGCTGCACCAGCACGTTGGCCGGCCCCGTGTAGACGGTGAAACTGACCGTGGTGCCGTCGGCCACCTCCTTGCCGGCCGCCGGGTTCTGGGTGCAGACCTGGCCCTTGGTCGGGTTCTTCAACGGCAGCGCGTCCGAGCCGGCACTGCACGGGCCGTTGCTGCCCTCCGGCTTGCCGGTCGCGGGAATCAGGTGGTTGGAGCGCAGCTGGTCGATCGCCGCCGCCGGTGACAACCCGACCAGCGCCGGAACCGGATACAGCGCCGGGGTGTCGGCGTTGTTGTCCCGCTTCAGCACGTAGAGCGCGGCACTACCGATGACCAGCAACAGCGCCAGCACGACCGCGGTCCAGATCAGCGCACCGCGGTGATTGGCCGTGTCGTCATCGTCGTCGTAGTTCGGAGTCAGCACCCCGGGCCGAGCGACGGGCCTGGCCTGGGCGATGAACTGGGTCCGCTGTGCGTCGGTCATCACCGCCTCGGCCTCGACCGCCTGGCCACTGAGGGCCCGCTGCAGGTCGGTGCGCATCTCGGCGGCGGTCTGGTACCGGTTCAGCGGGTTCTTGGCCAGCGCCTTCATCACGATCGAGTCCAGCGCCGGCGGCACCGCGTGGTTCACCGACGACGGCACCTGCGGGTTCTCCCGGACGTGCTGGTAGGCGATCGCGACCGGCGAGTCACCGGTGAACGGCGGATGTCCGGTGAGCAGCTCGTAGAGCAGGCACCCGGTGGAGTAGACGTCCGAGCGGGCGTCGACCGACTCACCCCGGGCCTGCTCCGGGGACAGGTACTGAGCCGTGCCGATCACCGCGGCGGTGGCGGTCACCGTCGCCGCATTGTCGGCAAGCGCCCGGGCGATGCCGAAGTCCATCACCTTGATCGCGCCGGCATTCGTGATCATCACGTTGCCCGGCTTGATGTCGCGGTGCACGATGCCCGAGCGGTGTGAGAAGTCCAGTGCCGAGCACACCTCGGCGGTGATCTCCATGGCCTGCTGGGGAGGCAGGTGCCCCTGGGTCTTGAGCACCTCGCGCAGCGTGTGCCCCTCGACGTACTCCATCACGATGTACGGGGTGTGACCCTCCGGACCGTCGTCCTCGCCGGTGTCATACACCGCCACGATCGAGGGGTGGTTCAGGCCCGCGGCGGCCTGCGCCTCGCGCCGGAACCGGTTCTGGAACGCCGGGTCGCGTGCCAGGTCGGCACGCAGCACCTTCACCGCGATGTCCCGGCCGAGCCGGACGTCCTTGCCCTTGTGCACCTCGGCCATGCCGCCGTAACCGAGCAGCTCCCCGATTTCGTAGCGGCCACCGATCAGCCGTGCTGCCGTCATCGGACGTCCTCACTGTGTCGCTGCCGTGCGAAGTTGCTCATCTGACCCCGATCGCGGCCAGATAAGCCTTCATCACAGCCTGTGCCACGGGTGCCGCGGCGAGACCTCCGGTGGTCTCGCTGCCGTGCACCCCACCGTTCTCCACGATCACGGCAACCGCGATCTTGGGATTGTCCGCCGGCGCGAAACCGGAGAACCACGCATGCGGCGGGTTCAGGTACGCGCCGTCGGAGTTCTGCGGGCCGTTGTCGGCGGTGCCGGTCTTGCCGGCGACCTGGATGCCCGGTATCTGGGCGGCCTTGCCGGTGCCCTTGTTCACGACGTCGACCATCATCGCGGTCAGCTGGTCGGCCTGGGTCGAGTTCATCACCTGGTTGAGCACCTGCGGGTCCGGGTGGCTCAGCACCGCGAGGTTGGGCGCCTGCTCCTCCGAGACCAGGAAGGGCGTCATCAGCCTGCCGTCGTTGGCGACCGCCGCCGAGATCATCGCGGCCTGCAGCGGTGTCACCCGGACGTCGCGCTGGCCGATGCTCGACTGGGCCAGCGACGCCTGGTCGACGATCGGCCCGACCGAGGACCCGGCCACCGGCACCGGCACGTCGAAACCGTTGTCGTCGATGCCGAACAGGGCCGCCTGCTGCTTGAGGGTGTCGGCGCCCAGGTCCATGCCGAGCTGGGCGAAGGCGGTGTTGCAGGAGATGGTCAGCGCATGGTTGAGGGTGTCGGTCCTGCCGTCCGCGCACTGCTCGCCGGCGAAGTTGCGCAACTGGGTCCGGGTCTGGGGCAGGGTGAGGGAGTTGACCGCCGGGATGCGGGTCTGCGGCGTCCGGCCGTTCTTCAGCGCGGCACTGGCCACCACCACCTTGAACACCGACCCCGGCGGGTAGGTCACGTTGAACGCCCGGTTGAGCAGCGGGTTGTCCGGGTCGGCGTTGTACCTCTTGTACGCGGCCTGGATCTTCTCCGCCGAGTGCGAGCTGAGGGTGTTCGGGTCATAGGAAGGCATGCTGACCGCGGCCAGGATCGCTCCGGTTGCCGGATCCAGCGCCACCACCGCGCCGCGCCGGTTGCCCATCGCCTGGTAGGCCGCCGCCTGGGCCTGCTTGTTGATGGTCAGCAGCACGTTGCCGCCGCGGGTGTCCCGGCCGGTCAGCAGGTTGGTCAGCCGCTGTACGAACAACCGGTCATCGGCGCCGGAGAGCACCCCGTCCTCAGCCGATTCCACCGAGACGTTGCCGTAGTACAGCGAGTTAAAGCCGGTGACCGGGGCGTACACCGGACCTCCTGCGTACTTGCGCAGGTACATCAGCGCGTCCTTGGTGGCGACCGACTCCGCCACCGGCGTCCCCGAGCCCTGCAGGACGATCGAGCCGCGCTGGCGCTTGTACTCGTTCAGCACGGTGCGCCGGTTGGCGGTGTTGTCCTGGTAGTGGTCGGCCTTGATCACCTGCACCCAGTTCAGGTTCAGCACCACGGCCAGCAGCAGCACCCCGACGAAGATGCCGACCCGCCTGATCGGCCGGTTCATGAGCTGTCCCCGGCAGTGATCGGCACCGGCCCGCTCTCGGTGGTGACCGCCGACGGCGGCGTGGTCGGTGGCCGGCGGGCCGCGTCCGAGACCCGCAGCAGCAGCGCCAGCAGCCCGAAGTTCGCCACCAGTGACGACCCGCCGTAGGACAGGAACGGGGTTGTCAGGCCGGTCTCGGGCAGCAGCCGCGAGATGCCCCCGGCCACCACGAACAGCTGCAGGCCGAGCGAGAACGACAGGCCGGTGACCAGCAGCTTGCCGAAGGAGTCCCGGACCGCCAGGGCGGTGGCGAAGCCGCGGGAGAGGAAGACCAGGTAGAGCGCCAGGATGGCGACCAGGCCGAACAGACCGGTCTCCTCGCCGAAGGAGGCCAGGATGAAGTCCGACTTGGCGACCGGCACCAGCTCGGGACGGCCGCCGCCCAGGCCCGCTCCGAACAGGCCACCGGTGCCCAGGCCGAACAGCGACTGGCTCATCTGGTAGCCCTGGTCCTGCAGGTAGTCGAAGACGTGCAACCAGACGTCGACCCGCTGCTTGACGGTTCCGAAGAGCTCGTAGGACAGGACGCAGCCGCCGGCGAACAGCAGGACACCGATGATCACCCAGCTGACCCGCTCGGTGGCGATGTAGAGCAGCACCACGAACAGCCCGAAGAACATCAGCGAGGTGCCCAGGTCGTGGTTGCGCACCAGCACCCCGATGCTGATCAGCCAGGCCACCAGCACCGGCCCGAGGTCGCGGCCGCGCGGCAGGTCGATGCCCACCAGCCGCCGGCCGGCCAGTGAGAGCACGTCACGCTTGTCGACCAGGTAGGACGCGGCGAAGATCGTCAGCGCGATCTTGGCGATCTCGCCGGGCTGGATCGAGAAGCCCGCGATCCGGATCCAGATCCGGGCACCGTTGACCTCGCTGTACTGGGCGGGCAGTACTGCCGGCAGCATCAGCAGGAAGAGCCCCACCAGGGCAAGGGTGTAGGCATAGCGGGCGAGCATCCGGTGATCCCGGATCACCAGCAGGACGGCCAGGAAGACCACCAGGCCGAGGAACGCCCAGACCACCTGGCTCGCGGCGGCGACGCCGCTGTAGGTGGTGCCGTTCTCGGCGGCCTGCTGGGCCAGGCCCAGGTCCAGCCGGTGGATCATCACCAGTCCGAGGCCGACCAGCAGGACGGCGCACGGCAGCAGCAGCGGGTCGGCGTACCGGGCGGTCCTGCGGATCGCCAGGTGGCAGGCCAGCCCGATCGCCAGCACCACCAGCGGGTAGGTCGCCACGTGGCTGGAGATCTCGCTGTTACGGGTGATCTCGACGAACGCCTCGGCACACGCCACGATCAGCGCCGCGGCGATCACGAACACCAGTTCGGTGCCGCGCCGGGTCGCGATCCGGTTGGGCCGGCTCATCGCTGGGCCTCGCTCTTCGGGCAAGCGCTCATCGCTGGATTGACTCCGCTCATCGGCAATCCACCCCCGGCACGGGGGTGTTCGACGGTGATGGGGTGGTCGCTGGCAGGGTGCCGCTCGACGTCGGGGTGGTCGGCGTCGGGGTGGTCACGGTCCGGCTCGGTGCCGGCGACTTGCCGGGCGCTCGGGTCGCGGTCCGGCTCGCGGTCGCGGTCCGGCTCGCGGTCGTGGTCCGGCTCACGGACGCGGTCGGGGTGGCCGGTGCCGAGGTGGCGACCGGGCACGGCGGCTTCAATTCGGCCGCCAGCCGCTTGAGGATCGCGTCGGCGTCGGCCCGGCTGCTGGCGGTGATGCCGTTGATCACCTGCCCGCTGGCGGACTGGGTCAGGTCCTCGACCCTCAGGTCGCTGTTCTGGATCACCGAGTACAGGCTGACCGGCCCGAAATGCGTGTTCACCCCCCGGAAGACGGCGACCTCGTTGCCGTCCCTGCCGACGAAGTACTGCTTCTGGGTCCAGAGGTACCCGCTCACCGCGGCCACCACGAGCAGCAGCGCGGCCAGGCCGCTGACCAGCCAGCGCCGCTTGCCCCGACGTGGTTGCGGGGCCGGTGGCGCGGCCCGGTCCGGGCCCGACATCCGGGCCGCCCGCGCTGCCGGGGAGGAGGAGCCGGAATCCATCGTGTCCACCCGGTCGGTCACCGCGCCGCCCACGATCGGCAGGTCGTCGCCCTCGGAGAGGTCCACCACGTCGGCGACGATGCAGGTGACGTTGTCCGGGCCGCCGCCGCGCAGGGCCAGCTCGATCAGCCGGTCGGCGCAGACCTGCGGCGTGCCGGAGGCCAGCGTCTCCAGCAGGGTGGTCGCCGTGACGACGTCGCTCAGGCCGTCACTGCAGAGCAGGTAGCGGTCGCCCTTGCGGGCCTCCCGGATGGAGATGTCCGGGTCGACCTCGGCGCCGTTGAGCGCCCGCAGGATCACCGACTTGCGCGGGTGGTGGGAGGCCTCGTCAGCCGTCAGCTTGCCCGAGTCCACCAGGGACTGGACGTAGGTGTCGTCGTGGGTGATCTGGCTGAGCTGGCCGCCGCGCATCAGGTAGGCACGGGAGTCCCCGACGTGCACCAGCGCGATCCGGCTGCCGGCGAACCGGATCGCGGTGAGGGTGGTGCCCATGCCCTCCAGCGAGGGGTTCTCGTCCACCGCGTGCGCCAGGGCCGCGGTCGCGTCGGCCACCGTGTCGCGCAGCGTGCCGATCAGGTCGGCGATCGGCCGGTCCTCGTCCAGGCTCTCCACCGTGCCGATGACGATCTTGGAGGCCACCTCGCCGGCCGCGTGGCCGCCCATCCCGTCGGCGATCGCCAGCAGCCGGGGGCCGGCATAGACCGAGTCCTCGTTGTTGCCGCGGACCAGGCCCCGGTCCGAGCGCACCGCGTACTTGAGGGTGAGCGCCATGCGCTTAGCGGAGTTCCATGGCGGTCTTGCCGATCCTGATCACCACGCCGGCCTCCAGCGGCACCGGGCCGGTGACCTTGGCGTGGCCGACGTAGGTGCCATTGGTCGAGCCCAGGTCCTCCAGGTACCAGACACCGTTGTTCTCGCTGATCCGGGCGTGCCGGGTGGAGGCGTAGTCGTCGGTCAGGACCAGGGTGGAGTCGTTGGCGCGGCCGATCAGGATGGGCTTGCCGGTCAGCGCCACCCGGGTACCGGCCAGGCTGCCCTCGGTGACGATCACCTGCGACAGCGCGCCGCGGCCCGGGCGGCTGTCGGAAGCCGCGGCGCGGGCCTTCTTGGACTTGGGCTTGGACGGCACCGGCACCCGGGGAGCGCCGGCGGTGCGCAGTTCCATCCGGATGACGCGGATCATCCCGTACAGGAAGAGCCAGAGCAGCGCCAGGAAGGCGAAGCGCATCAGCTGGATCGCCAGTGGTGAGGTCAAGAGTCGTCCTCGTGGAACACCAGCCGGGTGTGCCCGACCCGGATCACGTCGCCGTGCTGCAGCGGCTGGGTGCTGACGGCGTGGCCGTTGACCGAGGTGCCGTTGGTGGAGCCGAGGTCATAGACGGTGGCGTGGCCGTCGGCGACGTGAACGTCGGCGTGCCGGCGCGAGACGCCCTGATCCATCAGCTGCAGGTCCGAGCCGGTGCCGCGGCCGATGATGTTGCTGCCCTGCCTGAGCTGCATGATCCGCGGGGTGCCGTCCACCGAGAGCCGCGGCTGGTAGGCCGGGCGGCGGGGCGGCGCGATGTAGGTCGGCTGGGCCTGCTGGGAGAACTGGGTCGGCTCCGGGTCCTCCCGCCGGGACTGGCCGGGGGCTTGCCCGGCCGGGGCGTTCGGCGCTGCGGCTTGCGCGGCGGCGGCGTTCGGGGCTGGTGCGTTCGGGGCTGGTGCGTTCGGGGCTGGAACAGCCGCGACCTCGGCCTGCTGGGCGCCCTGCGGGTGGGATTGCGAGCCGTAGGGCTGCTGGTACTCGTCCGGACGGCCGGCGACGAACGGCATGGACATCGAGTCCACCGGCCGGCGGCGCGGCGGAGCCTGCGGTTCCATCCGGGAGGCGACCCCGAACACGCCGGTGTGCAGCGACTCGTCGCGGGCCAGGTAGACCTCGATGTCGCCGATGGTGGCCAGCCGGTTGTCGTCGAGGTACTCCTGGACCAGCTCGGCCAGCGACCGGGTCAGCTGGACCTCCCAGGGCGCCAGCCGCTCGTAGTCCGAGGCGCCCAGGGTGATCCGGTAGCGGTTGGGCACCAGCACCTGGCCGTTGCCCATCACGGCCTTCTTGTCCATCGCCTCGCGCTGCAGGGCGTTACCGATTTCGACCGGTTCGACCTGACCCTTGAAGACCCGTGCGAAGGCCGCGCCGACCATGCTCTCGAGCCGTCGTTCGAAACGCTGAGCGAGGCTCATCGTCGCGGTCCTCCTCTCCGGGCTGCTCGCTGGCATCGTGGTTTCCGGGGCCGCGGAGGCCCCCGTATGCCGTTGATGGTATCCGCGAGCGGGGTTCCGGGCCCCGCAGGGACGACGATGGCGCCGTGCTAATCTGGGCCGTCTTTTCAAGACGCCTCGGGCAAGTGGCGGAATGGCAGACGCGCACGGTTCAGGTCCGTGTGTCCGTAAGGACGTGGGGGTTCAACTCCCCCCTTGCCCACCAAATCCCGGGATTCTTCCCACTCGCGTGCCGGTGACGCCTCAGCACGATTGAGGCCGAGCTCGGTGCGGGAGGTGGACGCTGGCGGATGTCTGACAATGAGACTGTATCGCCGCCGGTCGGTAGCATCGGCGGATGAGCGTCCGGAGCCCGGCCGAGCCTGCCACCCGGCGGCGCGCGCACGGGCCACAGGGCCCGTCCCAGGTCATCATCCTGTCCTTCGCCGCAGCCGCGGCGGCCGGCACCGTGCTGCTTTCGCTTCCCGTGGCTACCACCGGACCGGGGCGCGCCAGCTTGTTCGAGGCGATGTTCACCGCCACCTCGGCGGTCTGCCTGACCGGACACCTGATCGTCAACACCGCAACGCACTGGAGCCCCTTCGGCCACGTGGTGATCCTTGTCCTGATCACCATCGGCGGCTTCGGGATCATGACGCTGGCCTCGCTGCTGGGCGTGCTGGTGTCACGGCGGATGGGCCTGCGCACCCGCATCACCGCGGCTGCCGAATCCCGCAGCATCGGCATCGGCGACGTCCGCAGGGTGCTCGTCAACGTCGTTCGCATCACCCTGGCGTTCGAGGCGGTGACCGCCCTCGCCCTGACCGCCCGGTTCTACTTCGGCTATGACGAGCGGGCCCCTCGGGCGCTCTGGCTCGGGGTGTTCCACGGGGTGTCGGCGTTCAACAACGCCGGCTTCTCCCTGTTCGACGACAACCTGATGGGATTCGTCGCCGACCCCTGGGTCTGCCTGCCGGTCGCCTTGGCCTCGATAGCCGGCGGTCTCGGCTTCCCGGTGCTGATACAGCTGCGCAGGGACCTCCCCCATCCGCGATTCTGGACGCTCAACACCCGGCTGGTGCTGGCCGCCACGGCCGTCCTGCTGGTCAGCGGGGCCGTCTTCGTCACCGCGATGGAGTGGAGCAACGACGACACGCTGGGCAAGCTGAGCCCCGGCGGCCGGCTGCTGGCCGGGTTCTTCCTGTCGGCCATGACCCGCACCGCCGGTTTCAACAGCGTCGACATCGGCGCGCTGGATCCCGCGACCTGGCTGGGCATGGACGTACTGATGTTCATCGGCGGCGGGCCGGCGGGCACCGCCGGCGGCCTGAAGGTCACCACCTTCGCGGTGCTGTTCTTCATCATCTACACCGAGCTGCGTGGCGACGGCGCGGTCAACGCCCTGGGCAAGCGGCTGCCGCGCTCGGTGCACCGCCAGGCGATCACCGTCGCCCTGGTCTCGGTCGCGGTGGTGGTGATGGCGACCCTGGCGCTGCTGATCATGACCGGGTTCACCCTCGACCAGGTCTTGTTCGAGGTCATGGCTGCGTTCACGACGGCAGGGATGAGCACCGGGATCACCCCCGACCTGCCCCTCGCCGGTCAGCTCATCCTGGTGGTGCTGATGTTCCTGGGTAGGGTCGGACCGGTCATCCTCGCATCCGGGCTGGCGCTGCGGCGCACCACCAGGATGTACGAACTCCCGAAGGAGCGACCCATCATTGGCTAGGACCTCCTGGCTCGGCAAGTCGGCCGCCGGCTCCCGGCTGGCGGCGGCAGACTCGGTCGCGGTCATCGGCCTCGGCCGGTTCGGCACCGCCCTGGCACTCGAGCTGATGGCCGCCGGCACCGAGGTGCTGGGAATCGACGGCGACGAGGACATCGTCCAGTCACTCAACGGCCGGCTGACCCAGGTGGTCCGCGCCGACTCCACCAAGGAGGAAGCGCTGCGCCAGCTCGGCGTGCACGAGTTCGACCGGGCGGTGGTGGGGATCGGCACCGATATCGAGGCCAGCATCCTGACCGGGTCGCTGCTGGTCAACTTCAAGGTGCCCAACGTATGGGCCAAGGCGATCAGCGAGCCGCACGGGCGGATTCTCGACCAGATCGGCGTCCACCACGTGGTCTACCCCGAGCACGACATGGGCCGGCGGGTGGCCCACCTGGTGCGGGGGGCGATGCTGGACTACATCCAGTTCGAGGACGACTTCGCGATGGTCAAGACGGTGACGCCGGTCGAGCTGGTCGGCAGGCGTCTCGGTGACACCGGCATGCGGGCCCGCCATGACGTCACCATCGTGGCAGTGCACCGCAAGGGCGAGGGCTTCACCTACGCCACCGCCGACACCGTGCTCGACGAGGGCGACACCGTCATCGTGGCCGGCCGGACAGCGTCCGCCGAGCGGTTCGCCCAGCTGCGGTAGCGGACCTGAGGCACCAGTCCAGCGAGCACGCCATCCCACGGCCTGCGATCACGAGCGGTCGAGCACCGCTCGCAGGTAAGGAGCGGTACGGCTCGTCTCGCTGCGAGCCACCTCGGCCGGGGTGCCGGTCGCCACGATCCGGCCGCCCTGATCCCCACCGCCCGGCCCGAGATCGATCACGTGGTCAGCGCCGGCCACGACGTCCATGTCGTGCTCGATGACCACCACCGTGTTGCGCGCGTCGACCAGTGAGTGCAGCAGCCCCATCAGCCGGTCGACGTCGGCAGGATGCAGCCCGGTGGTCGGTTCGTCCAGCAGGAAGAGGGTGTGACCGCGCCGCGCCCGCTGCAGCTCGGTGGCCAGCTTGATCCGCTGCGCCTCGCCGCCGGAAAGCTCAGTGGCCGGCTGGCCCAGGGTCAGGTAGCCCAGACCGACCTCGGCGAGGGTGCTGAGGCTGCGCGCGATTGCCGGCACGTCGGCGAAGAACTCGGTAGCGGCGTCCACGGTGAGCGCGAGGACGTCGGCGATCGACCTGTCGCGGTAGCGCACCTCGAGGGTTTCGGCGTTGTACCGCGCGCCATGGCAGACCGGGCACGGCGAGTACGTGCCCGGCAGGAACAGCAGCTCCACCGCGACGAAACCCTCACCCTGGCAGTGCGGGCACCGGCCGCCCTCGACGTTGAAGGAGAACCGGCCCACCGAGTAGCCGCGCCGCCGGGCCTCCCCGGTCGCCGCGAACAGCTTGCGCACTCCGTCGAACAGGCCGGTGTAAGTGGCCAGGTTCGACCTCGGCGTGCGCCCGATCGGCTTCTGGTCCACCTCGACCAGCCGGTCGATCGCGTCCAGCCCGCTGACCCGGCTGATGGTGCCCTCAGCGCGATCGTCGTCGCGCTCCTCATCCTCGGTGGCTGAGCCGGCGCCGAGGCCGCCGTCGCCACGCCCGCCGCCGCCAAGCCCGCCGTCGCCAAGCCCGCCGTCGCCGAGCCCGCCCAGGTGATCGGCCACGGCAGTGGCCAGCGCCGCGGTGACGAGCGTGGTCTTGCCCGAGCCGGACACCCCGGTGACGGCGGTGAACACCCCGAGCGGTATGTCGACATCGACGCCGTCGAGGTTGTGGTGCCGCACCCCGCGCAGCTGGAGAAACCCGCCAGGCGTCCGGCCGTGATTCACCGGCCGCACCGGCTCGGCCAGGTAGCGAGCCGTCGCCGAGTCCGCCGCCGCCGCCGCCAGTCCAGCGGGTGGCCCGCTGTAGAGCACCCGGCCGCCGTGCGTCCCCGCGCCCGGGCCGACGTCGATCAGCCAGTCGGCGTGCCGGATCACGTCCAGCTCGTGCTCGACGACGAGCAGCGAGTTGCCGGCCGCGCGCAGCCGGTCCAGCACGGCCAGCAGGGTGGCGGTGTCGTCGGGATGCAGCCCGGCCGACGGCTCGTCCAGGACATAGACCACGCCGAACAGGCTCGACCGCAGCGCCGTCGCCAGCCGCAGCCGTTGCAGCTCACCCGAGGACAGGGTCGGGGTCGCGCGATTCATCGCGAGGTAGCCGAGGCCGAGTTCGGTGAGCACCTCGATCCGGCCCAGCAGGTCGGCCACGATGCCGCGGGCGACCTCGCCGTGTCCGACCGTGCCCAGGCGAGCCGCGAGCATCGTCAGCGGCAGCGCGGTGAGCTCGGCGATGCTCGCGCCGGCAACCGTGACGGCCAACGCCTCGGGCCGCAACCCGGCGCCGCCGCAGACCGGGCAGGGACGCACCTCGACGTGCTGCAGGGCCTTCCTGCGCAGCGTTGCGCTCTGCGAGGTGGCCAGGGTGTGCAGGACGTAGCGCCGGGCACTCTGGTACGTGCCCTGGTACGGCCGTTGGATCCGGTGCGCCTCCCGCTCGGCGTGGACGGTGACGACGGGCTGCTCGTCGGTGAACAGGATCCAGTCGCGCTCGGCCTGCGGAAGCTCACACCACGGCCGGTCGATGTCGTAGCCGAGGGTGGCGAGGATGTCGCGGTAGTTCTTGCCCTGCCACGCGCCGGGCCAGGCCGCGATCGCCTTGTCCCGTATGGACAAACCCGGATCGGGCACCAGCGATGCCTCGGTGACCTCGTGCACCCGGCCCAGGCCGTGACAGTGCGGGCAGGCACCGGCCGGGGTGTTGGCCGAGAACGCGTCGGAGTCCAGCCGGCCGGCGCCGGCGGGATAGTTCCCGGCCCGGGAGAAGAGCATGCGCAGCGAATTCGACAGCGCGCTGATCGTGCCGAGCGTCGACCGCGACTGCGGTGCGCCGCGTGCCTGCTGCAGCGCGACGGCCGGCGGCAGCCCGGTGATCTCGCGAACCTCCGGAGCGACGAGCTGGTCGATCAGCCTGCGCGCGTACGGCGCGACCGATTCCAGGTAGCGGGATTGCGCCTCGGCGTACACCGTTCCGAACGCCAGCGACGACTTGCCCGATCCCGAGACGCCGGTCACCACGACCAGCGCGTCGCGCGGGATGTCGACGTCGACGTCGCGCAGGTTGTGCACCCGCGCCCCGCGCACCGAGATCATCGCAGCGTCAGGCCCGGGCATCCGTCGATCTTCGCAGCAGCTGATGGGTCACCGGTGTCTGGACCCGGCTGATCGGCCCCGCGACCGGCACCGTAGTCCACGATTTGACCAGGACTAGGTGTATGTCCATATTGGGCAGCAGAGTGCCCTTCCCCAAGGAGAACCCATGCCGCTGTCCCGCCCTGTCCACCGTGCCCCACGCCACCGGCGAGCCCGGCCCGTCACGGTTGCGCTGGCCAGCACCGGGCTGCTGGCCGGCATGATCGGTGCCGGGGTGGCGGCGACGGGACCGGCCGCGGCATCCGGAGCGGCACCCGCCGGCACCGCCGTGACGGCGGGTGCCGTGAATCCCAACAGCGCCAGCGCCGCCTTCAGATCCATGACCGAGGCCCAGCGGGTGGGTCAGCTGTTCATGGTGGGCACCCCGGCAACCAGCCTCAGCAGCCAGACCGTCACCGACATCCAGACCTACCACGTCGGCAACGTGATCCTCACCGGCCGCAGCACCGCCGGAGTCGCGGCGACGGCGTCGGTGAGCGCGTCGCTGCAGTCCAAGGCCACCGCCGCCGCGACGGCCGGGGTGCCGCTGTTCATCTCCACCGACCAGGAGGGCGGCCAGGTCCAGGTACTGCAGGGCACCGGGTTCTCCAGCATCCCGGCCGCACTCACCCAGGGCGGCTACGCCACCAGCACGCTGCGGGCCGACGCCAAGGTCTGGGGCTCGCAACTGAAGGCCGCCGGGGTCAACGTCAACCTCGCGCCGGTGCTGGACACCGTTCCCAGTGCCGCCTTCGCCCCCCAGAACAAGCCGATCGGCTACTACCAGCGTGAGTACGGCTATGACCCCACCACCGTCTCCACCAAGGGCAACGCGTTCGCGGCAGGCATGGCCGACGCCGGCATCGATGCCACCGTCAAGCACTTTCCGGGCCTCGGCCGGGTCACGGCGAACCCCGACGTCAGCACCGGTGTGACCGACTCCCAGACGACCCGCACGGATCCCTACCTCACCCCGTTCGCCAATGCGGTGAACGCCGGCGTGCCGTTCCTGATGATGTCCACCGCCTACTACTCCAAGATCGACGCGGCGAACCCGGCGGCGTTCTCCTCCACCATCGTGACCGGCATGGTGCGCGGGGACCTCGGCTTCACCGGCGTCATCATCAGCGACAGCCTCGGCGCGGCCCAGGTGTCGCCCTGGCCGGTGGCCGACCGGGCGATCAACTTCTTCAACGCCGGCGGTGACATGGCGCTGATGAACGACCCGGCCATCCTGCCCGCGATGTACAACGCCGTGCTGCAGAAGGCGAACACCGACGCGACGTTCAAGTCCAAGGTCGACGCCTCAGCGATGCGGGTCCTGACCGCCAAGCAGAACCGGGGGCTGCTCTCCCAAGGCATGGACGTCTTCAGCGCCCAGGGCAACGTCGACTGGCAGACCGCCTACAACAACGGCGCCCGGTTCGCCTACGCCAAGGCGACCGAAGGCACCACCTACACCAACCCCTACTTCGCCCAGCAGTACAACGGCTCCTACAACATCGGCATGATCCGCGGCGCCTACCACTACGCCCACCCCGACACCTCCAGCGGCACCACCCAGGCCGACTACCTGCTCGCCCACGGTGGCGGCTGGTCCGGCGACGGCCGGACGCTGCCGCCCGCGCTGGCGCTGCAGCCCGGCGCCAGCTCCACCTGCTACGGGCTGTCGGCGGCCTCGATGGTCAACTGGATCAAGGCCTTCTCCGACGACATCCACACCAGGACCAGCAAGTACCCGATGATCTACACCACCTTCAGCTGGTGGAACACCTGCACCGCCAACTCCAGCGCGTTCGCCGCCACCAACCCGTTCTGGATCGCCGGCTACACCAGCACCCCGCCGACCTCGATCCCGGCCGGCACCGCGACCTGGACGATCTGGCAGAGCGCCTCCTCCGGGCTGTTCCCCGGCGGCCAGGACCAGTTCAACGGCAGCTACAGCCAGCTGCAGGCGCTGGCCACGAACCCCGACTGACGACTGAGCCGGCCCGCGCGGCTGGGTAGCTGGAGAGCTGGATAGTCAGTCCTGCTCGGCGGGCAGTGCGGCGTCGAGCAGGACGAGCGCGGTCCGCAGGGTGAGTTCCCGCGCCGCGTCGGGGCTCAACCCACGGACGTCCAGCAACACGATGAACGCTTCCCAGCCGATGACAAGCGCCAGGCTGGACACCAGGTCGTCCCCTTGCTGGCTGGTCAGCCGGGATCGGGCCGGCTCGAGCACCCACTCCAGCCAGCCGATCCGCCGGTAACCGCGGCGCGGCAGGTCCGCGGCGGGCGGCGGCGCGTCCACCGTGAGCTTGATGAGCTTGCGCCCCAACGGCAGCGATCTCTCCATCGAGCGGTAGACCTCACCGACCAGCACCCTCACCCGCTCGCGCGGATCCTCCGAATCCACCCGCGCCAGCGCCGCGTCGACGTCCTCGGTCATCAGGCCTGCCGTGGCGTCGAGAACCAGTTGGTCCAGCGTCGGAAAGTGCAGGTAGATCGTGCGGCGCGACACGTCGGCGCGCGCGGCGATGTCGTTGACCGACGGCTCGGCACCCTCACCGAGCAGGGCCATCGTCGCCTCGACGATGGCACGGCGGGTACGCCGGCGCTGCGCGGCACGTCCCGGTGCGGCGGTGGTCATCTGCGAACTCCTTCGCCTCCGGGCTTCCGCGTCGCGGTCTTGACAACGCATCCTCGCGCGCTCACGCTACTACACGATGTATCAACTGCACACTAGTGCACTCATTGCAGAGCGAGATACATACTGGCCAGGCCGCCTCCAGCGGCATCGCAGAAAGGTCCCCGTCATGGTGAAACATGCACCCCGTTCCGATCACGACCTCGCGGGTATCCCCCGTTGGGTGCGTCTGCTGGGTGTCACCGCCACGGTCAGGCCCGCAGCCGAGGGTTCCGCGGAGCCCTCGCTGATGGTGCTCACCACCATGGCAGGCGCCGTCGTCTATCCACTTGACGATCACGCCGACGCGCACGCCACGCCGGCTGCGGCACTCCGTACCGGATCGCCTCGCCGCCGCCACCGGTCCAGCCGAGCAGTCCAGCTCGCCCACACCGTCCGTTAACCTACGTACCGGAGGAAGAAGACCGTCATGCCCACCGTCATCAGCTGCTACGAGATCCCGAACGACTCCGAGCCGCCGCTGGCCACAACCGCCGCGAGGACCCAGCAGCTCTTCCGGGCCGTCGCTCCCGGGACCCGCTTCGGTTACCTGGAAGTCGCCGAATTCGACGACGGTGCGGCCGCCCTCGACGCGGCGCGCACCATCGCCGGCGGCCCGGTCACCGCGCTGTCCGGCAGTTACCAGGCCTTCCACGTCAACGACCGGCCGGCACCACCCTTCACCGCCGCCGGGACCGACTCACCGATCATCTTCATCAACTGCCTGCAGTTCTCGCCGGACCGCCAGGACGCCGCCTTCGAGGCATGGAAGCGGGTCAACGACTACATGGTGACCAAGCCCGGCTACCGCTGGCACCGGCTGCACCGGCGGACCCACGACGACGCGCCCTTCGGCTTCGTGAATGTCGTGGAGTGGGACTCGGCGGCATCGTGGGAGGCCGCACACGACGCCGGCTTCCGCGCCCTGACGGCGCCGCGCAACCTGCCGTTCGTGACCTACCCGACGGTGTGCGCACCGGTTCCCGACGCCCACCGGCCGGTGACCGGCCAGCTGATCGACAGCGTCAGAGGCGCTTGAGGAGCAACTCGGAGGACTCGACCTCCTCGTGCCGGCTGCCCTGCTCGTCGAACCAGCTGTAGGAGCAGACGTCGAGAACGCCGGTCGGCCGGTAGCCCAGCCGCTGATACAGCCGAGCGGCGTCAGTGTTGGCGACCTCGACACTGACGGCGACCTGATCGCCGCCGCGGTCGCGCACCCGCTGCTCGGCCGCGGCGAGGATCGCCGTACCGGCACCGTGTCCTCGATGCTCCGCACGCACCTGCAGGTGGTTCACCTCGACACACTGGGCAAAGGCGGCCCGGGCGTTCTCGCCCAGGCACCCGCGCCACTGGACGAGCGCCCACCCCAGCGGCTCATCGCCTTCCCAGCACACCAGAAACGTCGCCGCCGCGCCGTGCTGCTCCCCGTAGTGCGAACCGGCGACATCATCGACGGTCGGCCATTGCCTGCGCAGCCGCTCGAGATCGTGCTCGGAGCAGGGCCTGACCTCCATCCGCTCATCCAAGCAGCACCGGCCGGCGCACCCGGCCGCGGCGAGCGATCAGACGGCGAGCGATCAGACGGCGAGCGATCAGACGGAGCCGCCGTACGGGTTCGCCGGCTGCCCGGGCTGCGCCGGCCAGGCCGGGTCCGCGCCGGGGGTCTTCGGCGACGGTCCGTACTTGTTCTCCCCGGGCTGGCTGTCCTTGACCTCGAACACCAGCAGCACGATCGCCCCGATCAGCGGGATGAGGCCGATCAGGATCCACCAGCCCGACCGGCCGGTGTCGTGCAGCCGGCGCACCGTCACCGCCAGCGACGGAAGCAGCAGCGCCAGCCCGACGATGGCCTCGACCACGGAACTGCCCATCGCCGAGTCGATGATCGCCGCCACGACGGAGACGATCACCGAGAACAGCGCGAACCACCAGAACTCCGAGCGGCGAGCTCGTCCGGAGAACGTGACGTACTTGCTGAAGACGCTTCGAATGGCAGCTGCGAAACTCATCTGTCCCCCCTGGTTAGGGCCATAGCCGGAGAGCTCCCCCAAGCCGACGTGATCATGGCAGCAAGCCCGACCCTCAGCAATCTGCCGCGCCCCGACACTGCCGCGCGGCTTCCACACGACAGCACCAGGCTCAGCCGCTGAAGGTGGCCACCAGTTGCTGGTGCAGGTCGGGGTCGGCCAGCACCAGCACCTCGTCGCCGGCCCGCAGGCTGCTGCTGCCGCGAACCGGCAGCAACCGGTTCTCGCGCACCACCAGGCTGATCCAGGCGTCCTCGGGCAGGGCGTGCAGCTCGTCGATCCGATGCCCGTCCGCGGGCGCGCCGGCGGTCACCGTGAACCGGTGCACCCCCTCCGGCTCGTTGCGCAGCCGCACTCCGATCGCCCACGGCTCGGGCTCGACCTCGCGCATCGGCAGCCGCAGCAACCGCGCCACGGTCGGGACCAGGCTGCCCTGCAGCAGCACCGACAGCACCACCACCACGACGACGATGCCGTAGAGCCGTTCGGCGTCCGGGACGTGGGCGGCCAGGATGAAGCTGCCGAGCAGGATCGGCACCGCGCCCTTCAGGCCGGCGAACAGCACGAAGTTGCGCTCGTTGCCGGCCAGCCCCGCAGGCGTCAGGCAGAGCCCGACGAGCACCGGCCGGATCACCAGGGCCAGCACGATCCCGGTGATCAGGCCCGGGACCAGCACGTCCGCGCGGGTGAGCACGGCCAGGTCCACCGCCAGCCCCAGCACGACGAAGGCGACGATCTCACCGAGGCTGGCCAGTGCCGAGTGGAACCGCTCGATCTCGCGCTTGTACGGCGCGCGCTCGTCGCCGATCAGGATGCCTGCGACGAAGACCGCGAGGAAGCCGGAGCCGTGCGCCAGGCCGGCGATCCCGAACAGGATCAGCGCGCTGGCCGCGGTCCGCAGCGGGTAGAGGCCCTCGCTGGGCAGCGGCACAGCCCGCATGAACCACAGCAGCGCCCGGCCGCCGAGGACGCCGACCACCGCACCGACACCCATCTGCAGCACGAACTCGCCGGCGATCTGCCCGAAGGCGCCGGCGCTGAGCCCGCCGGCCGTGATCAGGCTTGCCATCAGCGCGATGCCGACCGGGTCGTTGGCCCCGGACTCCCCTTCCAGGATGGTGCCACTGCGCCCGGTGACCTCCCGCCGGCCCAGCACCGAGAACACCACCGCCGGATCGGTGGGTGAGATCGCGGTCGCCACCAGCAACGCCAGGAACCAGCTCAGCCCGAACGCCCAGTGCAGGAACGCCGCGGCCGCCGCGGTGGTGAGGAAGGTACCCAGCACACCGACGGCAACGATCGGGCCTGCCGCGGCCCGGAACTTCGACCAGCCCAGGTGCAGGCCGCCGTCGAACAGGATGCAGATCAGGGCGAGGGTGACCAGCCGCTCCACCAGCCGCTCCGGCGGGTGGTGGAGATCGGGAATCGCCTTCACCGCGACCGCGGCGGCCACCAGCACCAGCAGCGGCGCCGGGATCCGGATCCGCTCGGTCAACCGGTTGGACAGCAGCGCCAGCAGGCCGGCGGCGGCCACCAGCAGCACCAGGCGCGCGAAGGGATAGGTGTCAGACATGACGCTCCGAGGCTGAGCAGGCCGCTGAACAGCCTGGCGGGGGACAGACGGGCAGGACAGATCCGTTGCCGACCAGACTTCCCGGCGCACCGCCCTTCACCTTAGTGGTCCGCGGCTGTGCCCGGCGGTCCGGCAGCCGGGGCCGGTTGGATTACCATGCCCTGACCCCCATCTATCGATGTGCCGCGGTGCAGACTTGCGTTGAGTGCCTAGGAGGCCACGGATGAAGTTTCGACTACAGCGGCAGGAGTTCGCCGAGGCCGTCGCCTGGACCGCGCGCAGCATCCCTACCCGACTGCCGGTACCGGTCCTGGCCGGCCTGCTGCTGCAGGCCCGGGACGGCCAGTTGCAGCTGTCGGGCTTCGACTACGAGGTCTCCACCCGCTGCGACCTGGACATCCAGCTCTTCGAGGAGGGCTCGGCGGTGGTCGCCGGCCGGCTGCTGGCCGAGATCACCAAGGCGCTGCCGGCCAAGCCGGTGGACGTCGAGCTCGTCGGCGACAGCGTCGAGCTGACCTGCGGCGGCGCCCAGTTCACGCTTCCCACCCTGCCGTTGGAGGACTACCCGCGGCTGCCGCCGATGCCGGAGCTGGCCGGCACCATCAAGGCCGCCGAGTTCGCCACCGCGGTCAGCCGGGTGACGATCGCCGCCGGCCGGGACGAGACCCTGCCGATGCTCACCGGCGTGCAGGTCGAGATGGCCGGCGACCGGATCACCATGTCGGCGACCGACCGGTACCGGTTGGCGATGACCGAACTCGCCTGGCAGCCCGAGCGCCCCGACGTCGAGATGAGCGCGCTGATCCCCGCCAAGGCACTGTCGGACACCGCCCGGGCGCTCGGCGCTGCCGGCGGTGACGTCCAGCTGCACCTGGATCCGGTCGCCACCGACCAGTCCCTGGTCGGACTGGGGTCGCAGTCGCGCCAGACCACCTCGCGGATCATGTCCGGGCCCTACCCCAACGTCCGGGCGATCTTCCCGACCAGCCACAACAGCCGGCTCTCGCTGGCGACCAAGGATCTGACCGATGTGGTGCACCGCATCGCGCTGGTCACCGACCGCGGCAATCCGCTGCGGCTGCAGGTCAACCCGGACGAGCTGGTGATCGAGGCAGGCGGGCTCGGGTCGGCCCGGGCACGGGAGGCCACCGAGGCCGCGCTCGAGGGCGAGCCGCTCAAGATCGCGATCAACCCGCAGTTCATGCTCGACGGCCTGGGCGCGGTCGGCTCGCCGAACGTGATCCTGTCCTTCGTCTCGACCCACAAGCCGGTGATGATGCTGCCGGCCGATGAGAACGGCGAGGTCATCCCCGGTTTCCGCTACGTCGTGATGTCGGTGCGGATGCCCGAAGGCTGAGCCCTCGGCGCGCGTTAGCCGGCTAGGCCCGGACCGACCGGATCGGGCATCGGTGCCGGGCCAGGCCCCGGCGGGCCCGGGTCGAGTGGCCCGGGAGCAGGCGGTCCGGGAGCAGGCGCCGGCGGGCCTGGCTCCGGACTCGGCACCGGGGACGGAATCGGCGGGGTAGGCGACGGGCTGGGCTCGGTCGGGGTCGGCTCCGGCGCGATCGGCGGCACCGTGGGGCCGGGCTCGATCGGGGGCACCGTCGGGCTGGGAGCGATCGGGTCTGTCATGCCGAGGCCGCTTCCTGCGAAGAGCCGGCTTCCTGCGAAGAGCCGGCTTCCTGCGCGGAGTCGGCCGGTGCCGTCTCGGCGGCCTGCAGCTCGGTCTGGGCTCCACTGGTGCTCAGCCGGCCGTCGGCGGACTCCAGGTGCGCCCGTACGAACCACTGGAACTGCTCCAGCTGCCTGGCCTGGCCGATGAGCATGTCCTGGCTGACCGGATCGAGCTCGTCGGTGGCCTCGATGGCCTTGCGGTGGCTCTCGATGACGCCGGAGTACACCAGGTCCAGGGCGGCCAGGTGCTCCAGCGCGGTCGCCCGTCCGAGTGAGTAGTCGTCCCAGCTGCGACCGGCGGCCAGCGCACCCGGGGTGCCGATCGGCGAGCCGCCCAGGGCGGCGATCCGCTCGGCGGTGTCGTCCACCATCTCCCGGACCGCGTCGACCTGCGGGTCGAGCATGGTGTGTACCGCGATGAAGTGGGTGCCGACCACGTTCCAGTGGATGTGCTTGAGGGTCAGCGCGAGGTCGTTCAGCGCGTGCAGCCGCTCCTGCAGCAGGGCCACCAGGTCGTCGGCGACTCCCTGGGAGATACCAGGGATCGTGTACGAAGTCCGCTGGCGTGCGGCTGGGGAAGAATCGATCGACATGGCTGCACATCCTTCGATGTTGGCTCACGGTGACGCACTCGAATCCAGGCCGCGGGAATGCTCGCAAACCCTGAGTCACCGGGTTCGGCGGTGCCGCGCGGTCGCTGCGTCGGCGCAGGTCGCTCGGCTACCGGTTTGAGCCGATGCCCCGACCGTACCGACCTGTTCCCGATTTAGAAAGTGAGGCAACCTCTGCAACGTCACGGCCGGCAGCTGGTACCAGTGCTGGTAACGGGGCACGAAAATCTCGGCACACCCGTTGGACAGGTGTGCGGCGCCGCCGCCGTGACCTACGTCAAATCCCCCCGCGACGCGCACCGGCCCGGCGCCGCACCTCTCTGGCCGGATCCCGCGTCAGCCCGGGTAAGCCCGTGTCAATCCTTGTCTGTGCGGCCGCCGCGCTCGACCTCCTCGACGAGGTCGGCACAAGCCTGGGCGACCACCTCCGGCTGACGCTGCATGATCCAGTGCCCGCCGGGCACCGAGTGGATCCGCAGGTTGCTGGTGTAGGGCACGGGCGCCTCGGTCTGCAGTGGCTGGCCGACGAACGGGTCGCCGGTCGGCGCGAGCACCTGGATCGGAATGTCGGTGCGGGCCACCGCCGACGATGACCGGCGCGGCCGGCGGTTGGCCCGGTACAGCTCCAGGCCGTTGATCTTGTCGGCCAGGGTGCGCTCGTCGGTCTTCGACCGCCCGCCCAGCAGCCGGTCGAAGATGCCGGTGCGCCAGCCCAGCTCGGGCAGTGCCGGAAGCTGGAAGATCAGCAGGTAGTAGGAGTGGCCCAGCTGCCGCAACAGCGTCGCCAGGTCGCGCCGGGACGGCCGCAGCTTGGAGCGCAGCCACCGGGCAGCGTGGTCCAGGCCTGGTCCCGAGATCGAGGTGTAGCTGGCGATCCGGCCCTGCAACCGGTCACTGGTGACGCAGTGCCAGCCCTGGATCGATCCCCAGTCGTGGGCCAGCAGATGCACCGGGCGGTCCGGGCTGACCGCCTCGATCACCGAATTGACGTCGGCTTCGAGCTGATCGAGGCGGTAACCGTCCCGACTGCCAGGTGCAGCTGACTGGCCGGCGCCCCTGACGTCGTAACTGACCACGTGGAACCGGTCGCGCAACAGCTCGATGACGCCGTTCCAGACCGAGGCGTTATCGGGATAGCCATGAATCGCGACGACCGTGGCAGCACCCGGATCACCGGCTTCATACACCGCGAGCTTCACACCGTCGGTTGCCGTCACCCAGCTGGTAGGTGTCATGAGCACCCTTCCGCGTCAGACCGGCACAGACGACACGGTCCGGCTACCGCGGCGCCTGGCGCTCATAGAGAGGGTGGTGGATGGTTACCGGTAGGTGAAGATTAGTTCCATTCGAAGTGCAGCACGGTAAGCCACCTCCCTTGTCAGCTGTTGGTTCAGCTGCTTGCGCACGCGAGCGAGGCGCACCCCGCGTGCGTTGCGATCTCAGGATCGTGGAGCGTCCTGAGGGTACCGCTGGTACATTCTCGTCCTTCTGAGATGGTTTTGCATATTCTGAGAAGTACCAAATCACACCGTGAATACTGTCGGTTGCTTACGGTGACGGCATCGTGACAAATACCGGGCAATTTTCATGCATACTTCGAGTACTGAGCCGCGTTTAGTCCTTCTTCGCCGCCCGAAACCGCTCGTCGCCGCGAACCCTCCATCCACTCCTCTGCAAACGGTCGGAGCTCCATCGACGCCATGGCTGCCTCAAGCCTCGACCCGGCCGACAGGCTGGCACACGGCCGGCTGCGGACGATTCGCGGCTGGCGGCTGTGGTCGATGCCGCCTGGCGCGCTGGGCCTGATCATCGGCGTCGAGTTCGTCGCGGTGGCCACCACCGTGCTCAGCCTGGTCACCAGCTGCGCCGACTGCCTGACGGTGTCCGCGACGACCCGGCTGGCGGTCCTGCTGCTGCTCAGCGTCGCCTACTCCGAGATAACCCATCAGATGCAGCGGATGCGCCGCTTCCTCGGTGGCGCGGTACTGGTCGGGCTGCATTCGGTGTGGGCGTTCGCCGGGGTGCTGATCCTGCCGATCGGCTACAGCGCGGTCCTGGTGTGGGCCGTCTTCGGAGTCGCGGCGATGCGCCGGCGGCAGCAGAAGGCAGTCGCCTACCGCCTCGCCTACACCGGCGCCACCGTGGTCGTCGCGACGCTGGCTGCCAAGGTGGTGGTCACCGCGATCCAGCCCCGGGTCACCGAGCTTCCGCCGGGTGCGCTGACCGCGGTGGCGGTCACGGCGTCGGCGCTGGTCCTGTTCCTGATCAACACCTCGCTGGTCATCGGGGTGATCTACCTCGCCTCGGGCGGGCCGCCGCTCACCGAGCTGCTGCCGGCCAAGGAAGAGGTGGGGCTGGAGGTGGCGACCCTGGTGCTCGGCATGATGACTGCCGAGGTCAGCCTGCGGCTGGCTTGGCTGACCCCGGCCGTGCTGATCCTGATGATCCTGCTGCAGCGCAGCTCGCTGGTCTCCCAGCTGGAGGTCGCGGCGACCACCGACTCCAAGACCGGCCTGCTGAACGCGGCAGCCTGGCAGGAGCTGTCGCAGCGAGAGTTGCTGCGCGCTCAGCGCGACGGCTCACCCTGTGCGGTCCTGCTGCTGGACCTCGACCACTTCAAGCGGGTCAACGACACGGTGGGCCACCTGGCCGGCGATGCCGTGCTCAAGGCGATCGGTGACGCCCTCAAGCGGGAGCTGCGCGGATATGACGCCGTGGCCCGGTTCGGTGGCGAGGAGTTCGTGGTGTTCCTCGACGACATCGGTCTCGACGAGGCCTGGCAGGTCGCCGAACGCACCTTGAGCCGGATCCGGGGCCTGGTCATCAACGGCGCGAGCACGGGCGAGCGGATCCGGCTCACCGCCTCGATCGGAATGGCCGCCTATCCCCAGCACGGCCAGGTCATCACCGAGCTGATCGAGCAGGCCGACAGCGCGCTCTACGTAGCCAAGCGGGGCGGCCGTGACCAGGTGGGACTGCCGCTGCCGGCACGGGCTCCGCACCCCGGCTGAGCCGAGCGCCGTCAAGCCCGTCATACCGCAGGCTGTAGCCTCTCACAGCCACCGCACAGCGACGGGAATCAGAGTTAAGGCATGACTTCGAACGAATACCCGCCACCACCTGCCACGGGCGAGCATGCCGAGCAGCGGGGCGGCTACCAGCAGGGTTGGTATCCGCCACCAGCCCAGCCGGGTACCAGCGGCTACCCGCCTGCGCCGGCCTTCCAGCCGCACGCGCCGTACGCCGGGGACTATGCCCGGCAGGGCTACCCGGACCAGCAGGGCTACCCGGACCAGCAGGGCTACCCGGGCCAGCAGGGCCAGCAGGGCTACCCGGGCCAGCAGGGCTACCAGCCGGTGCAGCACACCCAGCACCTGCCGATCCTGGAAGGCCCGTCCAGCGGTGACGCCGGTTCCGCGGCCGGACCAGCCGGCAAGCGCCCGCGCAGCCGGACGCTGCTGATCACCGCGTTGCTCGCCGCCCTGGTCGGCGGCGGCGTGGGCGGCGGGGTGGTCGCGGTGGCCGAGCACGACAACGGCAACTCGGTGAACACCGGGCTGCGGATCACCAATGCCACCGGGGCCCCGGCCGCGCAGCTGGACGGCACGATCGGCGCGGCGGCGGCCAAGATCCGCCCGAGCGTGGTGACCATCCAGGTCAGCGGAGCGCAACAGTCGGGCACCGGCTCCGGCGTGGTCATCCGGCAGGACGGTTACATCCTCACCAATGACCACGTCGTCTCGATCGGCAGCGGCACCGGCACCATCGAGGTGACCCTGGCCGACGGGCGGACGGCCGCCGGCAAGATCGTCGGCAGGGACACCTCCGACGACCTGGCCGTGATCAAGGTCGACGGCATCGACAACCTGCCCGCCGCCACCTTCGCCAAGTCCAGCTCGCTGAGCGTCGGCCAGACCGTGGTGGCGGTCGGCGCACCGCTGGGCCTGTCCGACACCGTCACCAGCGGCATCGTCAGCAACGTGGCACGGCCGGTTCGAGCCGGCGACAACGACCAGGCGGTGTTCGAGGCGGTCCAGACCGACGCGGCGATCAATCCCGGCAACTCCGGCGGGCCACTGGTCGACCTGAACGGCTCGGTGGTGGGAATCAACGCCGCCATCGCCAGTGACGGCTCCGGTGGCGGCCTGCAGATCCCGGGTCAGCCGGCGCAGCAGGCCGGCAACATCGGCATCGGCTTCGCGATCCCGGCCGACGAGGCCAGCCGGATCGCCAGTGAGCTGATCGCCACCGGCAAGGCCACCCACGCCGTGCTCGGCGTCCAGGTCGGTGGCAACCAGAGCACCACGCAGTCCCAGCCAGGCGTGCCGCTGCGCTCGGTGACCGCCGGCGGCGGCGCGTCCAAGGCCGGAATGAAGACCGGCGACATCATCACCTCGATCGACGGGCAGCGGGTGACCACCGCGGACTCGCTGATCGCGGCGGTCCGCAACCACGCGCCGGGCCAGCAGATCAAGATCACCTATGTCCGTGACGGCAAGAGCACCCAGGTCGAGGTCACGCTCGGATCCTCGGACAGCTGATCCACCGCATCAGAGCGCGGTGACGGCGCTGCTACTGACGGGTAACCTCGGCTCCGTGCCCACCCACGAAGTTGTCAACGTCCCGACCCCCTGGTCAGGTGTCAACCTGTTCGCCGACGACCGCTCGCTCACCGCGGCGCTGTCGGGGGCGGGTGCCGACACCGGCCAGCTGGCCCGGCTCAGCCGGCTGGGGCAGCTCGCGGGCAGTCCGGAGGCCCAGGACTGGGCCCGGCTGGCCAACCTCTATCCCCCGGTGCTGCGCAGTCACGACCGGTACGGCAACCGGGTCGACGAGGTCGAGTTCCACCCGTCCTGGCACCAGTTGATGGACGTCGCCGTCAGCAACGGGTTGCACGCCGCGCCCTGGGCGGATCCCAGCCCGAACGCCCACCTGGTCCGGGCCGCCGGCTTCTACGTCTGGGGGCAGGTCGAGCAGGGGCATGGCTGCCCGATCTCGATGACCTACGCCGTGCTGCCGGCGCTGCGGCACAGCCCGGCGCTGGCTGCCGGGTACGAGCCCGGCCTGACCAGCCTGAGCTACGACCCCGGATTGCGGGCACCCGGCGCCAAGTCCGGGCTGCTGGCCGGGATGGCGATGACGGAGAAGCAGGGCGGCTCCGACGTCCGGGCCAACACCACCCGGGCGGTGCCGAACCCCGACGGCAGCTACTCCATCACCGGCCACAAGTGGTTCTGCTCGGCCCCGATGTGTGACCTGTTCCTGGTGCTGGCGCAGGCAGAGGCGGGCTTGAGTTGCTTCGTGGTGCCGCGGGTCCTGCCCGACGGCAGCCGCAACACCTTCGCCCTGCAGCGGTTGAAGGACAAGCTCGGCAACCGTTCCAACGCCTCGTCGGAGGTGGAGTTCGACTCGACCACCGGCTGGCTGGTGGGCGCCGAGGGCCGCGGCGTGCGCACCATCATCGAGATGGTCAGCATGACCCGGCTGGACTGCGTGATCGGCTCGGCCGCGGTGCAGCGGGCCGCCCTGACCCAGGCCATGCACCACATCGACGGCCGGGACGCCTTCGGCGCGCGGCTGTCCGGCCAACCGCTGATGCAGGAGGTGGTGGCCGATCTCGCGGTCGAGGTGCAGGCCGCCGCGGCGCTGTTCCTGCGACTGGCCTCGGCGGTGGACCGTGCCGAGGCGCCACTGCTGCGGCTGGCGGTGGCGGCGGCCAAGTTCTGGGTGTGCAAGCGCACCCCGGCAGTGGTCGGTGAGGCCCTGGAGTGCCTCGGCGGCGCCGGCTACGTCGAGGAGTCGCCGCTGCCCAGGTACTTCCGCGAGTCGCCGCTGAACTCCATCTGGGAGGGGTCGGGCAACGTCATCGCCCTGGACGTGGTGCGCGCGGTCAGCCGCGAGCCGGAATCGGTGCAAGCCCTGCAGGACGAGCTGGCGCTGTCGGCCGGCGCCGACGCCCGCCTGGACGCCGCGGTGGACGAGCTCGGCAAGCGACTGGCTGGCCTGGGTGCCGACCCGGAGGCCGACGCCCGGTCGGCGCGCGGCGTGGCGGGGCTGCTGGCCCGCACGCTGCAGGCCGGGTTGCTGGTGCGGGCCGCCGGAACCGCCGGCGAGCCGGGCAGTTCCGCCGTCGCGGAGGCGTTCCTGGCCAGCCGGCTGGGACCGTCCGGGTCAGGGGGCCCTGGCGTGTTCGGCGCGGGCGACTCCGGAGCCGGCTTCGGCCGCTCGAGCGTGAACGCCGTGCTCGGTTACTGCGATCCGACCCGGACGGCCGCAGCTGCCGCCACACCGGGCTCCTCCCGGCACGTGGTGGGCGTCGCCAGGTAACGCCCGGCTCGGCTACTCCGCGGCGGCTGACCGGTCCGCTTCGGCGGCGGCCTCGTCGGCGGCGGTCTCCTCGGCGCCGTTCGCTTCAGGCGCGTTCTCGGTGTCGGCCGCTTCGGTGCCGGCGGTCTCGTCGGCGTCGGCTGCTTCGGCATCCTCGTCGGCCGCCGCGGGCCGATCCTTGGGACGGCGCGAGATCGTCACGGTGCCGGACTCCAGATCGATCCGGCGTCCACCGGAGGAATCGCCGACCTCTTCGCGGGTTGACTGCAGCCGGCGCTTCTCCTCATCCATGTGGCGCTTGCCTGGATTGAAAAGGGTGTCAATTCCCCACTCCGTCATATTTTCAGAGTACGCGTCGGTTGCCGGGCCGACGTAGCCTTAGAGACATGAGCTTCCTGCACCCGAAGACCCATCTGGTCACTGCGGAGAACGCGCTCCGCGGCCGCTCGGAGTACCCCTTCAGCGTCCCCGAGACCCACTACGTCACCGGCCGCCGGATACGCGAGCCGTTCGAGCATGACGGCCTGCACACCGCCGTCTTCGGGATGGGCTGCTTCTGGGGTGCAGAGAAGGACTTCTGGCAGCGCGAGACAGTCTGGTCCACCGCGGTCGGCTACGCAGGCGGTTACACCCCGCACCCCACCTATGAGGAGACCTGCACCGGCCGGACCGGACATGCCGAGGTGGTCCGGGTGATCTTCGACCCGGCGGCGATCAGCTACGCCGAGTTGCTGAGCATCTTCTTCGAGAACCACGACCCGACCCAGGGCATGCGCCAGGGCGGCGACATCGGCAGCCAGTACCGCTCGGCGGTCTACTACACCAGCGAGGAGCAGCGGGCCCAGGCAGAGGCCGCGGCCGAGGCGTTCGGCAAGCGGCTGGCCAATGCCGGGTACGGGGCGATCACCACCGAGATCGCGCCGCTGGGCGACTTCTACTACGCCGAGGACTACCACCAGCAGTACCTGGCCAAGAATCCGTACGGTTACTGCCCGGTGCTGGCCACCGGGGTCAGCTGCCCGGTGGGCCTGTTCGCGCCCTTCTAGCTGAGGCTCTCCGGCTTACTGGGGCTTATCGGCTCACTGGGACTCTCCGGCTCGCTGGGCCTTTCCGGCTTGCTCAGGCTTATCGGCGCGCTCGAACCGGTGGCGCTGTCCGCGGCCAGCCGTTCCGCTCCCCGCCCGGCTGCCGCAGGGGCGTCTCGCGTGTGGCGCTGCCAGAAAGCAAGGGCTCCCAGGAACATGATGAATGCGAAGCCAACGCCCACTATCGACCAGGCCAAGTTCGTCGGGTCGATCGATGAGTCGAAGAAGAACGTCGTGCACAATCCGATCGTGATCACGGTCACAACTAGATAGCGGCCCAGGTTGAGCGCAGACCGGTCTCCGTAGACAATGCGGGACCGCGGAGGCTGCTGGTCGGTCGCGGCGGCGCGGCGCTTGGTGAAGGCCTCGAGGATGCTGGCGCCCGCTGCCGACTCCGCCGTGCCAGACCGGCCGGCAGGAAAGCCGGGAAGCCTACCGCGGCGCCTCATCGCCGCCGCCCTGGCCCGGGCCGCCCTGGCCAGGTAACCCCACGGATCGGCCAGGATCGCTCGCCGCGCGCGCAGGCGGTGCCAGACGGCGAATGCCGCGCCTACGGCCCATCCGCCGGTCAGCGCATAGCGCACGGCGACGGCGCTGCCGCTGCTTCTCCGGAATGCGAGGTCAAACCGGATAGCGAGGTAAGCAGAAACCACCGCTGCGGCCAGCGACAGCGCGTCAATTGCCAGTGCACCACTGGCCGACTCGGGCAGGTGCTCGTCGCGCCGGTGCTTGCCCTCGCTGTGCGGCTGCTCGCCGAGCTCTCTACCGCTCCACTTGAAACGGCGGCCATGGCCGGTCATGTTCGCAGAGTATGCCGGGATCCGGTTGTTCTGTCTGCTAGTTGCTCTGCTGCTGCAGCCGCTGCTGGATGGACTGCTGCAGCCGCTGCAGGCCGGCCGGGCCTACCAGCGGCAGGTGGCTCTCCACCAGCTGCACGATGTCGCGGTCGGAGCGCACCGCCTCGCTCGACTGGATGAGCACCGTGCCGCTGCCGGTGAAGTCGAACTGGCGCTCCTCGCCGGACGAGGCGCCCAGCATGGCCATCGCCGTGCCGAGGAACCCAGCCATCCAGCCCGCGTCGTAGCGGTGGCTCGGGCTCGGGCAGTCCGCCCAGCCCAGCAGCGCGTCCGGGTCGACCCGCAGCGGCGGTTCGGCGAACATCACCGCGCCGGAGGACGAGGCCAGGAACTTGCCGGTGCCCACCAGGGTCAGGAAGCCCGGCACGATCGATTGCTGCAGTGCCAGGCTCCCCTCGAAGGCCAACAGGTTCGAGGCCCTGATGGTGAGGTTGCCGTCGTCCAGGTCGTAGGAGTTGATCTCATAACCCCGGTCTCCCAGCACCAGCTTGCCGTGCCCCTCGGCCACCACCCAGTCCTGCGCGTACAGCGGCGAGGAGAACTGGGAGGTGACCATCTGGAAGATCATCCCGCTCAGGCCCCGGCCGCGGACGGCCACGAACTGCAGCGAACCGTAGAAGGCGATCATGGCGCCCTTGCTCATGAACCAGGGCTTGGTGATCTCCAGCGAGTACGCGTACGGGTTGTCCGGCACGTTGTCGTTGTCGGGCAGCGAGTGCGGGTTGTGCACTGCGATCGTCATAGCTTCTGCTCCGATGCCTGGACGTAGACGACGCCGTCGCCGCTCACCTCGAGTTGCATGGCCTCTCCGCCGCCCCGGCCTACGGCGTCGCGCCAGCCCACCTTGGCCGCGAGCTTGACCTGGACGTTGCCCAGGTGCCCCACGTAGGCCTGCGGGTCGACGAAGACACCACCGCCGGGCCGGACCGGCAGCTCGATGGTGCCGCCGTGGCTGAGCAGCACCACGGCGCCGTGGCCGGAAAGCTGGGTGGTGAACATGCCCTGGCCGGTGACGGCGCCGCGGACCATCCCGCGCAGCCCGCCGCCGCCGGAACCGCCCGAAGCCAGCGGGACGACCGCGGATTGCAGGTTCGCCGTGTGGGCCAGCAGCCGGCTGGCCTCGACCACCAGCTGGTTGCCCTGCAGCGGCACCACCGTCACGTGCAGTCCGGCCCGGCCGTAGTGGACCTCGCCGTTGCCGGTGGCCGCCATCATCACCTGGTGCTCGCCTGCCATGGCGCGCCCGGCCATGCCGACCACCCCGCCCATGGCGCCCATCGCGCCGCCGCCGGCTCCGCCACCCGGGCTGTGCGGGATGAACCGGACGTCGCCGGTGTAGAAGAGCATCGCGCCCTTGCGGGCCAGCACGTCACCGCTGGACGCCAGGTTGATCTTGACGACCTTGGAGTTGACCTTCTCGAACGTCATGGCCGCTCCGCCGGCTGGATGTAGACCACGCCCTGGCCGTCCCAGCGCAGCGAGAACGGCTCGCCGCTGCCCTCACCGATCACCGAGGCCCACGAGACGTCGGTGACGAAGGACTGGTTCAGCTGGCCCCGGGCCGCGACGAACGCGTCGGGATCGACCACCAGGGGGTACTGGGGCGAGACCTCGAGGCCGATCAGCGGGCCACCGGCCGACAGGATCGCCACCTGGCCGGTGCCGGTCACCGTCGTGGTGAACAGCCCCTGCCCGGAGGAGACGCCCCGGACGCCGGCGAACTTCACGTCCATCCGCAGCTGGCCCACCAGGGCGAGCAGCTGGCGGGACTCGACCTGCAGCGTCTCGTTGTTCAGCTCCACCAGCGTGACGTCCTGGGCGTCGAGGGCGAAGTAGACCACCCCGGACCCGGTGCACTCCATCAGGGACAGCGACTCACCGGTGGCCTTGCGTTTCAGGCCGGCCATCATGCCCTCGCCGCCGCCGAAGCCGGCGCTCTTGAACTGCACCTGCCCGTCGTAGGCGACCATGGACCCGCTGATCGCGCGGATGCTGGTGTTCTGCAGGTGGGCTTCCAGCACCCGCCGCCCGTTGGTTCTCAGTTGGCTCATCGACACTCCCCGCGGCCCGCCGATGAGGCTGGTCCCCGTGGTGGCCCAGCCTCGACGACGGCGAGGCTAGCAGTCGAGCCGCTCAGAGGCGGCCCGGCCTGGCATGCTCGCCGGATGACCGGCTTCGACTTCGGGCGGCTGCGGCGCTTTCCTGATGTGGAGGCGGCCAACCTGTTCGCCGCCGACGCCACCGACCGGCTGCTGCTGGACACCGCAGCGTCGTCGGTGGCCGCGGCCGGACCGGGTGAGGTCGTGGTGGTCGGCGATCACTACGGCGCGCTGACTCTCGGCACCGCCGCCCGGTTCGGGTGTGCGGGGATCCGCAGCCACACCGACGCGCTGACCGGTGAGCTGGCGCGGGCCTTGAACGCCGACCGGCTGGGGTTGGCCGGCAGCTATGCCGATTGCTCCCTGTCGGCCGAGTTGTTCGCGGGCGCGCGGGTAGTGCTGGCGCAGGCTCCCAAGGGCTTGGACGAGCTGGCCGAGTGGGTCGGGCTGATCGGCCGGCATGCCGATCCCTCGGTGCGGGTCTTCCTCGGTGGGCGGGTCAAGTACCTGACACCGTCGATGAACGACGTGCTGTCCTCGGCCTTCGAGACGGTGACGGCCGGGCTGGCCCGGCAGAAGTCCCGGGTGATCGAGGCCTCGGGGTTGCGGCGAGATCTTCCGGTGTCTCTGATGCCGGAGTTTCCGCGGCGGGAATGGCATGCCGACTTCGGGATGTGGGTGTGCGCGCACGGCGGAGCGTTCTCCGGCACCGCGATCGACCTCGGTACCCGGCGGCTGCTCGGGGTGCTGTCCGAGCTACCCGATGCCGGATCGGCAATCGATCTGGGCTGCGGCACCGGCGTACTGGCCGTTGCCTTGGCCCGGCGAGGCGTTCGGGTGCTGGCCAGCGACTCCTCGGCGGCGGCGGTCCGGTCCTGCTCGGCGACGGCGGAGGCGAACGGGCTGGCCGAGCTGGTGACGGTGCGCCGCGACGACGCGCTCGGTTCGGTGGCTTCGGACAGCGCGTCGCTGATCGTGTGCAACCCGCCGTTCCATCTCGGCGGCGCGGTGCACGCGGGTGCGGCGGTCAAGCTGTTCGAGGCGGCGTCCCGGGTGCTGGCACCCGGCGGTGAGCTGTGGACGGTCTTCAATTCGCACCTGGGTTATCTGCCGACGCTGCGGCGGCTGGTCGGTGCGACCCGGGTCGTGCACCGCGATCCGAAGTTCACCGTGACGGTGTCGGTCCGCCGCTGAGCGGTCAAGGCACCGGGTGCGGCGGTCGGCGCGGGCACGCGGTGGGCCGCCGATCTTTCTGCGTCCGGACAGATCGACCTACCGTGGTATCACCGATAAGCTGCGCTACCCGCACCCAGCTGCTGGACGCTGGTCCCTACCACGAAAGGCATTTCATGAAGCTCAGAGGAAAATTCGCGGCGGTGGTCTGCGCTGTCGTCCTGGCGTGCACCGCCATGAGCACAGGCGTTGCTTCCGCCGCGGATTGTGGCGGTTACAGCGGCAGCAACAGTTACTGCTAATAAGTGCGCTAGGGACAACTCGGCGGGCCACCGTCTGAACTTAACTACTGGACACTGGTTCCTACCACGAAAGGCATTTCATGAAGCTCAGAGGAAAGTTCGCGGCGGTGGTCTGCGCTGTCGTCCTGGCGTGCACCGCCATGAGCACAGGCGTTGCTTCCGCCGCGGATTGTGACGGCGGTTGGAGCGGCAGCAACAGTTACTGCTAATAAGTGCGCTGGGGAAGGCCGGGCGAGTCACCGCCTGAACCTCAACTGCTGGACGCTGGTCCCTACCACGAAAGGCATCTCATGAAGCTCAAAGGAAAATTCGCGGCGGTGGTCTGCGCTGTCGTCCTGGCGTGCACCGCCGTGAGCACGGGCGTAGCTTCCGCCGCGGATTGTGGCGGTTGGAGTAGCAGCACCGGCTACCACTGCGAGTAGACCCGCTGCCGGAACTTGCGGCCGACGCCTCGCGGTCCACGCCTTCTTGCGGCCCATCCACTATCGAGAGCGTGAGCTCGACGGCACGGCGCATGGTTCAGTCGGTCATCTCCGAACGACCTGACCTAGGAAGCTTCGCTACCGTATAGCCATGCCGGAACTACCGGAAATCGAGGCGCTGGCCGCGTTCCTGCGCGAGAACGCCGTCGGACGGACCGTGATCCGCTCCGACGTGGCGGCCTTCAGCGTGATCAAGACCTTCGACCCGCCGCTGACCGCGCTCAACGGGCTGACCGTCACCGGCGCGAACCGGCACGGCAAGTTCCTCGACCTCGAGGTGGACGGCCTGCACCTGGTCACCCACCTGTCCCGCGCCGGCTGGCTGCAGTGGCGGGAGAAGCTGTCGCCGGTGCCGCCCAAGCCCGGCCGCGGGCCGCTGGCGTTCCGGCTGCACCTGGCGCCGGCCTTCGACCCCGATGACGACCCGGACGCCGACGACGACGCCCCGGACGAGCCGCCGGCCGGCTTCGACCTGACCGAGGCCGGCACCCAGAAGCGGCTGGCGGTCTACCTGGTCCGCGACCCGCTGGACGTTCCCGGCATCGCCCGGCTCGGCCCCGATGCGATGCGGATCGACCTCGATGCCTTCGCCGCCCTGCTGGCCGACCAGCGCGCCCAGATCAAGGGGGTGCTGACCACCCAGTCCATCCTGGCCGGCATCGGCAACGCCTACTCCGACGAGATCTTGCACGCGGCCCAGATCTCGCCGTTCGCGATCGCGGCCCGGCTGACCGAGTCCCAGGTGAGCACCCTCTACACCGCGATGCGGACCACCCTCGCCGACGCGGTGTCCCGGTCGGTGGGCCAGCGGGCCGCCACCCTGAAGTCCGAGAAGCGCAGCGGCCTGGCGGTGCACGCCCGTACGGGCCTGCCGTGCCCGGTCTGCGGTGACACGGTGCGCGAGGTGTCCTTCGCCGACAAGTCCCTGCAGTACTGCCCGACCTGCCAGACCGGCGGCAAGAACCTCGCCGACCGCCGGCTGTCCCGGCTGGTGAAGTAACCCGGCTGGTGAAGTAACCCACCTGGTGGAGTGACCGGCTGGTGAATTAGGCCGCACCCGCAGACATTTTCGGCGGGGCGGGTTCCGGATCGGGCCACCGCGAGCGCACACTAGACACTGTGAACGAATTCGGGCCACGCCTGGTCCCGGGTGTCGACCGCGACATCCATAAGCGGCCACAGCTGATCACCGACCCTGATACCGGCAACGACGGTGAGCCGCCCGGCTCGCCACCCCTCTCCGTCGGCGGCGGCCCGCGCTCCTGCTAGCGCCGCCCATGGCACGCCCGCTGTCGCGGTACCGGAGCCGTCCGGCCCTGGAACCGAACCAGAACCCGCTGGTGATCGCCCACCGGGGCGCCTCCGGCGATGTCGCCGAACACACCCTGCCCGCCTACCTTGCGGCGATCGACACCGGCGCCGACGGGCTGGAATGCGATGTCCGGCTGACCCGGGACGGTCATCTGGTCTGCGTGCACGACCGCACCGTCAACCGCACCTCCAACGGCACCGGCATCGTCAGCGAGTTGGACCTGTCGGGGTTGCAGGCGCTGGATTTCGGGTCCTGGCACGACGAGCTACCGAGTTCGGCCGACGAGTTGCTGACCGACTCGCCCTACCTGGCCGGCGTCGCCCCGGACCGGGAGCAGCCGGACAGCTCCACCGTGCTGACCCTGGAGACGCTGCTGGGGGTGGTGGCCGATGCCGGCCGCCCGCTCAAGCTGCTGATCGAGACCAAGCACCCCACCCGCTACGGCGGCCTGGTGGAGAAGGAACTGGTAGGGCTGCTTCGTCGCTTCGGGTGGGCCAGGGACGCGGTGCCGACCGCCGGTGCCGGGCCGGCATCGGCGGCCGAACACCCGGTCACCATCATGAGCTTCGCGCCGATCGCGCTGCGGCGGATCAGGCAACTCGCGCCGTCGGTGCCGCTGACCCTGCTGATGGAGGAGCGCTGGATCCCGCTGCGCCGTGACGGCTCGCTGCCGGCCGGCGTGCACATCAGCGGTCCCGGCATCCGGCTGCTGCGCTCGGAGCCCGACTATGTCGAGCGGGCCCACCAGGCCGGCAACCGGGTGTTCTGCTGGACGGTGGACCAGCCCCAGGACGTCGAGCTGGTCAGCGACCTGGGGGTGGACGCCATCATCACCAACCGGCCGGCGGCGGTGCTGGCCCAGCTCCGGCAAGCCGCCCGGTGAGGTGCTGGCACGGACAGTAACCGACATGTCGCCCAAAGTGGTCGTGGCTTAGACGTTTATCGGGCTGCCCTGCCGGGTACAAAACCTGACGTCAGCGGTGTCGCCAGTCGGGCGCGCCGAGCGACCTCGGAGGCGGGTCAGATGTCCACCCTGTGGGTCCGGCACGCGCCCAGCAGCGCCGCGGTGGCTCGCCGCGGCGTGCTGGCGGCCTTCGATGCCGCCGGACTGACCACCGAGCAGGCACTGGACGCGGCACTGATCGCCAGCGAGCTGGTCGGCAACGCGGTCCGGCATGCCGCGCCGCTGCCGTCCGGGCAGCTGGCCGTGAGCTGGTCGGTGGACTCCGACGGTTACCAGATCTCGGTCACCGACGGTGGCGTCCCGGGAACCACCCGACCGGCGATCGCGGCCCGGCACGCCGGTTGCCAGGACGCCGACGGCCGGGGCCTGCGGATCGTGGCCGAACTGTGCGACGACTGGGGTGTCGCCGCCCGGGCCGGCGCCACCACCGTCTGGGCCCGCACCAGCACGCCGGCTGAGCCGGCCAGCGCCTGAACCGATCGGGCCTCAGTACGTCGACTTCACCGCCGAGGACGGCAACCCGCGCATCACCCGCAGCACCACCGACAGCGTCGCCAGGTCCACCTGGTCGCGCGACAGCGCCTCGGCGAAGGTGGTACGAGACCGCTCGACCCGCTCCGGGTTCTGCGCGGCCCAGCTGTTCAGCCGTTCGGTGGCCAGCAGCGACGGGTCGGTGTCCTTGAGCACCGAGGCGGTGACGGCGGCCAGCGCGGCGTACACGTCGTGCCGGATCGCCGCCCGGGCCAGTGCCGACCACCGGTCGTCGCGGGGCAGGTTGGTGACCGCGGAGAGGATGTCATCGACGCTCAACCGCTCCGACAGCGCGAAGTGCAGGTCGGCGACCTCGACAGCCGGCCGGTCGTTGGCGACCGCGATCTCGACGACGTCCAGCAGCAGGAAGGAGCTCAGCAGGCAGGAGATCTCCAGCGCCAGCTCGCGCGGCAGCCCGTGCCCGACCAGCCGGTCGACCTCGGCGTAGAGGTTCTCCCGCTCCCGGCCGCGCAGCAGCTCGGGCACCTTCGGCTTGATCTCCTCCACCGTGGGGCCGAACCGCTCGATCTCGGCGGTCACGTCGCTGATCGGGAACCGGACGTCCACCAGCCAGCGCACCGCCCGGTCCATCGTCCGGCGCACCTCGCGGTAGCCGATCTGCTGGGCATCGGCGCTGACCTGGTTGTCCAGCGCCTCCAGGCTCGCCCAGATCTGCTCCAGGCCGAACACCTCGCGGATCACCGTGTAGGCCCGGGCGATCTGCGCGGGGTCCGCGGCCGTCTCCTCCTGCGCCCGGAACACGAACGTCGAGCCGCCCCGGTTGACCAGGTCGTTCACCACGCAGGTGGCGATGATCTCGCGGTGCAGCGGGTGCGCGGCGAGGTTGTCGGCGAACCGCTCGGCGATCGGGTGCGGGAAGTAGGAGCGCAGCACCCGTTGGAACCACGGCTCGTCCGGCAGCGTCGAGGCACCGAGCCGCTCGGCAAGGGAGATCTTGACGTAGGCGGTCAGCACCGCCAGCTCCGGCGAGGTGAGGCCGCCGTGCTCGGCCTCACGGGCGGCCAGCTCCTTGTCGGTGGGCAGGAACTCCAGCTCCCGGTGCAGCCGCCCGGCCTTCTCCAGGTCCTTGACCAGCCGCCGGTGCACCGACAGGAGGGACCGGGCGCCGTGCCGGGCGACGCCGAGCAGGACGTTCTGCTCGTAGTTGTCGCGCAGCACCAGGGCCGCGACCTCGTCGGTGACCGAGGCCAGCAGCTTGTTGCGGTGCGCCATGTCCAGCTGCTTGGCCTGCACCGCCTGATCGAGCAGGATCTTGATGTTCACCTCGTGATCGGAGGTGTCCACCCCGGCCGAGTTGTCGATGGCGTCGGTGTTGATCC
>NZ_DASVQG010000347.1:0-1786 GCF_036389215.1 Jatrophihabitans sp.
ACAACCAGCAGGCCCTGACAGCCGGGTAGGGGCGACCCGATCAGGGCTCAGCCGTCAGAAGGGTGGCTGCAACCGCGCCCGGGCGGCTTCGACGTCGAAGTCGGCCGCCGGGTAGCTCAGCTCCAGCCCGAGCAGCGCGTCGCGCAGCAGCTGGCTGACCGCCCAGTTGCGGTACCACTTGGAGTCGCTGGGAACGATGTACCAGGGTGCCGACTCGGTCGAGGTGGCCGCGATCGCGGCGGCGTAGGCGGACTGGTAGTCCGACCAGTAGGCCCGCTCGTCGATGTCAGCGGGGTTGAACTTCCAGACCTTGGTGGGATCGTCCAGCCGGGCCAGCAGCCGCGCGCGCTGCTCGCCATAACTGATGTGCAGGAAGCACTTGAGCAGGACGGTCCCGGACTCCGCCAGCTGACGTTCGAAGGCGTTGATGTCGGCGATCCGCTCGGCCCAGGCGTCGTCGTCGATGCTCTCGTGCACCCGGGTGACCAGCACGTCCTCGTAGTGCGAGCGGTTGAAGACCCCGATCATGCCCGCGGGCGGCAGCGCCCGGCGGATCCGCCACAGGAAGTGGTGCGCCGCCTCCTCGGCGGTCGGCTTCTTGAACGAGGTGATGCGCACCCCGGCCGGGCCGACCTGTCCGACCACATGGCTGACCACGCCGTCCTTGCCCGAGGTGTCGGTGCCCTGCAGCACCAGCAACACCCGCCGCCGGTCACCGTTGGCGCCGTTGGCAAAGAGCATCTCCTGCTGGGCGGCCAGCACCTTCCCCGTCTTGGCCAGCTCCTTAGCCGCCTCGGACTTCGACCGCGGAGCCAGCGGCTTGCTCGTGGCGTCGTAGCCGAGCAGGGTGACCGGACCCTGGGCAGCCCGCAGGGTCTCGCGCAACGGCACGGCCTTGGCGACTGGCTTCGGCGTCATCCGGCCACCTTACTGGCGACCCGACGTCAGCCGTCGAGCCGCCCGCCGCCGTCGGCCCGCGCCAGCCGTCGAGCAGTGCCGCCGTCGAGCAGTGCTCAGCCGGCGATCTCGAGCAGGGTGACCGTCATGCTCGCTCCGCTGGCGACCCGGTAGGTCAGCTCGTCTCCGGGCTGGGCGCCCAGCAGCACCGCACCCAGCGGGCTGGTCGGGGTGATCACCTCGACGCCGGGGGCGGCCTGCTCGACCAGCCCGATCAGGAACTGCTGGTCCTCGTCGTCGTCGGAGAACCGCAGGGTCACCAGGCTGCCGATCTCGGCGACCTGAGCGGCTGGAGCCTCGGTGATGGGGGCCTGCAACTGCACCTGCAGCGCCGCGATCCGGGCGTCGAGTTCACCCAGCCGGATCAACGCCTCGACGTTGCCCGCGTGATCGGCAGCGTCGCCCGAGCCACCGGGCGGGATGCTCTCGATCGCCGTCTGCGTGCGTTGCGCCTGGAGGTCCTCCAGCCGGGCCGCCAAGGCAGCGTGGGCTGACGGTGAGAGGGAAGGCACGATCATCGTCATGGAGGTTCCTTAATGTCGTTTTAGAGCCGTTCGTCGGATGGCTGTCTAAATCTGTAGCAACTCCGCTGGCCCGCAAAACGTTCCTGAATGTGACCAGCAATTTCGCAAGGTACGGCCGGCGCTCCGGTGGCGCCCGCGGGCCACTGCCCGGCGCGCCGGTCGGAGAAGGTGTTCCCGGGGCGGATTGTGCTGAGATAGCAGCCATGCGCGTTCTGCTACCGGCCGGCTCCGCGCCGGACGCACCAGCCGGCGACGGTCCTGTCGACCTGCACGCCCACTACGCCGAGGGCTGGCTGCCCGAGGGT